>JAKLLB010000005.1 GCA_023150345.1 Aquabacterium sp.
GAAGCCGATGTGGTTGCGCTCGATGCGCGCACCGGTGGTGTTGTAGAGCTGGATGCCGTTGCCGCGCTGCGAACTGGCGTAGTCGCGCTTGCCGGTGATGAGGTTGTCCTCCACGCGCACGTCGTTGGCCTTCTCGATCCACAGGCCGAACAGGTTGTAGACGAGGTCGCAGCGCCGGATCACCGCGCGGTGCGCTCCCGGCTGGATGTAGATGCCGGCGTTCTGGCCCTTGAGGTTGTCGCCCGAGTCGCGCACGATCAGCCCTTCGATCACCACGTCGGGCGATGTGACGCGGATGACATCGCCGCGCATCGCGCCGCTGAGCGTGGGTCGGCCATCGCCGCGCAAAGTCAGCGGCTTGGCGATGCGCAGGTTGCCGGCGTGCAGGCCCGCTGCCAGGACCACGGTGTCGCCGGGCGCCGCGGCATCCACGGTCTGCTGAAGGTTCTGGCCGGGCTCGACACGCCAGACCGCTGCCGCGGCCGGCGTCAGACCGGTGGCCGTCATCAGCGCGAACGCGAGGCCTGCGCGCATGCGCGCCATGAGGTCGGTGAGCGGCTTCCGCCGGCCGATCGCGGACACCCAGGCTGCCAGGCCACATGTGCCCTTTGGGACCGCGGGGACCGTGGGGGGCCTCATTCGAGCAGTACCCCCGCCGTCTTGAGCACCAGGAACAGCGTGGCGCCGACCAGCAGGTTCTTGAAACCGACGTAGCTCAGCATGTCCATCAGGTTGGCTTCACGCCAGGTGCGGCCCCACCACGGGCCATCCTTCACGTGGCGCTTGCCTTCCATGCGGATGATGACCTCGTAGACGCTCCAGCCGAACCACCAGCCCATCACCGCCACCTGCGACATGCGCCCATCGGCCGCCAGCAGCCACACCACCGTGGCCACCGCCGCCAATCCGATGCCCACGGCCTTGAGCCCGCGGTGGTGCACGTCAGGCTCGTGCGTCCAGGGCCAGAGGTGGTCGCGCACCTCGCCGACCAGCCAGGCCAGAGCGCCGCTGCCGGCGTAGACCGGTTCCACGGCAGGTGTCGGCAGGCGCGGGTCGATGCCTTGGAACGTGGCCGGCGCGCCGCCGGCTGCCAGCGCCGTCTGGCCGGCGGGGACGATGGGGATGTAGTAGCCGTCGGTACCGATGGGTGTGAGCGCCAGCCCCGCCTTCTCGCGGCGCTTGCGCTCGCGACCCAGCGGCGGGCAGCCCTTCGGGTCGGTGTAGAGCACCATGCAGTCCAGGCAGTGCAGGCACTCGCGGTGGTCGATGCGGCCGTGCTCGTCGATCGCCTGCGAGCCGCACCCGCGGGCGCAGGCCTTGCAGCTGTTGCAGTCGGGCTTGCGCTTCAGGCCGAACCAGCGGAACGTGCTGGGCATGGCCAGCGCGGCACCGAGCGGGCACACGTACTTGCAGTAGGGGCGCTCGATGAAGATCGACAGGCCCAGCAGCACCGCCACGAACAGGCCGTAAGGCCAGGCGCGGTTCAATGGCCCGACCAGGAAGGTGGTCTTGAATGGTTCGATCTCGGCCAGCACCTCGGCCAGGATCATCGAGTACATCGACACCGCCAGCAGGCCGCCGAACGCCGCGTACTTCACCCACTTCAGTCGGTCGTGCCACACCTGCGGCAGCTTGAACTGCCAGCGCGCCAGGCCCACCTTGCCCGCCACCTTGTGGATGATCTCCTGCAGCGACCCGAAGGGGCACATCCAGCCGCAGAAGAGCCCGCGCCCGTAGACGAAGACCGTGACGATGATGAAGATCCAGAACAGGAAGATGAACGGGTCGCTCAGGAACAGCTCCCACTGCCACTTGAACAGCAGTGAGTGGAACCAGGTCAGCACCTGGGTGATCGAGGGCTGAGCCATTGCGCCGAAGCCCACGAACACGATGCTCAGCACCCAGGCGGTGTACTTGAACGCGTTGACCGGCCACTTGTTGCGGAAGCTCGATCGGCGGGTGAGCTTTTCGCGCAGTGCGTAGACCACGGTAACCGCCACCAGCAGCAGCGCAAACAGTGCAATCTCGCCGGCGCGGGCCTTCCACACCCGCTGCCAGGCCCGCTCGGCAGTTTCGATCTTGGGTCGGCCACCTTCCAGGGCAGCCGCGGGCAGCCAGTAGGCGGCATCGAAGTTGGCGAAGCTGCGCTGCCCGGTGGCGCGATCGACTCGGTTGCCCAGGAAGCTCAGCTTCCACGGATAGGCGGCCGAAAACGCCTTCGACCGTATGATGAAGATGCCCGACTCGGTGTACGAGGGCGCACCTGCGGCTTCGAGCCCGTAGAGGTTGATGTAGTCCAGGTCGCGGAATGTGAAGGCATCGTCGCCCTGGCGGACCTGGATGCGGTCGTACAGGCCGCCGCGCACGAAGCCCGAGCCCTTGAACGACTCGGCGCCGCCGGTACGCACGACGAAAACCGCATGCTCATGCGGCTTCAGCCGCTCGCGCAGGTTTTCCCACGACCGCTGGCCCAGCAGCGCGCGACCGTAGTCGGGGTGGTTCAGGTCACCGAACCACAATTCGATGAAGGGTTCCGAGGCCCGCTGCAGCCCGACCTGCTCGGGCCTGACCGCCAGGCGCTGGACAACGCCCGACGCCCAGCACGTTCTCGGTGGGGCGGGACGGCCCGACCTCGATCTTGTCGCGCACGCCCTTGCCCAGGTACTGCGCGTTGAACTTGTCGAGCGCCGACTCGGGTATGCCCAGCAGCAGGATGGGCTCGCTGTGCTTGAGCACCTTCACGCCGACAAACTTGCCCTGCGTGTCCATGCCGATGAGCGTGATCACCGGCTTGCCGGAGTAGGCAGGGGTGTCGGTGATGTCGGTGGACAGCATCACGTAGCCCACCAACCGGCGAGCGGAGCCTTCGCCGGCATAGCCCTCGACATAGGGTGGCTGCCCCTTGCGCTCGGAGAACTGCGTGGCGCCGGGCAGCACCTCGCGGCAAGGCACCAGGGCACACAGGTCGGGCGCGGTGGACAGGTTGTCCGGGAGATGGGCCTCGTAGGCGCCGGCGGCGCGGGCCGCTGGCACATGGACGAACCCGGCCAGGACCATCGCGACGATGGCCATGCAGCGCAGGAATAGGGTCATGGGTATCCATCCTACCCGCCGGCGCCTCCCGGCGCGCGGCGGGCCAGGCTCGCGTCGGGTCAGGGCTCGACGATCAGGCGCGAGCGCATCTCCAAGTGCAGGGCGTGGCAGAAGTGGGTGCAGTACATCCAGAACACACCCACTTTGTCGGCCAGGAACGTAACCGACTTGGTTTCCTGCGGATTGGTGATGAAGTTGATGTTGTACTTCGGGATCGCCAGGCCGTGCGTCAGGTCCTCGATCTTGTCGAGATTGGTCCAGACGATGGTGACCTCGTCGCCCTTCTTGACCTTGATTTCGCTGAGGCTGTAGCTCGGCGCCTGGGAAGTGAGCTTGACCAGGACCTTCTTGCCGTTGCGGGTGACGCCAGACTCCTTGGGATCCTTCACCGCATTGGGGAAGTCATTGATGTCGTACACCTGCTTCGGGCGCAGCAGGTCGCGCTTGAAGATGATGAAGTCGTGCGGCTCGCCACGCACCGGGTGGTCGGCCACATGCACCATCTTCTCGCCGGAGATGTCGATCAACTGCTCGTTCTCGGGGTGCAGCGGTCCGACCGGCAGGAAGCGGTCCTTGGAGAACTTGCAGCCCACCGCCAGCCACTTGCCGTCGGCCTTCATCGTCTCGGACTGCGAGGCGTTCACGTGGCCGGGCTGGAAGTGCAGGTCGACGCGGTCGACCACGTACTTGGCGTTCTTGTCGCCGGCATGGAACTTGATGGCGGCGGCGACGTTCCACTTGACCACTTGGCTGTCGAGGAACAGCGTGGTGTAGGCATTGCCGCGGCCGTCGAACGCGGTGTGCAGCGGACCGAGACCCAACTCGACCTCGGCGACGATGGCCTTGTCGAGCTCGGGGAGCTTGCCCTCGAACCAGTCGAGCACCTTGGCCAGTTCGATCACCGTGGCCGTGGGCGAGAGCTTGCCGGCGCAGATGAAGTACTTGCCGTCCGGGCTTGCGTTCACGCCGTGCGGGTTCTTGGGCACGCTCACATAGGCCGTCAACGCGGTCTTCGGATCCTTGTTGGCTTCCTTGGTACCGTCGACCACCGGCACCTTGCTGTCGCCGATGGTCTTGAACTTGCCTGCCTTGACCGCAGCCTCGATGCGGGCCACGTTGAAGAACACGCACGAGTCGCGCTCGGCCGACATCATGTCGGCGAACTTCGCGCCACCTTCGGTGTTGTACTGGTTGCTGGCTGCCAGCTTGCCGTCATAAGACGTGGCCACCAGGTCGCAGTTGCCGTCGATCAGCACTTGCCAACGCACCTCCATCGATTCCGCGTCGACGCAGGAGAACAGCGCCCGATAGGTCTCGGGCTTGTCGAGATCGCCGGGCTTGCCCGACAGCGGGATGTGGAACTCGCCGCCGCAGAACACGCGCGTGGTGTAGTTGATCTTCTCGTCCACCGGGTCGCGCTTGTCCGGGAAGATGCCGTGGAAGCCCTGCACATTGGGCAACTCGGTGATCTTGTCGCAGACGAAGTAGTCGAGCCGGATGCGGGCGATGCGGGAGTTGATCTTGTCGTTGATCCACGCGTAGCGGCCGTCGTAGTCGCCGTCCTTGTAAGAGGCGTGCGTGTGGTGGGTGTCGCCCACGGTATAGCGCAGGCTGCCATCGGCCTTGGTGCCCATGATGGCCTTGCTCTCGTTGGTGATGCCCCAGCCCACCAGGGCGTCGGGAACGAAGCAGGGGATGCGGGTGATTTCGCGGCCGGAGGGCAGGCCCAGCACTCGCAGGTCGCCGGTGTGGCCACCGCTCCAAAGGCCGTAGTAGGCGTCGAGCTCGCCCGGCTTCAAGTGCACATTGGCGCCAGCGTGTCCGGCCGAGGCGGCGGCCGGCGCCGAACCGGCGGCGGGGGCAGCAGCCGGTGCCGCGGCGGGCTTCTGTTCCTGGCAGGCGGCCAGTCCCACGCCGGCCAGGCTGGCAGCCGCCGCCGTGTTGAGGAACCTGCGGCGCGACGGGGCCTCGGTGGGGTCTGTGGCGTGCGTGTTGTTGTCGCTCATGGCATGAACCCTTCGTTGGGTGAGTTGCGTGGGTGCGGTTGTCTCGTCTCGGCGTCGTCTGGCTCACGTCTGCGGTCCATGCTCGGCATGGGGCTGGGCAGGGCCCTGTGCGACACCGGGCGGGATGTTCTCGCCGCAGTTTGTGGTTAAACATGACGCAGATCATGAAACGTACTGGTAGTGACCCTGATGCGACACCCCGTGGGGTGTGTGGTGGTCCGATGCCCCCTGGCATTCCTAGAATCGCCGCACCGACTCGATGCAGCCCAGCGATCCCCGACATGACCACTCTGCACCCGACGACCGCGGCTGCCGCGGCGTCACCTGCCCGCCGACGCATGGTGATCGGCCTGGCTGCCGCCGCGGCCATCCAGCCGCTGGTCGTGCTGCCGGCGCTGGCGGCATCCGCAGCCGGCCCCGCTCCGGCCGGCCGCACCCTGATGGGGACGTGGGTGACGATCGACCTGGCCCAACCGCAGCATCCGCAGGCCGAGCGCATCGTTGGGGCCGCGTTCGACGAGATGCTGCGGCTCGAGCGCCTGCTCAGCCACCACGATGCCGGCAGCGCCTTGTCCATGCTGAACCGGGCCGCGGGCCAGGGGCCGCAAGTGGTGCCGGTCGAACTTCTCGATGCGCTGGCGCTGGCGCAAGCGGCCGCCGTGCGCACGGGTGGGCGCTTCGATCCCACCGTCGGCCGTCTGACGCGCGGCGTGGATGGCCTGGCCGCGGGCATGGTGCCGGCCGACGCGCTGGTGCATGCAGCGCGCGCCCACATCGGCCATGCACGGCTGCGCATCGACCCGGCTCGACGGCAGGCAGCCATCACCGACCCGGCCACTCGGCTCGACCTGGGCGGCGTGGCCAAGCTGCCGATCCTGGAGGCGGGCCTGCGGGTGCTGCATGCACACGGCTTGCGTGGCGTGATCATCAACGGCGGTGGTGATGTGCTGGCCACTGCCCGGCCCGACGGCCGGCCGTGGCGCATCGGCGTACGCGATCCGGCGGCACCCGACGACCTGCTCGCCGTGCTGCCGCTGCACCACGGTGTGGTGGCTTCGTCAGGTGACTACGAGCGCTTCGTCAGCCATGAGGGCCGGCGCTACCACCACATCGTCGATCCGGCCACCGGTCGTCCCAGTCGCGGCCTGCACGGCGTCACGCTGGTGGCCGACCGAGTGGCCGAGGTCAATGCGCTGGGCGCCGCCGCCATGGTGGCCGGCCCTGGCCAAGCGGGTTCGATGCTCGCCGCATGCGGTGTGACCCAGGCCCTGCTCGTTGGCGAGGACACACGCGTGCACTGCACACCGGCGCTGGCCGCGAAGCTGCAGCCCGCGCCGGGCCGACTGTCGGTGCGCGGCCTGGCCTGACTCAACCCTGCAATCGGGCGCGGTGGCGCGCGATCTGCGCCTGCGCCTGCGTGGGTGCGGTGCCACCGCGAACCTGTCGGGCCTGCAGCGAGCCCTGCAGCGTGAGCACGGCCATCGCGTCGGCACCGATCAGCGGGTGGAAGGCCTGCAGCTGCGCGAGCGGCAGCTCGGCCAGGTCGACGCCCTGCTGCAGCGCGGCCTTCACCGCGTGCGCCACCACTTCGTGCGCGTCACGGAAGGCCAGACCCTTGCGCACGAGGTAGTCGGCCAGGTCCGTTGCGGTGGCATAGCCGCGCAGCGCGGCGCGTTCCATGGCCTGCGGCCGCACCACGATGCCCGAGACCATCTCGGCCATGATGCGCAAGGTGTCCGACAGCGTGTCGACGGTGTCGAACAGCGGCTCCTTGTCTTCCTGGTTGTCCTTGTTGTAGGCCAGCGGCTGTCCCTTCATCAGGGTGATCAGGCCCATGAGATGGCCGACGACGCGGCCGCTCTTGCCACGCGCCAGCTCGGCGACATCGGGATTGCGCTTCTGCGGCATGATGGACGAGCCGGTGCAGTAGCGGTCGGCGAGGTCGATGAAATCGAAGTTCTGGCTCTTCCACAACACCAGTTCCTCGGCCAGTCGCGACACATGCACCATGGCGATCGACGCGAAAGCGGCGTACTCGAGCGCGAAGTCGCGGTCGCTCACCGCATCCAGGCTGTTCTCGCACACCGCTTCGAAGCCCAGCTCCCGCGCCACCGCATCGCGGTCCAGCGGGTAGCTCGTGCCGGCCAGTGCGGCCGATCCCAGCGGCAGGCGGTTGAGCCGCCGTCGCAGGTCGGCCAGGCGCTCGGCGTCGCGCGCGAACATCTCCACGTAGGCCAGCAAGTGGTGCGCAAAGCTCACCGGCTGCGCCACCTGCAGGTGGGTGTAGCCGGGCATCACCGTCTCGGTGTGCCGCTCGGCCACACCCAGCAGCGCGCGCTGCATGTCGGCCAGCAGCACGGCCTGGGCATCGACCTCGCCACGAAGCCACAAGCGCACGTCGGTGGCCACCTGGTCGTTGCGTGAGCGGCCGGTGTGCAGCCGCTTGCCGGCATCGCCCACCAGCTGGGTCAGCCTGGCCTCGATGTTCAGGTGCACGTCCTCGAGCTCGAGCTTCCACTCGAAGCGGGCCTGTTCGATCTCCTGGCGGATCTGTGCCATGCCGCGCTCGATGTCGGCCAGGTCCTGCGCTCCGATGATGCCGCGCGCGGCCAGCATGCGGGCATGGGCCAGGCTGCCGTCGATATCGGCACGCCACAGCCGCTGGTCAAAGCCGACGCTGGCGGTGTAGCGCTTGACGAGCTCGCTCATCGGTTCCGAGAACAGGGCCGACCAGGCCTGGGACTTCTTGTCGAGTTGATTGCCGGACATGGGCTGCGAGGGGTTGCTCGGGCGCACGAACTGTGCGCCACTGACCGTATTATCCTGGGCCGCCACCATGGCCAAGTCCTCACGCCCTTCACCCATGCCTGACGCCGGCGGCCCCACGCGGCCGGTCAGCCTGTGGCCCGACACCACGCGCGATGGTCTGGGCGGCCCCAGCACGCTCAATGGCCTCAGCCACTTCGATCCGCTGCACGACGAACGGCAGCGCGCGCTCGACCGGCTGAGCACGCCGTTCGACCTGTGCCGACCCGCATTGGGGCTGCGGGTGCTGCTGTTCCTGCAACTGGTGGCGGCAGTGGGGGCGTTGCCGGTGGCTGAGTCTTTCGCCGACTGGGGGTTTCGCGCGGTCAGCCTGGCCTTCGTCGCGTTGGTGGGCGGGTTGCTGTGGGTGCCATCGGTGTGCGCCATCCGGCACAGCCTGGTGAGGTGGACACCGCGGGGGCAGGAGGGCATGCTGATGCTCCTGGGGGCCGCGGCGGCGTCGATCGGCTGGTCGTTCACCGCTACGCTGCGGCTGCTGCCCTTCACGGGTTTTGCCGGCGCCGCAGCGGCGGTCGGTGGTGCCGCGCTGGCCTGGCTGCTGTGGCGCTGGCTGCAGTTGCGTTCGGCCGCGGCTCAGCCGGTGGAGGCCAGCGCACGGCTGGCTGAGCTGCAGTCGCGCATCCGGCCGCACTTCCTGTTCAATGCGCTGAACACCGCACTGGCGCTGGTGCGCGTCGATCCCGAACGCGCCGAGAACGTGCTGGAGGATCTGGCCGAGCTGTTCCGCGCGGCACTGGCCGAGACGGGTGCGTCCGTTGCGCTCGAAGACGAGATCGAGCTCGCGCGACGCTACCTTGCCATCGAGCAGTTGCGTTTCGGCGAGCGCATGCAGGTGTCGTGGGACCTGGACCTGTCGGCTTCGCGCGCGCGCGTGCCGCCGCTGGTGCTGCAGCCACTGGTCGAGAACGCGGTGCGCCACGGCGTCGAGCCGTCCACGGGTGGCGGGCGCATTCAGGTGCGCACGCGGGTGCGCATGGGCATGGTCGAAGTGCGGGTGCGCAACACCCTGCCCGACGAACCCGGGCCCAAGGGCAGCGGCATCGCGCTGGACAACGTGCGCGAGCGGCTGCGGCTGTTGCACGATGTGGCGGGTACGCTCGAGACTTCGGTGACCGACGGCGTGTTCCAGGCGCGCATGATGGTGCCGCTCTAGCGCGGTATGCCAGGAGGGCGAGGGCGATGGGCGAAAACCAGGGCGAAGCAGGTGCTGTGACGAACGCCGCCGAGCCTGGCGGACCCCGGCCGCTGTCGGTGCTGATCGTCGACGACGAACCGCTGGCGCGCATGAGGCTGCGCACCCTGGTCGAAACCTGCACCCAGCCGAAGGCTCGCGTCGTCGCCGAGGCCGGCGATGCCGACGGCGCGCTGGCTGCGCTGCAGGAGCAGGGCGCCGACCTCGTGCTGCTGGACATTGCGATGCCGGGCCGTGATGGCCTGCGGTTGGCCGACGAGCTGCGCAAGCGGCCCCGGGCACCGCTGGTGATGTTCGTCACCGCCCATGCCGAGCATGCGCTGCGGGCCTTCGAAGTCGATGCGGCCGACTACCTCACCAAGCCGGTGCGCCGGGAGCGCCTGCAGGCTGCATTGCTGCGCGCGGCCGAACGCTGTGCCCAGCGGGAACAGGCCCTGCCCGAGGGGCCGGTGATCGTGGTCAGCGACCGCGGGCGCGTGCTGCGCGTTCCGGCGGCGGAGGTGCTGTATCTGAAAGCCGAGCAGAAGTACGTCACCCTGTGCAGCCGGCGCGGACAGTGGCTGCTCGACGAACCCTTGGCCGACCTGGAACAACGGCTGGGAGAGGGTTTCCTGCGCGTGCACCGCAATGCCGTGGTGGCCTTGGGGGCCGTGCGTACGCTCGAGCGCCGGGCGGACGAGGACGGCGAGGAGGGCTGGGCCGTCGAGCTGAGCAACGGCGAGTGGCTGACCGTGTCGCGCCGCCAGGTGGCGGCCGTGCGTGAGGTGCTGGCGCGGCAGGGCGGTTGAGCCGCGCCACGCCGGGCCATCGGTCAGCCGGTGTTGCGCAGGCCGGCTGCGATGCCGTTGATCGAGATGTGGATGCCGCGCTGCACGCGGTCCATCGAGGGGTCGCCCTCGCGGCGATGGCGGTAGCGCCGCATCAACTCGACCTGCAGGTGGTTCAGCGGGTCGAGGTAGGGGAACCGGTGCTCGATCGAGCGCGCCAGCGCCGGGTTGCTCTGCAGCCGCTCGCTCTCGCCCGTGATCAGCGAGAGCATCTCGTGCGTGCGCTCCCACTCGGCACGGATGGCGGCGAACACCCGGCGCCCCTGTCGCTTGTCGCTCACCAGTTCGACATAGCGCGCCGCGATGCGCAGGTCGCTCTTGGCCAGCACCATGTCCAGGTTCGACAGCAGCGTGCGCAGGAACGGCCACTGCCGCACCATGCGCTGCAGCAGCTCCAGGCGTTGCGCCCGCTCGGCGCCGCTGCCGAGGTAGGCCTCGACGCCACTGCCGAAACCGCACCAGCCCGGCAGCGCCACCCGGCACTGGCCCCATGAAAAGCCCCAGGGTATGGCGCGCAGGTCCTCGATGGCGCGCGAGGCCTTGCCTTCGCGCGGTCGAACGGCGGGCCGCGAGCCGATGTTGAGCTCGGCGATCTCGCGGATCGGCGTGGCATCGAAAAAGTAGTCGGTGAACCCCGCGGTTTCGTAGACCAGTCGCCGATAGGCCGCATAACTCGCCCGGCTGAGCTGCTCGGCGGCCTCGATGAAGGCCTTGGGCGCGCTCTTGGTCGGGTGCAGCAGCGTGGCCTCCAGGGTGGCCGCCACCAGCGTTTCGAGGTTGCGTCGGCCGATCTCGGGGTGGGCGTACTTCGAACCGATCACTTCGCCCTGTTCGGTCAGGCGGATCTGGCCCTTCACGGTGCCCGGTGGCTGAGCCAGGATGGCTTCGTAGCTGGGTCCACCGCCCCGTCCGACCGTGCCGCCGCGCCCGTGAAACAGGCGCAGGCGGATGCCGTGTTCGGTGTCGAGTCGGTCGAACAGTCCCACCAGTGCCAGCTCGGCGCGGTAGAGCTCCCAGTTGCTCGTGAAGAAGCCGCCGTCCTTGTTGCTGTCGCTGTAGCCGAGCATGATGTCCTGCTCGCCACTGCTGCGCTGCACGAGAGCGGCTATACCCGGCAGCGCGTAGTACTCGCGCATGATGGGCTCGGCCTGGCGCAGGTCGACGATGGTTTCGAACAGCGGTACCACGATCAGCGACTGCGTGGCGCCGTCATCGAGCGTGCCCGACATCAGGCCGCACTCTTTGTGCAACAGCAGCACTTCCAGCAGGTCGCTCACGGACTCGGTGTGCGAAATGATGCAGTGGCGCAGTGCCTCGCGACCATAGCGCACCAGCATCTGTGCCGCGGTCTCGAAGATCTCGAGCTCGCCGCGCGCCAGATCGGAGTAGGCCGCGCCGCGCACGCGCAGCGGCCGCGCGTCGTTGAGCAGTCGCAGCAGCAACTCGCGTCGGTGCGCCTCGTCCAGCGCCGCATAGTCGGGCTCGATGCGTGCCACGCGCAGCAACTCGGCCACCACCGCCTCGTGCTTGTCGCTGCTCTGGCGCAGATCCAGCGTGGCCAGGTGGAAGCCGAACACCTGCACCGCGCGGATCAGCGGCGCCAGCCGCGGACCCACCAGCGCCTGCGCATGGTGCGAGCGCAGTGACACCTCGATCACCCGCAGGTCGGCCAGCAGCTCGTCGGGCTGCAGGTACGGGTCCTGCGGCGCCACGGCGTGCCGCAGGGCCTCGGTACCCGTCAGCGCATGCAGCGTGGCGGCCAGGCGTGCGTAGATGCCCACCAGTGCACGCCGATAAGGCTCGTCTTCGCGGTGCGCATTTCGGTCGGGCGAGCGCTCGGCCAGTGCGCGCATGTCGGGAGAAACCGGCGCCAGCATGGCGCTGATCGACAGCTCGGCGCCGAGTTCGTGGACTTCGGTCAGGTAGAAGCGCAGCGCCACCTCGGCCTGGCGTGCCAACGCGTGCCGCAGCGTGGCGGCGGTGACGTTGGGGTTACCGTCGCGGTCGCCGCCGATCCAGTGACCCATGCGCAGGAAGCTGGGCACGGGGTGACCGTTCAAGGCCACTTCGAGGTCACGGTACAGGCGCGGGATCTGGCGCAGGAACGTGCTCGGGTAGTAGCTCAGCGCGTTCTCGATTTCGTCGGCCACCGTCAGGCGCGTGTAGCGCAGCATGCGCGTCTGCCACAACTGGGTGACGCGGGCGCGGATCATCGCCTCGTTGTCGTGGCGCTCGCGCTCGGTGTGCAGCTCGTCGCGCTGGCCCACCAGCTCGGCGATGGCCCGTTCGGCGTCGAGGATGCTGCGCCGCTGCACCTCGGTGGGGTGCGCGGTGAGTACCGGCGCGATGTAGGCGCGCTCGAGCACCGCGGCGACGTCGGTCGAGCGCACGCCGGTGCGGTGCAGGCGCTCGAAGCACATCGCCAGCGAACCTTCCTGCAGATGGCCCTGGCGCTCGTGGTGCAGGCGCCGACGCACGTGGTGGCGGTCCTCGGCGATGTTGGCCAGGTGCGAAAAGTAGCTGAACGCACGGATCACGCTCACGGTCTGGTCGCCCGACAGGTTCTTGAGCAACCGGTCGAGCACCCGGCCGGCCGAGGCGTCCTTCTTGAGGCGGTAGGCGACCGACAGCTGGCGCACCCGCTCGATCAGTTCGTAGGCGTCCTTGCCCTCCTGCTCCCGGATCACGTCACCCAGGATGCGCCCGAGTAACCGGATGTCCTCGACGAGCGGCTTGTTCTTCGCTGCGGCATCGTGCGCGTCGAGCGGATGTGGGGGGATTGTCTCCGTGCCGCGCAGTTCGGCAGACGCCGGTGCGCGGGTTGACCGAGGGCTGCGGCGAGCGGGTGGAGTGGAAGACATGACGGACCTCGAAACGTGTAACCAGGTTACCAAACAGCGCAGCGCGGATGGTATCAGCAGCGGGACCGGGTCGGGTCGCGGCGATAATCTCTGGCACGATGAACGACACCACCTTGATCGCCACCCGCGAGAGCCGGCTGGCCCTGTGGCAGGCCGAGCATGTGCGCTCACTGCTCGAGCAGCGCTTTGGCCTGCGCGTCGGCCTGCTGGGCATGACCACCCAGGGCGACCAGATCCTCGACCGCGCGCTGTCCAAGGTGGGTGGCAAGGGGTTGTTCGTCAAGGAACTCGAGGTTGCGCTGCAGGAAGGGCGCGCTCACCTCGCCGTGCACTCGCTCAAGGACGTGCCCATGGAGCTGCCTGAGGGCTTCGTGCTGGCCGCGATGCTCGAGCGCGAGGATCCACGCGATGCGTTCGTGTCGAACCACCATGCCGACCTTGCCACGCTGCCGCACGGTGCGGTGGTGGGCACGTCCAGCCTGCGGCGGGTGGTGCAGTTGCGCAACCTGCGGCCCGACCTGCGCATCGAGCCGCTGCGGGGCAACCTCGATACCCGGCTGCGCAAGCTCGACGAAGGCGGCTACGACGCCATCGTGCTGGCGGCGGCGGGCCTCAAGCGCCTGGGGCTGTCCGGGCGCATCCGGGCCACTTTCGATGTCGATCGCATGATTCCCGCCGCGGGCCAGGGCGCGCTGGGCATCGAGGTGCTCGCCAGCGCGGGCGCGCTGCGCGCGCAACTGGCGCAGCTCACCCATGGGCCCACCTGGCTGGCCGCTCATGCCGAGCGTGCCGTCTCGCGCGCGCTGGGTGGCAGTTGCAGCATGCCGCTGGCGGCGCATGCCGTCTGGGCGGGCAACGAACTGCGGGTCGAGGCGGCCCTGGGCCACCCCGAGCACACCGAACGGCCGTTGCTGCGCGCACAGGTGCGGGGTTGCCCGGCAGATGCGGGGCAGGCCAGCGCGCTGGGCGAGGCGGCCGCTGCTCAACTGCAGGCACTTGGCGCTGCGGCCTATCTCGCGGGCCCGGCAACAGCGGGCTGAGGGCTGGGCCCGTGCCATGGCGGCGGCGCCCCACGAGCGTGTGTGCCCGCAGAAGGTCTGCCCCATGCGGCCGTGCGTGATCGTCACCCGGCCGCAGCCGCAAGCCAGCCTGTGGGTGGCGCGGCTGCAGGCGCTGGGCCTGCGGGCTCGGGCATTGCCGCTGCTGTCGATTGCACAGGCGCCGCGGCCTGATGAAGTCGAGCGTGCATGGCAGGCGCTCCCGTGGCATGCCCTGGTCATGTTCGTCAGTCCCAACGCCGTGGAACGCTTTTTCGCCTTGAAGCCAGTCGGCCAACCGCCGTGGCCGGCTGGCACCTGGGCCGGCAGCACCGGTCCGGGCACCGAGGCGGCCTTGCTCGGGCACGGCGTGCCGCCCCATGCGGTGGTCACGCCACCGGCCCAGGCGGGGCAGTTCGATGCGGAGGCGCTGTGGCGCGAGTTGCGGCCGATGCGGGACTGGTCGGATGCGAGCGTGCTCGTGGTGCGCGGCGAGGGAGGCCGTGACTGGTTGGCCGACACGCTGACGGCGGCCGGCGCGCGCGTGGAGTTCCTGGCAGCCTACCGGCGCGGACCTCCGGTACTGGATGACGCCGATATCGCGTGGGTGCGCGCGGCCCTGCGCGAGCCGCAGTCATATGTGTGGCACTTCAGCAGCAGCGAAGCCATCGGCCACCTGCGCCATTTGCTGCCCGATGCCGATTGGTCGGGTGCCCAGGCCGTGGCCACGCACCCGCGCATCGTGGAAACGGCGCGACAACTCGGGCTGGCTCGGGTGTCCCAGGTGGGCGTGAGCCCTGAGGCGGTCCTCGAACATCTCACTCGGTCGATACAATCGCCGCGACCGTGACCGACACCAATCCCCGCCCTGACAGCGGTGCCGCGGCCGCCGCGGACGGCGGGTCCGGCGGCATGGCCGCCGCCTCCCAGACGCCCCCCGGCCGTGCGGGTTGGGTGGCCGGTGCAGTGGTGGGCGCGCTGGCCGTGGCCGGCATCACCCTGGCCATCTACAGTCACCAGCGGGTGCGCACGCTCGAGCAGGAGTTGGTGCGGCGCCAGCAGGACAGCCAGGGCCAGGCCATCGAGGCCCGTGCCATGGCCAAGGGCGCTCAAGATTTGGCGCGCGCCGCTGATGCACGCGTGGGTGTGCTCGAGGGCCGGGTGGCCGAGAGTGCTCTGCAGCGCAGCCAGCTCGAGGAACTTATCCAGCAGCTGTCTCGATCGCGCGACGAAAACGTGCTGGCCGACGTGGAGGCGGCCGTGCGCGTGGCGGCCCAGCAGGTGGCGATCACCGGCAGCGCCGAGCCTCTGGTAACGGCGCTGCGGCAGGCCGACGAACGGCTGTCGCGCATCAACCTGCCGCGCATCGAGCGCGTGCGCCGGGCGCTGGTGCGCGATCTCGACCGGGTGAAGGCTGTCGCCTTGTCGGACATTGCCACACTGACGATCAAGCTCGACGAGGCCGTGCGCCTGGTCGACGACTTGCCGCTGCTGTCGCAACCCGAGCGCCGTCCTGCACAGGCTGGGGCAACGCGCCCACCGCCGTCGGCCAGGCCGGCTTCCGCGGCTGCGTCGGCGGCCGCAGTCGCGCCCTGGTGGGGAGCCGCGCACGATGTGTCGTCTTTGATGGTCGCGCGGGTTTGGGACGAGGTCAGGGCCCTGGTGCGCGTGACTCGCATCGACAACCCCGAGGCCATGCTGGTGGCGCCCGAGCAGGCCTGGTTCCTGCGGGAGAACCTGAAGCTGCGCCTGCTCAACGCGCGGCTGGCGCTGCTCTCGCGGCAATTCGACATCGCGCAGTCCGACCTGCGCGATGCCCAGGCGGCCCTGGAGCGCTACTTCGACCGCAGCTCGCGCCGCGTCGCCACTGCCACCGATCTGGTGCGGCAGGTGGCGGGCCAGTCGAGGCAGTTGAGCGTGCCGCGCCCCGACGAGACGCTGGCGGCCATCGCAGCCGCCCAGGCGGGTCGCTAGGTGCGGCGGCGACCGTGACGCGGGGGCGTACATGCGGGGCGTGATCTGGCTGCTGCTGCTGTTCACCGTGGCCGTGGTCGCGGCGCTCACGCTGGGCGACAACGACGGCGTGGCCTCGTTCTATTGGGGCCACTGGCGGCTGGACATGTCGCTTAACTTTTTCGTGCTGGCGGCCCTGGGCATCGGCTTCGCCGTGGTGTCGCTGGTGCAGGCGCTCAACGCGCTGTTCGGCATGCCGCAGCGCGCGCGCGACTGGCGTGCGCTGCGCCGCGAGCGTACGGCGCAGGCCGCGCTGCGCGAGGCGCTGCTCGAGTCGTTCGGTGGCCGCTACGCGCGGGCGCACAAGGCCGCGGAGCGGGCCCTGGCCATCAGTGACGATGCCGCCGGCGTGACCGCGGAGCGGGAGTTCCAGGTGCTGGCCCGGCTGTTGGCCGCCGGCAGCCTGCATCGGCTGCAGGACCGCGCGCGGCGCGACGCCGTGCTGCGCCAGGTGCTGGGCCGCGATCAGCGGGCGACCACGCCGGCAGATGAAGGCGCCCGGCTGCTCGCCGCCGAGTGGGCGCTCGACGATCGCGAACCCGACCGGGCATTGGCGCTGCTGGGTGAACTGCCCCCGGGCGCCGCCCGGCGCACGCAGGCGCTGCGGCTGAGACTGCAGGCCCAGCAGTTGGCGCGCCGCCCCCTCGATGCGCTGCACACGGCCCGGCTGCTGACCAACCACCAGGCTTTTTCAGCCGCGGTGGCGCAGAGCCTGCTGCGCTCGCTGGCCTTCGAGGCTTTGGATGACGCGCACGACATCGACCAGTTGCGCCGCTGCTGGCAGCAGTTCGACAGCGCCGACCAGCGCGACCCTTACGTGGCCGCCAGGGCCGCCCGCCGCGCCTCCGACCTGGGTGCGCCGGAAGAGGGCTGCGACTGGCTGCGCCCGCTGTGGGACAAGCTGGATGAACTGGGTGCGGAGGGCCGCGCGCAGGTTGCCCTGGGCCTGCTCGAGGCGGTGCCCGGCGCCGGACCGCCCTGGCTGCAGCGCGTCGAGGCGGCCCTTCGCGACTACCCCGGCGAGCCGGCGCTGCAGGCAGCCGGTGGCGCCGTCATGTTCGCCCGTCAGCTCTGGGGCAAGGCGCAGCGGCCCCTGGAGGTCGCGGCGCGCGACAACCGCCTCGACGCCGCCGTGCGGCGGCAGGCGTGGCGCGCACTGGCCGCATTGGCACGCGAGCAGGGTGACGAGGCCCGTGCCATCGACTGCGAGCGCGAGGCGGCCCGGATCGACTGAGTTTCGGTGGGGCGCACGCCCCGTGGCGCTCGACGGGTGGCGCCGAGGTCTCGGCGACGGGAGCAGGGGCTTTGCAACGCTGCCATGATGCGGCCCCTCGCCATACCGGCCTTAGACCATGACCCGCAAGCTCGAACCCGCACAGGTGCGTGAGGCACTCGCCACGCTACCGCATTGGACGCTCGACGAGACCCGCAGCGCCATCTCGCGCAGCTTCCGCTTCGCCGGCTTCGGCGAGGCCTTCGCGTTCATGACGCGGGTGGCCTTGGCTGCCGAGCGTGCCGACCACCACCCCGAGTGGTTCAATGTCTACAGCCGGGTGGATGTCACGCTGACCACGCACGACTGCCAGGGCCTGTCGCAGCGTGACATCGAACTGGCGCGCCTGGCGGACTCCACCTTCGAAATGTTGAAGGGGACATCGTGATCGATGCCCCGCACGCTGGCGCTGCGGCCCCTGCGGCAACCGCTGCGAATGCCGATTGGACGATCGACCAGGGCTGGGCCGCCTACACCGCCGAAGAGCATGCGACCTGGAAGACGCTGTTCGAGCGCCAGACCCGGCTGTTGCCGGGTCGCGCCTGCGACGAGTTCGTCGCCGGCATGCGGGCACTGCCGATCGGGGCCGATCAGATTCCCGATTTCAGACGCCTGTCCGACGTGCTGGCCAGGCACACCGGCTGGCAGGTGGTCGCGGTCCCAGGCCTGGTGCCCGACGACGTGTTCTTCAATCACCTCGCGCACAGGCGCTTCCCGGCGGGTCAATTCATCCGCCGGCCACACGAGCTGGACTACCTGGCAGAACCCGACGTCTTCCACGACGTCTTCGGCCATGTCCCGTTGCTGATGAACCCGGTCATCGCCGACTACATGCAGGCCTATGGCGAAGGCGGCCTGCGCGCCCAGTCACTGGGCAAGTTGCCGCAGTTGGCGCGGGTGTACTGGTACACCATCGAGTTCGGCCTCGTGCAGCAGCCCGAAGGCCTGCGCATCTATGGTGCCGGCATCGCCAGTTCGGCCAGCGAGACCGTGTTCGCGCTCGACAACGCCTCGCCCAACCGGATCCGCTTCGACCTGCATCGGGTGATGCGCACCCGCTACCGCATCGACGATTTCCAGGAGAGCTACTTCGTGCTGGGCAGCCTGGACGAGCTGCTCGATCTGGCGCGCATCGACTTCATGCCGATGTACCACCGCATCGAAGGCGAGCCGGAGTTCGAGCCTGGCGCCGTGCTTGCCTCGGATGCCGTGCTCACGCGCGGTACGGGTGCCTACGCCACGGCACGGACTGCGTTGAGGTCATGCTGACATGGCACGCACCGCGTTGATCACTGGGGCAGCCGGCCACCTGGGCCGAGCGGTTGCCGCTGCGTTTGAGGCCGAGGGCGCGAACCTGGTGCTGCTCGACCGCACGCGCGCACAGCTCGATGCTGCATACGGTGGCGATTCACCTGCGCGCCTGCTGCTGGCTTGCGATCTGCTCGACGGCGCGCAGGTGCAGGCCGCGGTCGATGGCGCGATCGAGCGCTACGGCGGCATCGACGTCTTGTGCAACATCGCGGGCGGCTTCCGCATGGGCGAGGCGGTGCACGAAACCAGCGACGCGACGTGGGACGCGCTGTTCGATCTGAACGGCCGCACCCTGCTGCATGCGGTGCGCGCCGTGGTGCCGGCGATGCAGCGCCGCGGTGGCGGCAAGGTCATCAATGTGGGTGCCGCAAGCGCCCACCATGGTCAGGCGCAGATGGGTGCCTACACGGCGTCGAAGGCTGTCGTCATTCGGCTTACGGAAGCCATGGCTGCCGAACTGCGCGACCGGGGCATCAACGTCAACTGCGTGCTGCCGTCCATCATCGATACACCGGACAACCGCGAGGCGATGCCCGAGGCCGATCCCGGCCGATGGGTGGCCCCGGCCGACCTGGCCACGGTCATCCGCTTCCTGGCCAGCGACGGCGCGCGGGCGGTGCACGGCGCGGCGTTACCGGTCACCGGCCTGAGCTGAAGTCGGCCGCGCCCGCCTGTCGCCAGCAGGCGGGCCCGACGACACGCAGCCTGCCCGCATGCTCCGATTGACCGGGGTGACCGCAACGCTGCTATACTGCGAGGCTTCGCGGCTGTAGCTCAGTTGGATAGAGTACTTGGCTACGAACCAAGGGGTCGTGGGTTCGAATCCTGCCAGCCGCGCCAGTAAAGGAAACGGGTTAGCCCTCTCGAGGGGCTAACCCGTTTATCTTTGGTGGGATCTGCACCGGGGCCGTTGCACGAGACCGCATGAACACCGAACCCATGTCCGAACTGCGGGCTGCGGCCATCGAGGACGACGGCAGCTGCGATGTGGACGCACTGCTGGCGCGACTGGCCGGCAGGTTGCGGCAGGGCGGCCGTCGGGTGCGCGGGCTCATCATGGTCCACCCTGGCGAAGTGCGCACCTGTGCCACGCCCATGGTGCTGGTCGATCTCGACACGGCTCGGCAATATCTGGTGTCGCAGCCGCTGGGTCGCGACTCAACCTCGTGCCGGGCCGATCCCGGAGGCTTCGCACAGGCCAGCGAGGTGCTCAGGCGTGCGGCCACGGAGGCACCTGATCTCGTGATCTGCAACCGCTTCGGTGGCCTCGAGGCCGAGGGTGGCGGCTTCCGAAGTGAACTGATCGACATCCTGGCCGCCGACCTGCCGCTGCTCACCGTGGTGGCCACACGCCACATCCTCGCTTGGCAATCGTTCACGGGCGGTGCCAAGGTGCTACCCGCCCGCGAGAGTGCCGCGCAGGCATGGGTCGATCGGGTCCTGGGTGCCCCCGGCATCTCGACATGACCAAGACCGCCCGCGTCTACACGATCGAGAGCCTGATCCGCACGCGCGGTCATGTGAGCTTCGCCCAACTGCTCGAGGTGCTGGAGGTGTCGCCGGCCACCCTCAAGCGCGACCTCGACTACCTGCGCGACCAACTTGGCGCGCCCATCGTCTACGACCGCGACGTCAACGGTTATCGCTTCGGCCCGGAGTACCGCGGCCAGAAGCATGAGCTGCCGGGCATGTGGTTCAGCGAACGCGAGCTGTATTCGCTGCTGATGGCGCACCAGCTGCTCAGCGAACTCGATACCGAGGGCATGATCAGCCGCCACCTGCAGCCGCTGCTCGAACGCATTCACCAGATGCTGGGCGGCGACGCCAGCGCAGCGCAGGCGCTGCTGCAGCGCGTGCGCATCATCAGCCCGGCCAAGCGCCCGGTGGCGGGACCGCACTTCGAACGCGTGGGCGAAGCGCTGGTGGAGCGCCGCCGCCTGCAGATGCGCTACCTCACGCGCGGGCGCGGCACCGTGGGCGACCGCGAAGTCTCGCCGCAGCGCCTGGTGCACCACCGGAACACCTGGTACCTCGACGCCTGGTGCCACCAGCGCGAGCGGCTGCTGCGTTTTGCGCTCGATGCCATGCAGGCGGTGCAGGTGCTGGCCACGCCGGCGCGCGAAGTGCCCATCGACGAGGTGCGCGCGCAGATGGACGCCGGCTATGGCATCTATGCCGGCGCGCGGGCGCAGTGGGCGCGGCTGCGCTTCGACGCCCAGGCCGCGGCATGGGTCAGCCGCGAGGTGTGGCACCCGCAGCAGCGCGGGCGCTGGCTGACCGATGGCGCCTGGGAGCTCGAACTGCCCTACAGCAACGAGACCGAACTGGTGATGGACATCCTGCGCCATGGTCCGCAGGTGCGGGTGATGGCGCCGGCGTCACTCGTGCGCAGCGTTGCGGCTCAGTTGCAGCAGGCGGCTCGGCAGTACGGTGCGGCGCAGCCGGATGGCGGGCCGCCGGCGGCGCCGGCGAAGTCCCCGACGGCAAAGGGTCTCTCCCAACCACCGGGTTGATCGACCGCATGAACGGGCGCGGGCAAGGGGGCGGGTGCGAGTGCCGGCGCTCAAGGCGGCGGTGCCCGCGCCGATAAGACCGGTCATGTCCCGTCCCGCGGCTGTGCCGCCACTCGTGTCGTGCACCTGGTTCCCTTCTCCAAGCAGTACCTGCGTCTGAACGAAGCGCTGCCCTTCGGGCTGCGCGACGCCGACGGCCGGCTGCTGTTGGCGGCGGGCCAGCGGGTGGATCGACCCGATGTGCTGCGCGATCTGCACGCATCGGACCTGTTTGCCGATGAGTCGGAGTCGAGCCAATGGCGTCGACGCCTGGGCGGCGCCATCGACGCGATGCTGCTGAGCAACGCGCCGCTGGGGCGCATCGCCGATGCCCGGCCCAACCCCGGCGAGGAAGACGGGCGCCTCGGGCGCCAGATGCAGTTGCGCCTGTCCGAGCAGTGGGATGACCTCGTGGCCACGCTCGACGCATTGCTGCGCGATCCGAGCGGCGAGCGCGATTGGCCGGCGCGGCTGCGCAGCCTGGCCGAGCGGGTGCGGGGGCTGGGCGACCGGCGATTCGATGAGTCGCTTTACCACCTGATCTACACCGCAGGGCACACCACGGAGCACTACAGCGCCCACCACGGCCTGTTGTGCATGCTGGTGGTGCGTGAGACATCGCGCCTGCTGGCCTGGGACGCCGACCTGCAGCAGAGCCTGGAGCACGCAGCCCTGACGATGAACCTGTCGATCCGCCGGTTGCAGGACATGCTGGCGGCGCATGCGCCGACGATGAGTGCGGCAATACGCTCCGAGCTGGATCAGCATCCAGTCAAATCGGCGCAGATGCTGGCCGATACCGGCATCACTGATACCAATTGGCTGGAAATCGTGAAACTTCACCACGATTCGAGTGCCCATGCGGTGCCGCTGGCACAACTGTCGCCGGCGCAACAGGCGGCTCGGCTGCTGCTTCGGGTGGATGTGTTCACGGCCAAGCTCAGCCGCCGGGCGACCCGCCGACCCACGACGCCGGTGCAGGCCGCCCGCGAGGCCTGTCTCGGGGCCAATGGCATGCCCGACGAGATCGGTGCCGCGCTGCTCAAGGCAGTGGGCCTGTATCCGCCCGGCAGTTTCGTGGAGCTGGCCAGCAACGAGGTGGGCATCGTCATCGGCCGTGGCCGGCGTGCCAATCTGCCAGTGGTGGCGGGATTGGTGTCCGCCAGCGGTGCGCCGATGGGTACGCCGGCGCTGCGCGACACGCTCGACAAGCGCTACGCGGTGAAGCGGGCGGTGCCCGTGGATGAGGTGAAGGTCATCCCGCCGCACGAGCGGCTCATGATGATGCGTTGACCTTCGGGCCGTCAAACCCCTGCTTTTCGGCCGATCGGCCCCACCAGCGGCCGCCGACACTGCGCCGATGACCGTATCCAGCCTGTCCCGGCCCGCCGACCACGGCACTGCCGAGGGTGTTCGCCTGCGCTGGCCGCTGCCAGCGCTGCTGGTCTGGGCGGCATGCTGGCTGTTGATGGCAGGACTCGCAGCGCTGGGCGCGCCGCCCGCGCCCACGCTGGCGGTGGCGCTGGGTGCCTGCGTGCTGTGCGCCTGGGGCTGGCCGCGACTGAGCCCCTGGCGGCGGATGCTGCTGGCGGCGGGCTTCCCCGCGATGCTGGGTGCCACCGGTGCCACGGCAGGCGTGCCCGGGTGGACATGGCTGGTGCCGCTGGCCCTGCTGTTGTTGGCTTACCCGCTGCGCGCCTGGCGCGACGCGCCGTTGTTCCCGACTCCGGCGCACGCGCTGGACGGCGCGGCGCAGCGCATCGCGCTGGCCGCGGGCGACCGCGTGCTCGATGCCGGTTGCGGGTTGGGCCATGGGTTGCAGGCGCTGCACGCCGCGTGGCCGGCAGCGCGCGTCGAGGGTGTCGAGGCGAGTTGGATGCTTTGCCTGGGCGCCAGGCTGCGCTGCAGGCATGCCCACGTGCGCCAGGGTGACATGTGGCGGCTGAACTGGGGCGGCTACCGCATCGTCTATTTGTTTCAGCGACCCGAGTCCATGGAGCCTGCCTGGCGCAAGGCCTGCGCCGAGATGGTGCCGGGCAGCTGGCTGGTGAGCCTGGAGTTCACCGTGCCGGGCGTGCCGCCGGCGGGCATGGTGCAGGCGCCGCAGGGGCGGCGCGTTTGGTTGTACCGGATCGGCGATGCGCAGCAGTCCCGGCTCAATGCCGCGGCTGGCGCGCCGATAACCCTCGCAGAACGCGCCCCGGGCCACCGCCCGCGGCACGACCACTCACACTGACCGCATCATGTTCGTCATCATCGGCTGGCTGGTCGCCATCGGCTGCATCTTCGGGGTGTTCATCGTCCACGGCGGGAACATCGGCGTGGTGCTGAAGGCGCTGCCGTTCGAGATGATCACCATTCTCGGCGGCGCGATGGGCGCGTTCGTCGCCAACAACCAGCCCAAGGTGCTCAAGGCCACCGGCAAGGCGCTGGGGGCTTGTTTCAAGGGCAGCAAGTACAGCAAGGCCCGGGCGATGGAGGTCCTGGCGCTGCTCTACGACATCCTTCAGAAGGCGCGCAAGGAAGGCCTGATGTCCATCGAAAAGGACGTCGAGGACCCGCACAACTCGCCGTTGTTCCAGAAGTACGCCGCGGTCGGCAGCGACCATCATGTGGTGGAGTTCATCACCGACTACCTGCGCATGATGGTGTCGGGCAATCTCAATGCACACGAGATCGAGTCGCTGATGGACAGCGAGATCGAAACCCACCACGCAGAGGCGCATGCCGCCTCGGCTGCCGTGACCCGGTTGGCTGGCGCGCTGCCGGCCTTCGGCATCGTGGCCGCGGTGCTGGGCGTGGTCAACACCATGGGCTCGGTGGGCCAGCCGCCGGCGGTGCTGGGCGCCATGATCGGCTCGGCGCTGGTGGGCACGTTCCTGGGCATCTTGCTGGCGTACGGATTCGCCGAGCCGCTGGCCGGGCTGATGGAGCAGAAGATCGACGAGGACGGCAAGGAGCTGCAGTGCATCAAGACCACGCTGCTGGCGAGCATGCAGGGCTACGCGCCGCAGGTGGCCATCGAGTTCGGCCGCAAGGTGCTGTACTCGACCGAGCGGCCGACCTTCATCGAACTCGAAAGCCACGTGAAGGGCAAGAAGTAGCATGGCCGGCGACGCCAAGAAGCTCCAGCCCATCATCATCAAGAAGGTGAAGAAGGGCGGCCACGCGGCCCATGGCGGCGCGTGGAAGATCGCCTATGCCGACTTCGTCACGGCGATGATGGCCTTCTTCCTGCTGATGTGGCTGCTGGGCTCCACCACCGAGGGCGACAAGAAGGGCATTGCAGACTACTTCGCCAGCCCGCTGAAGGTGGCGTTGCTGGGCGGCGGTTCGGGTTCGGGCGACTCCTCGCACGTGGTCAAGGGTGGCGGCCAGGACCTGTCGCGATCCACCGGCCAGGTGCGTCGCGGCGATGTGCAGGCCCAGCGCAGCACCATCAACCTGCACGTGCTCAAGGAGCAGCAGAAGAAGGCCGAGATCAGCCGGCTCGAGCAGCTCAAGGAGCAGGTGGAGAACGAGCTGCGCAACAACGCGCGCCTGGCACAGTATGCGGCCCAGATCAAGATGGACATGACCCGCGACGGCCTGCGCATACAGATCGTCGACGAACTCGCGCGGCCGATGTTCGACAGCGGCAGCGCCGTGGTCAAGCCCTACATGCGCGAGCTGCTGCGGGCCATCGGCGGCATCTTGACCGAAGTACCGAACCGCCTCACGCTCGAGGGCCACACCGATGGCCAGCCCTTCGGAGCCAATGACCGCGGCTACAGCAACTGGGAGCTCTCGTCGGACCGCGCGAATGCCTCGCGTCGTGAGTTGATGGCGGGCGGGCTGGCCGAGGACCGCGTGCTGCGGGTGCAGGGCCTGGCTGCGAGCTCGCTGTTCGTGAAGGACGACCCGTTCGATCCGCAGAACCGGCGCATCAGCATCATCGTGATGAACCGCGACGCCGAGGAGGCGTTCTTCCAGCCGCAGCTGACGGATCCCGCGCCAGCAGCGGATGCCGAAACGCCGTCGATCCGCCCCGAACGCCCCAGCGTGGTGTCAAGTCAGCCCATGCTTGGCCGATAAAGCCCCCACGGACCCGTTTTCACGCCCTCACCGCAATCGCCCACCTCCCCGAGGACCGTCATGAGCAACCCCTCTGATCTCAAGTTCCTGATCGTCGACGACTTTTCCACCATGCGCCGCATCGTGCGCGGCCTGCTCAAGGAAATGGGCTGCAACAACGCCGAAGAGGCCGAGGATGGTGCGGTGGCGCTGTCGATGCTCAAGACGGCGCGCTACGACTTCGTCGTCAGCGACATCAACATGCCCAACATGAACGGCTTCGACCTGCTCAAGGCGATCAAGGCCGACGACAACCTCAAGTACCTGCCGGTGCTGATGGTGACCGCCGAGGCGCGCAAGGAAGACATCGTGCTCGCCGCTCAGAGCGGGGCTGCCGGATACATCGTCAAGCCCTTCACCAAGGCCACCTTGGAGGAGAAGGTCATGAAGATCATGCAGAAGATCGCGGCCACGGCCTGAACGCACCCGGAAGGACATCGTCATGAAGATGGAAGACTTGACCGCACTGGTGCCCACCCAGCCCGTGGTGGCCTCGCCGGAAGTGTTTCAGCAGATCGGCACGATCACGCGCCTGCTGCACGACACCATGCAGCAGCTGGGCGTGATGCCCAAGCTGCAGATCGCCGCCGATGGGCTGCCCGACGCCCGCAGCCGGCTGAGCTACATCGCCAACAAGACGGCCCAGGCCGCCGAGCGGGTGTTGAACTCGGTCGATCAGGCCAAGAGCGAGCACGCGCAGATCGCCGCGGCCACGCGCACGCTGGCGGACGCTCTGGTGGCCGACCCGGTGAAAGCAGTGGCGACCGGTGCGGTGATGAACTTCGTCAGTGACGTCGAGGCGCGCACGCAGACCATCGACGCACACCTGACCGACATCATGATGGCGCAGGACTTCCACGATCTCACCGGCCAGGTGGTGGCCAAGGTGGTTTCGCTGGCCAACGAGCTCGAAGACAGCCTGGTCAAGCTGCTGGTGCAGGTGGTGCCGCCCGAGCAGCGCGAGAAGGTGGATCCGAGCATCCTGCAAGGGCCCGTCGTCAACCACGAAGGCCGAACCGACGTGGTGGCCGATCAGGGCGAGGTCGACGACCTGCTGGCCAGCCTGGGGTTCTGACCCCGGCGCGCCGCGCTCGCGCGCGGCGACCTTTCGAATGCGGCGGCCTGGTGGCCGCCGCTGTGCTTGGGCGATCGCTGCGGCGCTCGGGTGCGAATTGCGCCGCCTTCTCCCTGCTCATGCGCCGACCGCGTGCGGGGCACCCCCCATAGCATGGCTTGCCCGTGTTCCTTGCCGAGCATTGCCACGCCATGCCGACTCTCGCCGCGACCGAACCACCCGATGCCACCGACGCCCGTCGCGTGGCCGCGCTCACGCTCACCGACCTGATGGGCCAGGCGCAGGCGCTGCAACAGGCCGGCCAGCCGGCCGCCGCTGCGGCGCTGTATCGCCAGTGGCTGGACGCCTGCCCGCAGGCAGCGATGCGACAGGTGGCACTGTTCAACCTGGGCACGCTGCTGTCGACGCTGCAGCGCGAGCCGCAGGCCGAAGCGGCCTATCGCGAGGCGCTGCAGCTGCAGCCCGGCTTCGCCCATGCCCTGCTCAACCTGGGTCACGTGCTCGAGCGGCGGGGCGCGTGCGACGAGGCACTGGTGCAGTGGCGCGAGGTGATCGATGGCGGTGCGGCTGCCGACTTGCGCGTGCATGCGTGGAACAACCAGGGCCGACTGCTCGAGACGCTGCGTCGCTATCCCGAGGCAGAGGCCTGCCTGCGCGAGAGTCTGCTGCTCGATCCGCGCCAGCCCGACGTGATCCAGCACTACGTGCACCTGCGCCAGAAGCAGTGCGAGTGGCCGGTGTACCACCCGGTGGGTGAGGTCACGGCCAACCAACTGCTGATGGGTACTTCGATGCTGGCGATGATGAGCGCCAGCGACGACCCGGCGCTGCAGTTGCTGGCTGCACAGCGGTTCGTGCACGAGAAACTGCCCAAGCCGCCCGCGGTGGCCCTGCATACGCTGATGCCCGCGCGCAGCGGCCGCATCAGGGTGGGCTACCTGTCGGGCGATCTGCACACCCACGCCGTGGGCCTGCTGGCCGCCGAACTGCTGGAGCTGCACGATCGATCGAAGTTCGAGGTCTGGGGCTTCTGCTGGACACCCGAGTCGAACCAGCCGCAGCGCCGTCGCCTGCTGGCGGCCATGGATCAGCATGTTCGTCTGGCCGGAGTCGACGACGAGACGGCGGCCAAGCTCATCGCACAGGCCGGCATCGACGTGCTGGTGGACCTGCAGGGTCTGACCAGCGGCGCGCGGCCGGCCATCCTGGGATGGCGACCCGCGCCGGTCCAGGTGAGCTACCTGGGCCTGCCGGGCACTTCGGGGCTGCCGGGCGTGGACTGGATCCTGGCCGATCGCTACGTGATGCCACCCGAGCTGGTGCCCTACTGCACGGAGCGACCCATCTACCTGCCGCACTGCTATCAGGTGAGCGATCGCCAGCGCGAGGTCGCCGCGCGCCCCGAGCGCAGCACCTACGGCTTGCCCGAAGGTGCATTCGTGTTCTGTTCGTTCAACAACAACTTCAAGTTCACGCCGGAGATGTTCCGGGCGTGGATGCGCATCCTGCGGCAGGTGGACGGCAGCGTGCTGTGGCTGCTGGCCGACAATGACACCGCGCGCGAGAACATGCAGCGCGAGGCCGACCAGGCCGGCGTGGCGCGCGAGCGGCTGGTCTTTGCGCCTCGGGTTCCACCGGCGGAGTACCTGGCGCGCTTCCAGCTCGCCGACCTGGTGCTCGACACCTTCCCCTACAACGCAGGCACGACGGCCAGCGATGCGCTTTGGATGGGCGTGCCCATCCTCACCCGCAGCGGGCGAACCTATATCTCGCGCATGGCCGGAAGCCTGCTCACCGCCGTAGGGCTGCCCGACCTCATCACCGAAAGCCTGGACGAGTATGAACGCCAGGCCGTGCGCCTGGGTCGCGAGCCCGCGCGCGTGGCCTCGTACAAGCGCTACCTGGCCGAGCATGGCCGCAGCTCGCCGCTGTTCGATTTGCCGCTGCTGGTGCGCGACATCGAAGCCGAGTTCGAGCGTCTGGCTCTGGCCCGGCGCTGAGCGGCAACCGCAAGTACACGCCCCGGGCCATGTCCAGCGCTGTCATCGATACCACCGCCGAGGCCGCTGCCGCACCTGCCGCGCCGCCCGAAACCGGCGCCGCGGCCGAGGCCCAGCGGGCCTGGTGCCTGGATGACGACACGCTGGCCCAGGCGCTGGCCTGGCTGACCATGCACCACGGCCACGAGCGCTCTGTGCATGCCCTGCTGGCCGGGCAGCCCGTGACCGGTCCGCTCGACCCCGTGCTGGCCGTGCGCGTGATGAGCGAGGCCGGCTACGAGGCGGGCCTGGTGAGTCGATCGCTCGTCGAAATCCATGCGCTGCTGCTGCCGGCGGTGCTGCTGATGAAAGATGGCAGTGCCTGCGTGCTGTGCTCGCACGACGCCGCCACCGGCCGCTGCGAGATCGTCGTGCCCGCGCGCGTGTACCTGCCGCGCACCCTGGCGATCGACGAGCTCCAGGCGGCGTACTCCGGCACCGCGTTGGTGGCCGCGCCACGGGGCGCGCAGGCGGCCCACACCCGTGTCGACGATGCGCCGCTGACCGACCCCGGGCGCCACTGGCTGTGGGGCACCGTGCGCCGCTTCGCCCCGTACTACCGCTCGGCCCTGCTGGCGGCGTTGATCAGCAACGTGCTGATGCTGGTCACCGGCATCGTTACCTCCGTGGTCTACGACAAGGTCATCCCCAACGAGGCGATGGTCACCATGTGGGCGTTGGCCGCTGCCGGTGCACTGGCACTGGTATTCGACATGGTGGCTCGGCAGTTGCGCGCGGTGCTGATCGACCGCGCCGGCCGCAAGACCGACCTGCTGGTGGGCGCGGCATTGTTCCGCCAGAGCCTGGCGGTGCGCATGGAGCACCGGCCGGACTCGTCGGGCGCCTACGCCCACATCCTCGGCCAGATCGAGATGGTGCGCGAGTTCTTCTCGTCGGCCACGCTGTCGGCCATCTCCGACCTGCCGTTCATCTTCGTCTTCGTCGCGGTCACCTTCCTCATCGGCGGGCCGCTGGGCTGGGTGCTGGTGGTGGCGATCCCGCTGATGCTGGGTGTTTCCGTCGTGGTCCAGGGCGCGCTGCGCCGGATGATGACCGCCAACATGCAGCAGCTGGCCGACCTGCACGGCGTGCTGGTCGAGGCCGTCGATGGCATGGAGGATCTCAAGGCCGCCGGCGCTCAGGGCCGCTTCATCGAACGCTATGAAACCACTACGGCGGCCGCCGCGGAAACGGCGATGCGCTCGCGCCAGGTGTCGAGCTGGACGATCAACCTGTCGGCCATCTCGCAGCAGGCCATCACTCTGGTGATGCTGCTGTGGGGGGTGCACTTGATCCAGGAGCGCGTCATCACCGGCGGCATGCTGATCGGCGCGGTGATGTTCGCCGGCCGCGCCATCGCGCCGCTGACCAGCGTCGTGATGCTGGCCACCCGATTCCAGAGCGCGATGGCGGCCTTGCGCGCACTGGACAAGGTGATGAACCAGCCGACCGAGCGTGACCCCACGCGCGACTACCTGCCGATGCGGGGCTTCGAGGCGCGGCTCGCGCTGCACGATGTGCGCTTTGCCTACCCGGACGTGCTGGGCATGCCTGGCCCGGAAGTGCTCAGGGGCGTGAACCTGCGTCTGGGTCCGGGCGAGCGCGTGGCCATCCTGGGTCGCATCGGCAGCGGCAAGTCGACGATCCTGCGCCTGCTGGCCGGTCTTTATGAGCCCACTGCAGGGCAAGTGGAGGCCGACGGCGTGGACCTGAGGCAGTTCGATCCGGCGGACTACCGCGCGCGGGTGGGCTTTGTGGCGCAAGATCCCCGCTTGTTCAACGGCACGCTGCGCGACAACGTGCTGCTCGACCGTCCGGCGGCCGATCCTGCGGCATTGGCCGAGGTGGCGCAACTCACCGGACTGCAGCGGCTCGTGGCGACGCACCCGATGGGGTGGGAACTCCCGGTGGGGCAATCGGGGTGCCTGTTGTCGGGTGGCCAGCGGCAGCTCGTGGCACTGGCGCGCTGCCTGGTGACCCGGCCGCGCATCCTGTTGATGGACGAGCCCACCAGCTCGATGGATGCGCAGTCCGAGGCCCAGTTCCTGAAGCAACTGGCGGGCGCGACGGGCGATTGCACGCTGGTGATGGTGACCCATCGTCCCGCGGTGCTGGAGCTGGTGCACCGTGTGATCGTCGTCGACGCCGGACGCGTGGTGATGGACGGCCCGAAGGCGCAGGTGCTGGCCGCACTGTCGGGCGCCCGGACACCGGGTGCGCCGGAGGCTGCTCGATGAGCCAGGGCTGGATCACGACCTGGAACACCCGTCGCACCCAGGGCGGGCTGCGCGACGACGACCTGCCGTATGTCTCGGCGCTGCGCGCCGCGCAGGTCCCGGAGTCGATGCGAGCGGCACATGCCTCGATCTACCTGATGCTGGTGGCCATCGCATGTGCCGCGGCCTGGGCCATGCTCGCACGAGTGGACATCATCACCCGCGCCGATGCCCGGGTGGTGGCCGAGGGCCGTGAGCAGGTGATTGCCAGCCTCGAGGGCGGAATCCTGAGGGAGTTGCTCGTGCGCGAGGGGCAGCAGGTCAAGGCAGGCCAGGACCTGGCGATGCTGGACCCGACCCGCCTGGAGGCGCAGCAGAACGAAGGCGAGGTCAAGCGGCAGGCGCTGCGTGCCGCGATGGCACGTGCGCAGGCTGAGGCCACCGGGCAAGCGCTGCAGTTCCCAGGCGAGTTGCGAGCGGCGCGTGCCGCCGTGGCCGCGGAGACGGCGTCCTACCGCACACGCCAGCAGGCGCTCGCTGAAGCCCAGGCGGCCGGCCGGCGCAACCTCGCGCTGCTCGAGAGGGAACTGGGCGTCGCAGAGACCATGTCGGCGCAGGGCCTGATGAGCGAAGTCGAGGTGATGCGCGTGCGGCGGCAGGTCAACGACCTGCAGATGGCGATGCAGGAGCGGGTCAATCGCTATCGCCAGGATGCAGCGGCCGAGCTCGTTCGCCTGCAGACCGAACTGGGTCAACTGGGCGAACAGATGGTGGTTCGCGACGACGCGGTGCGGCGTGCCGTGCTCAAGTCGCCGGTCGATGGCATCGTGAAGGTCATCCGCGTCAACACCCTGGGCGGGGTGGTCAGTGCCGGGGCCGCCGTGATGGAGGTGGTGCCCATCGGCCCGAGCGTGCTGGTCGAGCTGCGGGTCAAGCCACGGGACATCGGATTCCTGCGCACCGGCCAGAAGGCCCGCGTCAAGCTCAGTGCCTATGACTTCACGTTGTACGGCAGCCTGCAGGGCGAGGTGGCGATGATCAGCCCCGACGCGCTGGGGGATGCCGACAGGCAAGTTCCGGCCAACACCGATGCCACCTGGTATCGCGTGCTGGTGCGGGCAGAACGATCGACGCTGCAGGCACAGGGCCGGCCGTTGCCGGTACTGCCTGGCATGACCGGCACCGGCGAAGTGCAGGTCGGCGAGCGCTCGGTACTCAGTTACCTGCTGCAGCCCATGACAAAGGCGCAGCAGGCGTTTCAGGAACGTTGACACAGCAGTACCCAAGCCCCAGGGAGGCATGGCCATGACGCTGTTCGATGACACATCACTGCTGCTGCCGGCGCAACGCGCGCGTCGCATCGGCCAGGTCATGGCGGCCATCAGTGCTGCCATCGGCCTGGCCCTGCTGCCGCGGCTGTTGACCGGCACGTGGGGTGAAGTCGTGCCGATGATGGCGGCGACGCTCGCTGCTCAGGCGGTGGCTGCCTGGCTGCTGCGACGACGACGGCTGCAGGCGGCCGCTGGCCTGATGCTGGGTTCGCTGATGGTGATGCTGGGCTACTTCATCGTCCGCGGCCAGGGGCTGCGCGATGTGTCCATCATGGGCATACCGGCCATCCTTGCATTCGCGGCACTGCTGGGCAACCGGCGCCTGTTCGTGTTTCTGCTGACGGCGGCGCTGACGGTGTGCCTGGGTGTCGGGCTTGCAAACGTGGTCGGCTGGCGCGTTCAACGTCCGCCGGTGTACCGACCCACCGAGGTCATCGACGTGTGCGTGATCCTGCTGGCCACGGCGTTCGCCATCAACATGATGGCGCGCGACCTCGGCCGCTCGCTGCAGCGATTGGTGGCAGAGAACCGCACGGTGCGCGAGTCGCAGCAGCGCATCGCGCAGCTGGCCCGACGCGATGCGCTCACGGGGTTACCCAACCGCATGGCAGCCCGCGAGCAGTTCGACAACGCGGTGCAAGCCGTTCGTGCGCAGGGTGGCCGATTGGCGCTGCTGTACGTCGACCTGGACCAGTTCAAGACCGTCAACGACTCGCTCGGGCATCCGGCCGGCGACGACCTGCTGCGCTGCATCGGGCAGCGGTTGATGTCGCTGCTGCAGCCCGACGACAGTGTGGCGCGCCTGGGCGGCGACGAGTTCCTGGTGCTGGTGCGACGTGGCGATGACTCCGATCGCGTGGCCGAAGTGGCGCAGGGCATGCTCGACGCCATCGCGGCGCCGATCGAGCTCGAAGGCATGGAGCTGCACGGCAGTGGCTCGATCGGCGTGGCGATATGCCCCGACGACGGCCAGGACTTCGACAGCCTGTTGAAGAAGGCCGACATCGCGATGTACCGCGCCAAGGACGCCGGGCGCAACGCGTTCCGGTTCTTCGACGCACAGATGAACGCCCACGTGGCCGAGCATCTTCAGTTGGTGGCCTGGATCCGGCGCGCGCTCAAGCAGCAGCAGTTCGAGGTGTACTACCAGCCGCAGATCGACCTGGACAGCGGACGGGTGGTGGGGGCCGAAGCGCTGCTGCGCTGGCGCCACCCCGAGCAGGGCATGATCTCGCCGGCCCGCTTCATCCCGGTGGCCGAGCACTCGGGCCAGATCGTCGAACTCGGCGAGTGGGTGCTGCACCAGGCGTGCAGGCAGGCACAGGTCTGGCGCACGCAAGGGCTGGGCGATGTCGTCATCTCGGTGAACATGTCGCCGGTGCAAGCGCGCCGTGGCGACATGGAACGCGCGGTCGACGATGCGTTGCAGGCCTCCGGCCTGCCGCCGGCGTTGCTGGAGCTGGAGCTCACCGAGTCGCTGCTGATCGACGAGACGGAGCAACTCACGGCCATGCTCGCGCGCCTGCGCAGCCGCGGCATCACCTTCGCGATCGACGACTTCGGCACCGGCTACTCCAACCTGGCCTACCTGAAGCGTTTTGAGGTGGAACGACTGAAGATCGACCAGTCGTTCATCCGCCGGCTGACGGTCAACTCCGACGACGAGGCCATCGTCCAGGCCATCCTGCAGATGGCAGCAGCGTTGAAGTTGGGCGTGATCGCCGAAGGGGTGGAGGACGACGCCACGTTGCGGCGCTTGTTCGCGCTGGGTTGCCGGCAGGGGCAGGGCTATCACTGGTCGCCCGCGATTCCGGCCGCTCGATTCGAGGCGTTCGTGCGTGAGCGGCACGGCTTGCCCCAGGCGATGTGCCCGGCATGACGCTGCGGTCGCCTCCGCGTAGCTGCGCACGACGGGGCGCAGTGGCGGCCATCTGGCTCGCCGCCTTGCAGCTGCTGTTGGCACCCGGTGGCGCGATGGCCGCGGAGTCGTGCGCGCGCGCCCTGGCCGCACCGGCGGCGCTGCCCACCGGTGCCGAGCGCGTGCAGGCCCGTGAGCGGCTGCGCGACTGGGTCGGGCAGGCGGTGGCCCGCAGCGCCGCGGCCGATGCCGCGCGCTGGCAGGCCGAGGCCGCGCAAGACGATCTCCGCGAGGCCCGGGCCGCACTCGGGCCGCAGGCCAGCCTGGGCGCCGCGCTCGGTCCGCAGGTGTCGCGGGCCGCAGGAAACACCGAAACCAGCGCCGCACAGTGGCGAGCGAGTCTGGGCGTGAGTCAGCTGTTGTACGACGGCGGTCGCGCCGATGCGCTCGTGCAGGCGCGTCGCCTGCAGGCCGACGCCGTGCGTCTGGGCTGGGTGAATCAGCAGGAGCAACTGGCACTGGGCACCGTGGCCGCGGCGCTCGAGTGGAGCCGCTACCGCTCGCTGCTGCAGGTGATGGACGACTATCAGCGCAGCGCCGCCTGTCTGACCGCCGCCATGGAGCAGGTGGTGGCCGCAGACCGCGGCCGCCTGAGCGAACTGGTGCAGGCGCGCAAGTCGCTGGCGCAGGTGCAGCTCACACGGCACCAGATCGAGGCTCAGGCGCGGCAATCGGAGCTGCGGCTGCGCCGCTGGGTGGGCGATGCCTCGCTCGACGATGCCGGCCTGCGCGCAGCGGTGGATGACGTGCCCGGCCTGCGGGCGTTGTGGGCCCAGCTCGAGCGAGCGCCCGAGGTTGCGCAGGCGCGTGCGCAGGCCGCGGCGGCCGAAGCCCAGGCCCGATCGGCTGCTGCATCGCTGCAGCCCCAGCTGAGCCTGAGCGCCGGACTGACGCACAACGGCAATGCCGGCGGCAGCCTGCCCGGCAGCCATGGCGCCGCGGCGAATGTCACGCTGGCGTTGAGCGTGCCATTGTGGAGTCCGGGCAGCCATGCGGCGGCCGATGCGGCGCGCAAGCGTGCCCTGGCTGCCCGGCGCGCCGGCGACGATGTACTGGAGGTGCGCCGCCACCGGGTGACCGATCTGCACGATCAGGCCCGCTCTGCGCTCGAGCGTGAGCAACTCACTGCCGCCGTGGTGCGCGACAGCGCGCAGCTGTACGGCTACACGCTGCAGCAATGGCAGCAACTCGGCCGGCGTTCGCTGTTCGACGTCATGGCCGCCGAGAGCGACCACTTCGGCCTGCGCATCTCACAGGAAAACGCGCGTCACGACGCGCAGCAACTCAACGCAACCTTGCACTCGCTGGGCGCGGGCCTGCTGGATTGGCTGGCGCAGCCACGCTGAGCACCGGCGGCGGCCTCGAGCCAAGCGGCCGCGCGGCCGGCGTCACGCATCGCCCGAGGGCGCACGCGCATAGGCAATCAGTTCGCGACCGAAGCCCAGGCGGGCCGCCGCGCGGGCGTAGTCGATGTAGTCAGGCAGGCTCTCCTCGATCAGGAAGCTCTCGACCATGACACGGCTGGCATGCGCGGCCTTGCCCAGCGTGCGATCGGCCCAGTAGTTCGAGCCGGGGTGCGTGAGGAACAGCTCGATCGGGAAGTCGGCCTGCAGATCGAGCAACTCGTAGCGGCAGTCGGCGAGCACCGCGCGCAGGCTGTCGCGGTTGAAGTAGCTCAGGTGCTGGGGCGGGCAGAACCAGCTCTTGTGTGTCATGCCGCGCTCCAGCAGCAACTCCTGAAAACGCGAGTAGTCGTTGGGAACTCGGATGCGCAGTGCACCGCCCGCGGCGATCAAGGGCGCCAGGTTGTCCAGCAGCGCCAGCGGGTCGATCACGTGCTCGAGCACGTTCTGCAGGTTCAGCAAGCCCCACTGGCGTTGTTCGGTGGCGTAGCGCGCCAGCAGTTCGAGCGCATCGCCTTGGTCGAACAGCGAGGCGAGCTGCGGATTGAAGCGATCGATCCCGTGGCTGGAGTAGTCGCAGGCGTGAACCGTCCAGCCCAGCCGCTGCATCGATGCCGCGAACCAGCCCTCGCCGCAGCCCACGTCCAGCAGTGTGGTGGGCGTACCCAGCGCGCGGGCGCAGGCGTCGGCCACCCGGGCCAGGTTGTCGTAGTAGCGCAGCTCCTGGGGCGGATAGTCGGGTTGATAGGCGCCGTGGTGTTCCTGGAAATACTGGCGCGCGTAGAACTGCGCCAGCTCGTCGGGTTCGGGCAGCGGGTCTGCCTGGACGAAGCCCAGCGGGTGGCGGCGTTCGGTGTAGCTCATGCGTTGAACCCTCCTGGCGGCGTGCCGCACCATGCACTGCGGCGGCGGCGCGGCAGCACGATGAGTGCGCGATTGTGCCGCTGCGGCGCGTGGCTTGGGGCCGCCACGCCACGGGCGCGGATGCCGTCCCGCATTGGCGCCACCGAAGCTGCAGCCAGCGCGTACAGTGCACGACCAGCGGCCACTTTCTGCCGCCCCGTCAAGCGGCCCGACATGAAGCGCTCGATACATCTGCTCGCCATCGACCCCCAGAACGACTTCTGCGACCTTCCCGAGAGCTGGTTGCCACCCGATCCACTTGCCGCCGCGGCCGGCGCGCGCGTCCGCCCGCAACTGCCGGTCGCCGGCGCGCATGCCGACATGCTGCGCCTGGCCGGGCTGATCGGCGAGGGTGCCGCCGGACTGTCGGACATCACCATCACGCTCGACAGCCATGCCTACGTCGGCATCGAGCGCACCACCTTCTGGGCAGGCGCCGATGGCGGTGCGGTGGCCCCGTTCACGACCATCACCGCCGCGCAGGTGCGCCGAGGGGAGTACCGGCCGCGCGATGCGACCTGCACCGTTCGGGTGCTGGCGTACCTGGACACACTCGAGGCTCTGGGGCGCGATGTGCTCGTCGTCTGGCCCGTGCATTGTCAGGTCGGCACCTGGGGCCACGCGGTGCACGCTGCCGTTCGCGCCGCCTGCAATGCGTGGGAGGTTCGGCGCCAGGCCGGCGTCGGGCACGTGATCAAGGGCACCAATGCCTACACCGAGCATTACTCGCCCCTGCGCGCGGAAGTCACCGATCCGCACGACCCATCCACGGCTCTGAACACCGCGCTGATCGGCCAACTGGCGCGCGCCGACGTGGTGCTGGTGGCCGGCGAAGCCTCCAGCCACTGCGTGCGGCGAGGCGTGGAGGATCTGGCCGCCCACTGGCCCGACGGCCACCTGGGGCGTTTGGTGCTGGTAGCCGACTGCATGAGCCCGGTCGGCGGCTTCGAGGCCGCGGCGCAGGCCTTCCTGGGTGACATGCGCGACCGCGGCCTGCAGATCATCGACGCCGTGCAGGCCACGGCCCTCCTGCACGAGAACGCCCACTGATCATGCCGAGGCGATCTGCCGGCGAGCGACTACGATAGCCCCATGGTGCAGACGACCCAGTTCCACAACCTCTACTGCCACGGGTTTGTTCGGGTGGCCGTGTGCGTGCCCGAAGTGCGCATCGCGCAGCCGCAGCACAACGCGCAGGCCACGCTGGGGCTGTTGGCCCAGGCGGCCGGGCAGGGGGCGGCGCTGGCGCTGTTCCCGGAGCTTGGGTTGTCGGGCTACACCTGCGACGATCTGTTCCACCAGCGTGCGTTGCTCGATGCCTGCGAGCAGGCGCTGGCCACCGTGATCGAGGGTTCACGCGGGCATGCGGTGCTGGCCGTGGTAGGCCTGCCGCTGCGCGTGCAGCAGCGGCTGTACAACTGCGCCGCAGTGGTGCACATGGGCCGCCTGCTCGGCGTGGTGCCCAAGAGTTACCTGCCCAATTACGCCGAGTTCTACGAGGCCCGCCAGTTCAACGCTGCGGCCACCGCGTCGGCGCGCGAGATCACCCTGGCCGGGCAGACGGCTCCCTTTGGCCCCGACCTGCTGTTCCAGGCCGGGGGCTGCCCCGACTTCACGCTGCATGTCGAGATCTGTGAGGACCTGTGGGTGCCTGTGCCGCCGTCGTCCTTCGCCGCGATGGCAGGTGCCACGGTGCTGGCCAACTTGTCGGCCAGCAACGTCACCATCGGCAAGGCCGAGTACCGGCGCACGCTGGTGGCCAGCCACTCGGCGCGTTGCGTGGCGGCCTACCTGTATGGATCGGCCGGCGAGGGCGAGTCGACCAACGATCTGGCCTGGGATGGCCACGCGCTGATCTGCGAGAACGGCGAGTGCCTGGCCGAGACCGAACGCTACGCGGGTGGCGCCCAGCTCATCACCGCCGACATCGACCTCGAGCGCCTGCAGCATGAGCGCATGCGCCAGGGCAGTTGGGGCCAGTGCGCGCAGGCCCACGCCGAGCGCGTGGCGGTGATGCGGCGCGTGGTGTTCGAACCGTGCTGGCCGCAGCGCGAGCCGTTGCCTCTGCAGCGATCGTTGGCGCGCTTTCCGTATGTGCCCAGCAACCCCGCGCAGCGCGACGCCCGCTGTGCCGAGGTCTTCCACATCCAGGTGCAGGCGCTGGTGCAGCGCCTGCGCGCCAGCGGCCAGCAACGGCTGGTCATCGGCATTTCCGGCGGGCTCGATTCCACCCATGCCCTGCTGGTGTGCGCGAGGGCCATGGACCGCATGGGCCTGCCGCGCAGCCGCATCCTGGGCGTGACCATGCCGGGGTTCGCCACCAGCGAGCGCACCCTGGGCCAGGCGCTGGCCCTGATGGCCGCTGTGGGCTGCGAGTCGCGAACCATCGACATCCGCCCCAGCTGCCTGCAGATGCTGCGTGACATCGGCCACCCGGCCGGGCAGGGCGAGGCGGTCTACGACGTCACTTACGAGAACGTGCAGGCCGGCGAGCGCACCAGCCACCTGTTCCGGCTGGCCAATCGGCACGGCGCGCTGGTGGTGGGCACCGGCGACCTGAGCGAGCTCGCCTTGGGCTGGTGCACCTACGGCGTGGGCGACCACATGTCGCACTACGGCGTGAACGCGAGCGTGCCCAAGACGCTGATGCAGTACCTGGTGCGCTGGGTGGCCGACCAGGGCACGCTGGGCGCCGAAGGCAGCCGCACGCTGCGCGCCATCCTCGACACCGAGATCAGCCCCGAACTCGTGCCCGGCCACGCCGGCGGCCAGCCGGCCCAGGCCAGCGAGGCCACGGTCGGCCCCTACGAGCTGCAGGACTTCCACCTCTACCAGGTGCTGCGCTACGGCCACCGCCCCTCCAAGGTGGCGTTCCTCGCCCACCACGCGTGGGGCAGCGGGCCAGACGCCCGCTACACGCTGGCCGAGATCAAGGCGCACCTGCGCACCTTCCTCGACCGCTTTTTCCGCACCAGCCAGTTCAAGCGCACCTGCGTGCCCAATGGCCCCAAGGTGGGCTCGGGCGGCTCGCTGTCGCCGCGCGGCGACTGGCGCGCCCCGAGCGATGCCGACTCTGCGCTGTGGCTGCGCGAACTCGAGGACGGTGTGCCCGATTCCTGAACTGGGCGAGGGTTCTCGGCACCAGCCGGACGAATTTGAGCGGGAAAAGCGGGTGGTTTTCGGCTGATTGGGCGTGGCCGTCGGGCGGTCTACTAGCGGGACACGAATCGTCCTGTCGTCATGACTGCGCCTGCGCTCCAACCACCGCCACGCCATGCGGCAGCCGCCGCGGAGGCCGCCCATGGTTGATGCCCTGCTCGTGGCGCAGCGCAGCGACGTGGCGCACATGGCAGCGCACCGCGAGCGCTACGCCGACCTGCCACTGCTGTGCGTCGACCCCGGCATCCTGGACACGCTGATCCAGGCCGGCTTCGGGAACTACCAATTGCGGCGCCTGGAGGTCTCGCGCGACATGCCGGCGCGGGTGTACACCGAGACCATCACCCGTGCCACGCTGATCGATCTTGCGCTCACCCGCGTGCGAGAGCGGCTGTTCGGACCTGGCTTGTTCCAAGGCTGGGATCGCAATGCCCTGTACCTGCCGTTGCACGTGATGTTGACGGCGCAGGCGCTGCGGCCAGCCATCGAGGCGGCAATCCCCGAGCCCAGAATCGGCCTGCTGCGCCCGGACAACCCGCTGTTGTTCAACTTCGACTCCATGGCCCCGGTGGAGGTGCTGGCCGCGGATGCGCGGCGCTGGAGCATCGTCGACCGTTACCCGGCCGGCCGCTTCTGGAACCCGCTGCTCTTGCAGGCGTGCTTCGACTTCGAAGGCGTTGCCCAGGCCGTGGCCGCGGGGCATGCCCAGGCTGTCACGCATCTGGCCACGTGCTTCTACGACGCGCCCGCCTTCACGGCTGCGGTGAGCGCCGCATTCGCCCACAACATCGATCTGCCCAACGTCTATTGCGACGTACCGGTGCGGCGCGACCGCATGCTGCTCAAGATGGCCGATGAGCTGGCGCCCGGGTGGATCGATCCGCGCTGCGCCGAGTATCGGGAGCTGGCGCGCGAGGCATTCATCCAGCATCTGGCCGATCTGCTGCCTGGACGGACCGCGCTGCAGCAGCAGGCAGATGTGCTGGCGCGCCGTGCCTGGCTGCAGGCGGTGAACTACTTCGGCCTGCAGCGTGCGCTGCAAGGCGCGCGGCCCCACTTCGTCGTGGCCGACCACGACAACGGCTGGCTGGGCCCGCTGTTTACGCTGGCCGAGCGCATGGACTGCCCGGTCACCGTTCTGCCTCACTCCGGTTACACCAATGCCGCGCTGCCCCACGCGCGGCGGGTGACCGCAGTCGAGCGCGCCGGCTGTGGCGCAAACGTGCGCACGCTGCTGGGGCAGCCCGTGGCCACGCGCGCGGTACGCCTGCGCCAGTCGCCACAGCCGCAACCCAGACCCCAGCTGCGCCGCATCTGCCTGCTGGTGAACACGATGTATGCAGACGGGCACTACCGCATCGACCTGTTCGGCCTGCGCGAGCTGTTCCACGCCCTGCGTGAGCGCGCGGTTGCACACGACCTCGAACTGGCGGTCCGGCTGAAGCCCAGCACCCCGGCGCTCAATGTCGTGGCCGGTGCGTTGGGTGAACCGCCCGAGTTCTTTGGCCGCACCACGCGAGCTCCGATCGAGCAGGTGGCCGCCGAGACCGACCTGTGCATCGCCCATGGCGAGCTGACCACGGGCGCGTCCGCCTTCCTCGACGCCGCCAGCCTGGTGCTGCATGTGAGCGAAGAAGACTGGCCCACCCAGCTCGCGCCGCAGGCCCCGTTCCTTCACGACCGGCTGGTGCGCTCGTTCCGGCACGACACGCTGCTGGCGCTGCTGGACCGCTACCTGGCCGAGCCCGGCCTGTACCAGCGGCATCAGCGGGCCCAGGCCGGTGCCTATGCGCAGCGTCATGTGCACGCTCACGACGCCATCTTCCCCGCGACCGTGGCTGCCCCGGCAGCCGACGACCATTCCCACGCATCGAGGAGTCCCGTCCCATGCTGAACGACAAGTCCATCCTGATCACCGGGGGCACCGGCTCCTTCGGCAAGGCATTCGTGCACACCGTGCTCACGCGCTACCCGAAGGTGCGGCGGCTCGTCGTGTATTCGCGCGACGAGCTCAAGCAGTTCGAGATGGCGCAGCAGCTGCCGGCCAGCCAGTACCCGCAGATGCGGTTCTTCATCGGCGACATCCGCGACCAGACGCGGTTGACGCGCGCACTTGAAGGCGTGGACATCGTCGTGCACGCGGCCGCCCTCAAGCAGGTGCCCGCGGCCGAGTACAACCCCTTCGAGTGCATCAAGACCAATGTGCTGGGTGCGCAGAACCTGATCGAGGCCTGCATGGACACGCAGGTGCGGCGCGTGGTGGCGCTGTCCACCGACAAGGCAGCTGCGCCCATCAACCTCTACGGCGCCACCAAGCTGTGCTCCGACAAGCTGTTCGTGGCCGCCAACAACATCAAGGGCAGCCGCGACCTGCGCTTCTCCGTCGTGCGCTACGGCAATGTCATGGGCAGCCGCGGCTCGGTGATCCCGTTCTTCGTGGAGAAGCGCGCCTCGGGCGTGCTGCCCATCACCGACCCGCAGATGACGCGCTTCAACATCTCGCTGCAAGAAGGCGTGGACATGGTTCTGTGGTCGATCCAGAACGCCTGGGGCGGGGAGATCCTGGTACCCAAGATTCCGTCCTACCGTATCACCGACGTGGCCCAGGCGGTGGCGCCGCAGGCCGAGCAGCGTGTGGTGGGCATACGCCCGGGCGAGAAGATCCATGAAGAGATGATCACCGCCAGCGACAGCCCGAACACCGTGGACCTGGGCGACTACTACGCCATCCTGCCCAATGGCGGTGCGTACAGCGTAGACGACTACTGTGCCCGCACGGGCGCGCAGCGGGTGCGCCCTGGCTTCTCATACGACAGCGGCAGCAATTCCGACTTCCTGTCGGTGCCGCAGCTGCGCGAGATGATCGAGCAGCAGGTCGAACGTCAACCGCACCACTGACAGCAGCGGCGCGCGATGGCCTTCATCCCCTACAGCCGCCAGCAGGTCGACGACGACGACATCGCCGCCGTCACCGCGGTGCTGCGCTCGGAGTTTCTCACCCAGGGACCGCAGCAACCGCTGTTCGAGGCCGAGTTCGCGGCCGCGCACGGCGTGGCCCACGCGGTGGCGGTGAGCAATGCCACCGTGGCCTTGCACCTGGCCTGCCTGGCCATGGGCGTGGGGCCGGGTTCGCGGGTGTGGACCAGCCCCAACAGCTTCCTGGCCTCTGCCAACTGCGCGCTGTACTGCGGCGCGCAGGTCGACTTCGTCGACATCGACGCCCATACGCGCAACATGAGCGCCAGCGCGCTGGCGCACAAGCTCGAGCAGGCCGAGCGCGAGGGCACGTTGCCGCAGGTGGTGATCCCGGTCGACTTCGCCGGTCTGCCGGCCGACTTGCGCGAAATGCGCGCGCTGGCCGACCGCTACGGATTCCGCATCCTCGAAGACGCCTCGCATGCCACCGGCGCGCGGTACCTGGGTCTGCCGGTGGGCAGCGCCTGGGCCGATGCCAGCGTGTTCAGCTTCCATGCGGTGAAGATCGTCACCACTGCCGAGGGCGGCATGGTGACGACGCAGGATCCGGCACTGGCCGAACGCGTGCGCCTGCTGCGCTCGCACGGCATGGTGCGCGAGGCCGCGCAGATGGAACAGGTGCCCGAGGGCCCCTGGGTATACGAGCAGCAGGCCCTGGGCTACAACGCGCGCATGACGGAGCTGCAGGCCGCACTCGGGCGCTCGCAGCTGCGCCGCCTGCCGCAGATGCATGCCCACCGCGAAGCGCTGGCCGAGCGCTATGACGGCCTGCTGGCAGCGCTGCCGCTGCGCCGCCCGGCGCGCCGAGCGGACCGGCTGTCGTCGTGGCACCTCTATGCGGTGGAGATCGACGCGGCGCGCTGTGCCGTGCCACGCGCGCGCGTGTTCCAGGCGCTGCGTGACGCACAGATCGGCGTGAACGTGCACTACATCCCCATCCACACCCAGCCCTACTACCGGCGGCTGGGTTTCCGGCCCGGGCAGTTTCCGGCGGCCGAGGCCTACTACGCGCAGGCGCTGTCGCTGCCGCTGTTCCCCATGCTCAGCGATGGCGAGCAGGATCACGTGGTGGCCACGCTCGCGAAGGCCCTGCAGGCATGACGGCCACTGCCGCCATCGGCGCGCCGATCGAGCTGGCCCTGGGCACGGTGCAGTTCGGCCTGGCCTATGGCGTGGTCGGCAGCGGCCAACGTGTCACCGACGACGAGGCGCGTGCGATCCTGCAAGCCGCCGCAGCGCAGGGCGTGCGCGTGCTCGACACCGCGGCCGCCTACGGTGACATCGAGCAGCGGCTGGCCGGGCTGTGCGGGACGACGCCCTACTCGGTGGTGAGCAAGATCGCCCCGCTGCCGGCCGGATGTGATGCGCAGACGGCTGCCCGCCTGGTGCGCGAGAGCGTCGAGCGCTCGTGCGAGCGCCTGGGCCCGCGGCTGCACGCACTGCTGTTCCACAGCGCCGACGACCTGTTGGGGCCGCTTGGCGACCTCGCCTGGGCCCAGGCCAGCGCCTGCTGCCTGGGGCTGGGCGTGCGCCTGGGCGTTTCGGTCTACGGGCCGCAGCAACTTCATGCCGTCCTGGCACGCTACCCCGTGGCCCTGGCCCAACTGCCCGGAAATGCCCTGGACCAGCGCCTGATGGCGCACCGTTTCGACGGCGTGGAGCTGCACCTGCGCTCCGCGTTCCTGCAAGGCCTGCTGCTGGCCGACGCTGCTGTGGCGGGCGCACGCGTACCGGCCGCGGCACCGGCGCTGAAACGCTGGCAGGTCGCATGCACACGCCTTGGGCTCGGCGCGCTGGAGGCGGCGCTGGGTGCCGTGAAGGCGCTGCCGGGCGTGCGTTGTTGCGTCGTGGGCGTCGAGAGCGTCGCCCAGCTCGAAGACATCGCCGCTGCGTGGCGCCAGGCGCAGCCGCTGTACCTGCCCGAACTGGCTACCGACGACGCGGCCGTGATCGACCCCCGCACCTGGAGAACCCCATGAGCGAACACACCGTGGCCGTGGTGCAGGCCCGCATGTCCAGCTCGCGCCTGCCTGGCAAGGTGCTGATGCCGCTGGACGGGCTGCCGCTGATCGTGTTCATGCTGCGCCGCGTGGCGCGTGCCCGCAGCATCGACGAGATCGTGCTCGCCACCAGCACCGACCCCAGCGACGACGCCCTGGCCGAGGCCGTGCGCGCACACGGATACGCGGTGCACCGTGGCGACCTCGACGACGTGCTGGCGCGCTATGCCGGCGCACTGCAGGGTCGCGGCGCGCGCCATGCCGTGCGCCTGACCGGCGATTGCCCGCTGGTGGACCCCGCCGTGATCGATCGCGTGGTGCAACTGCTGCAGCAGCAGTCGCTGGCCTACGTGTCCAACAGCGACCCGCCCACCTATCCCGATGGGCTCGATGTCGAGGCCTTCACCGCCGAGGCCTTGTTCGATGCCCATGCCCATGCGCGCCTGCCCAGCGAGCGCGAGCATGTCACCCCCTACATCCGGGCGAACAAGCAGCGCTACCCGCAGGGCGTGCTGCGTGCGCCGGTCGATTGCTCGGCGCTGCGCTGGACCGTCGACCACGCCGACGACCTGGAGGTGGTGCGTGCCCTGGTGGCCGGGCTGCCGCCGGGCACCGCCGTGCAGGCCGACCTGTGGGACCTGCTGCGCGTGCTCGATGCCCACCCCGGGCTGGCCAGTGCCAACTGCCACACCCGCAACGAAGGCTATGCCAAGAGCCTGGCACTGGATGCGCAACGGGCAGCGGCCTGACGCCATTCGAAGATCCACCCGAACCCGATCGAGGCCCGACATGCTCCGCCCCCAAGACGCCAAAGTCCCCGCTTCCTCCACCGCCAGCCGAGGTGATGCCATGAGGTCGTTCGAACGTTCGCAGCTGTTCCTGGCCCGCGCCGAGCAGGTGATCCCGCTGGGCAGCCAGACGTTCAGCAAGAGTCGCACCCAGTACCCCTGGGGCGTGTCGCCGTACTTCGTGCAGCGCGCCCAGGGCACGCGCGTGTGGGACCTGGACGGCAACGAGTACATCGACTTCGTCAACAGCCTGGCCTCGGTGACGCTGGGCTACCAGGACGAGGATGTCACGCGCGCCGTGGCCGAACAGCTGCAGCACAGCGGCGTGATCTTCTCGCTGCCGCACCCGCTGGAGTGCGAGGTGGCCGAGCTGATCTGCGAGATGGTGCCCTGTGCCGAGATGGTGCGCTTCGGCAAGAACGGCTCCGACGCGACCGCCGCCGCCGTGCGCCTGATGCGTGCCCACACCGCCCGCGATCATGTGGCGGTGTGCGGCTACCACGGTTGGCAGGACTGGTACATCGGCTCCACCGCCCGCAACCGCGGCGTGCCGCAGGCCACGCGCGAACTCACGCACGCCTTCGCCTACAACGACCTGGGCTCGCTGCAGGCGCTGTTCGAGCGCTATCCGGGGCAGATCGCCGGCATCGTCATGGAGCCCATGGGGGCCACCGAGCCGCAGCCCGGCTTCCTGCAGGCGGTCAAGGATCTGGCGCACCGCGAAGGCGCGCTGCTCACCTTCGACGAGACGATCACAGGCTTTCGCTTCGCCAACGGCGGTGCGCAGGCCTGGTTTGGCGTCACGCCCGACCTGGCCTCGTTCGGCAAGGGCCTGGCAAACGGCTACCCGGTGTCGGCCATCGCCGGGCGGCGCGATGTCATGAAGCTGATGGAGGAAGTGTTCTTCAGCTTCACCTTCGGCGGCGAGGCGCTGTCACTGGCCGCGGCCAAGGCCACGCTGCAGAAGCTGCAGCGCGAGCCGGTGATCGACACCCTGATGCGGCGTGGCGAGCGCCTGCTGGCCGGCACTCGGGCGGTGATCGAGCAGGCGGGCCTGTCCGACGTGTTCGCCATCGGCGGCCATCCGGCCTGGACCTTCCTCACGATCCGCGACGCACGCGGTGCCAGCGCCTTCGAGATCAAGACGCTGCTCATGCAGGAGCAGCACCAGCGCGGCATCCTGTGCCTGGGCACGCACAACCTGAGCTACGCCCACACCGACGCCGACATCGACGCCCTGGTGGCGATGTACGCCGACGTGCTGCCCCTGATCGGTCGCGCCCTGGACGCCGGCACGCTGCGCCAGCAGCTGCGCTGCGAGCCACTGGTGCCGCTGTTCAAGGTGCGGTAGCCCGGACACAGGCATGCGCGGCGGCGCGCTTGCCGCGCCGTTCGTTCAACGCGATGCGCCTGCGCCAGGCAGCCACTGTGCCTGCGGCAGGGCGCAGGGCAACTCATCGAGACTGTCGATCACGGTTCGCGCTTCGTAGCCCGGGCGCGCCACGACGTGCGCATGTTCGCCGGTGCGCACGCGCACCGTGTGCACGCCCAGGGGCGTGAGGTTGACGAAGTCCTTGGCCGGGTTGTCGCCGATGTAGGCCATGTCGCTCCAGGCACATCCTTCGCGGCGGCGGATGAGCTCGAAGCAATGGGTCGAGGGCTTGGCGTGGCGCAGCCCGTAGCGGTGGGTGATGTAAGCGTGGGCCAGGCGCGGGCGCAGGTCCAGCGCCTGGACCTTCAGGTCCTGCACCACCTTGTGGCCGTCGGTCACGAGGTAGGGGCGACGCGCCAGCTGCTGCAGCAGGTGCTCGGCCTGCGGCGCCAGCGCGATCAGCGGGCGGTGGTGGCGATAGACGTCCACGCACTCGCGCACGGCGGCGCGGCCGGTCATGCCATGTTCGGCGAGCAAGCGGTCGAACAGGGCGCCGCGGCCCTGGCGCTCGAGTGCGCGTGCCAGCCAGGCGCGGGTCTCGTCGGCCGGCCAGCCGTGGCGCTGCTGGAGGTGCGCGGCCACCGCGGCGAAGCCGCTGGCCACGTAGCTGCGCTCCGGGTAGAGCGTGTCGTCCAGGTCAAAGACCAGGATCATGGATGTAAAGGTCGCAGGGCACGCGCACCTGGCGCACCTGGCGCGGCGAACGGATGAACGGCCACGCGGACAAGTCGTCGCCCCGCGCCTCGAGCAGCGACCACAGCAGGCTGTCCAACCCCACCGCCAGGCCGGTGGTCGAGGCGCCGCCGAAGCGTGCGTTGCACTCGATCACATGCAGGCCGCCGGTGGCATCGAGCATCGCCTGCATCACCACCGGCCCGCTCAGTTCGAGCGCTTCGAGAATGCGGGCGCACTGCGCCTGCAGCGCGTGGTCGCTGAAAGTGGTGGTGACCTCCGACTCGCCGTTGACGACGCGGTCGCGCCGGCGCAGAACGACGCCCTTGCAGCGGCTTTGGCGGTCGAGCCAGGCGTCGACGCTGATCTCCTGGCCCAGCACCAAAGGCTGGAAGATGGGCGCCTGCAGGCCCTGCGCGTGCGCGAGGGCTGCCTCGCGCTGCAGCCCCAGGCCCAGTGCGCGCGAGCCGGCACCGTAGCGCTCCTTCACGACGTAGGGGCCTGCGCCGCAGGCATCGAGGGAAGTGCTGGCGGGGATGAACGGCAGCCCCCGCTCGGCGCCGAAGCGGGCGAAGGCAAGCTTGTCCAGGCAGCGCTCCAGCGCCACCGGGGCCGCGGCGAGCACCGCCACGCCCTCGCGCTGCAGGGCTGCCGAGTGGCGGGCCCAGAACGCGAGTTCGCCATCGCGCGTGGGCAGCACGGCGCGGATGCCGCGCTCGCGCAGCCCGGCGATGAGCTGCGGCAGCTGCTCGTCGCGCGTGGGTGGCATGGCCCAGAAGGCATCGGCCACGGCGGCGCTGAGTGCCTGCGGGTTCAGGTCGCCTGCGACCACCTGACCCTTGGGATCGAGTTGGCGCACGGCGGCCTGCATGGCCCGCACCAATGGCACCTTGCGCGAGGCGCTGCTCACCAGCACGCGCAGCGGTGCGGCTTCGGCCGCCAGGGCCGCGCCATGGCGCTCGCGCTCGAAGGCGACGATCTCGGCGATGGCCTGCTCCAGCGGCGTGCCTGGCACCCAGCCCAGGCGCGCGCGCAGCAGCGTCACGTCGGCCTGCGAGGCCTCGTAGGGGATATCGCTGTCCACTGCTGCGGCCTGCATGGCCGGGAAGTGGGTGCGCAGCGCCTGCACCACGTCCTGCACGCGTCGCGAGCGGCCCGTACCCAGGTTGATGATGCCTTTCACGTCTTCGGCGGCAGCCAGTCGCAGCAGGCCCTGGGCGGTATCGGCGGCGTAGATGTAGTCGAACTGGCCCTCGGGGCGATAAACCTGGATCGGCTCGCCGGCCAGCAGCATGCGCACCCAGCGCGAAATCACGTCGCGTGAGTTGCGCCCGAAGCCGCGGTAGATGCGGGCGCACACCGTGCTCATCCGCTGGGCGCAGAACTGGTCGATGAAGCGCAGTTCGATCTCATGCGCGAACTTGGCCATGCCGGTGAGGTTGCGTGGGTTCACCGGATCGGTTTCCCTGAGCGAAACCGGCTGCTCGCGCGCGGCATCGAACTGGTAGAGCGACTGATCGTAGATGAGGTAGCTGCTGGCAAACACCACCCGCCGCAGGCTCGGGCAGTCCTTGGCCAGCGTCATCAGGTGATGGCTCAGGCGCACGTTGTGCAGGAAGTTCTCTTCCCAGAACTCGTAGCTCTCGGTGGACCGCTCGAAGGTGGCAGCCAGGTGGATGTAGACCTCGGGCGCGTGCAGATGGAACTCGGCCTCTGTCATCGCGTTCAGGTCGCCCTGGCGGTAGATGACCCCGGCGCCGAAGTGTGCCGGCCGCGGCTTGAGATCGCCGACGATGGGGATGGCTCCTGCGGCCAGCAGGCGCGGCACCAGCTCGCGCCCGATCACGCCCGCACCGCCACTGACGAAGACTCGTTTACCTTGCATCGCTTGCCAGGCAACCGTGCATCAGCGAATCGACGGCCCGTCCGTCGATCCACACATGCGCGCGCAGCCTGCCCTCCGGTTGAAAGTGTGCCGCCTCCAGCACCGAAATGTGGTGGGTGCGGATGGCGTAGGTTTCGGTGTACAAACGGTGCAGGCCCAGGTCATCGAAGGCCAGCACCTGGACCAGGCTCAGGAAGGCGAGGAAGTCGGCCGCGTAGGCCGGTTCGCTGACCGTGCGCTGCGGGTCGAGCAGGAACGACACCTCGGCACGCCGGTGCTCCCAGGCGATATGAACGAGGCCGCCGTAGCCGATCAGGTTCCCGTCGTGCAGGTATCCGACCAGGATCTGCGCCGGCTGGGCCTGGCTCTGCGTGGGCCAGATGTGGCGCTCGAAGTAGGCCTGTTGCTGCGTCGCCGAAATGGGTGCGCTCTGGCGCAACACGTCCATCTGCGCGTTGCGCCACAGGCGGATGGACTCGATGTGCTCGGGCTGAACCGGCACCAGCGCCCGGCCTCGATGTTCGAGGCGCGCACGGGGCATGCAGGCGTAGGTGTTCATGCGGGGCGGGATACTCGCATCATGCGCTCAGCATGCCCGCATCGCGGACCGCACGAGCGGGCAAAGAGCAGGGTAAGCCACGGCCATTTTGCGCTCGCGCCGAAGCAGGCTTTGGCCGATGATCGCGCCGCACGGACCTGTCGAAGCGCCGGGTCTGGCTGCGCGCCGCGGCGCGCGACGGCGATACCAGGAGAACGACTCATGAAGATCGGACAACGCGAAATCGGCCCCCATGCGCGGCCCTATGTCATTGCCGAGATGTCGGGCAACCACAACCAGTCGCTGGAGCGGGCACTGGCCATCGTCGATGCCGCGGCCGATGCCGGTGCCGATGCGATCAAGCTGCAGACCTACACCGCCGACACCATGACGATACGGGTCGACGCGCCCGGGTTCGTGGTCGACGACCCCAAGAGCCTGTGGGCCGGGCGCCACCTTTACGACCTGTATCAGGAAGCCCACACGCCCTGGGCCTGGCATGCGGCGATATTCGAGCGCGCCGCGTCGCGTGGCATCCACTGCTTCTCGACCCCGTTCGACGACACGGCCGTGGACTTCCTCGAGTCGCTCGATGCTCCTGCGTACAAGATCGCCTCCTTCGAGTGCACCGATGTGCCGCTGATCCGCAAGGTGGCGGCCACCGGCAAGCCCATGATCATCTCCACCGGCATGGCCACGGTGGCCGAGATCGACGAGGCGGTGCGTACCGCGCGCGATGCGGGGTGCCGCGATGTGGTGCTGCTCAAGTGCACCAGCACCTATCCTTCCACGCCCGAGAACACGCACCTGCGCACCATCCCTGTGATGCGCGAGACCTTCGGTTGCGAGGTCGGCCTGTCCGATCACACCATGGGCTGCGGTGCGGCAGTGGCGGCGGTGGCACTGGGGGCCTGCGTCGTGGAGAAGCACTTCACGCTGGCACGAGCCGACGGCGGCGTCGACTCGGCGTTCTCGCTCGAACCCGCTGAGTTGAAGACGCTGGTGGTGGAGACCGAACGCGCCTGGCAGGCGATGGGCAGCGTGCGCTTCGGCGGCCTGGCGGCTGAGGCGCAGTCGAAGACGCACCGCCGGTCGCTGTACATCGTGCAGGACCTGCAACCCGGCGATGTGCTCACGCGCGACAACGTGCGCGCCATCCGGCCGGGCCTGGGTCTGCCGCCACGCGAGCTCGATCGGATCCTGGGCATGCGCGTGCAGCGCGCCGCGCCGCGCGGCACGGCATTGAGCTGGGACTTGCTGCGCTGAACGGGAACCGGCCGTGACCCGGCGGCGATCAGGTCGCGCTTCGAGCGCCGCGCTGGAAACGCTCGCGCACCTGGGCAAACGCGCTCAGGTACTCGGGGAAGCGCTGGTCGCGGTAGGCGATCTTGAGCGCGTCGCTGATGAAGGCATCGGTCGGGTGTTCGCGAAAGCGCGACATCGACCAACCCATGCCGAAGGGGTTGTGGGCCACGCTGCGCCAGTGCGGCTGGGTGGCCAGCAGCAGCGAGGCGGCGCGCTCCATCAGGAACACCTTGCGCTGCGCGCCACGGCCGCCCGGCCCGGGATAGCTGGTTTCATGGGTGAGGGCGGCCCGCAGCGCGGTGTCGGGGCCCTCGCAGGCCGCGAACAGGGCCTCGTTGAGTGCAAGCCATTCGCGCCAGAAGGCCGGCCGGGCCACGAAGTAGTTGGAGAACACCACCTGGCGCGAATCCATCACCAGCTGGGCCAGCGGCATCGGCCGGCCGATCTGCGCCAGCAGCGCTTCGTATGCGGCGATCAGCCCCGGGTCGAAGGCCTCGCCCTGCTCGAAGACGTTGAGGAAGAACGCGCCCATGTCGGGCTGGGGCGAGAACAGCACCACATCGGCGCCGGTGTCGTGCTGGCGGACGTAGGCCTGCACCTGGGCGTGGCTGAGCTGCGTCTTGCTGCCGAACTTGGGGCTGAAGAAGCCGTACCAGGCCGACTCGTCCAACGGCGAGGCGCGGCCCTGGGTCGCATCGAGCAGAAAGCGCCGGATCGGCCAGTACTCGTACCAGTCCGGGCGATCGTTGGCCAGGTTGTCGAGCACGAGGTAGCCCGGCTCCAACGCCTCGCGCGTGGCGGCGTTGTAGACGATCTGGTAGAGATGCACTGCGGTCTGGGCGTGCGGGTCCATGCGAGCTCAGTCTATCGGTCCAGCGCGCACGCGTAGTCGCGAATTGACCGGCGGCGGTCGCCCAGTTCCGGGCGGGCTCTTGCGCAGCGGGTGCATTCGGCTGCGCAAATGCATTGAAACAAATATAATGGCCTGCCGACTGTCACCCGGTCAGGGCGGCAGCCGGCCAGGAGCCACGACTTGCGCGGGGCCGAGGGCCCCGCGCTCTTTTTGCCACGCCCGGCTCGCGAGCGGGCGCACAGGGCCGGCGACTGATGCTGTGTCGGCGCTGGCGCGTACGCGTCGAACTACGTGTAGAGGTGGACATGGCTCGAGGCACAGGCGCGAAGCCGATGGCGATACCCGAATCGACAGCAGCCGCTGACGGGGGCGAGCGGCGCGCCGACGTGGCCGACGCGGCACGGGTGCTGCGGCGCTTCAGGCAGGTCTTCAACGCGGTCAAGACCCACTTCCAGCAGGTCGAGCGGCAGGCCGGCATCGGCGGGGCCCAGCTCTGGGCATTGAGCGTGGTCGGTGCGCAGCCGGGCATAGGGGTGGGCGGACTGGCAGCCGCCATGGACGTCCACCAGACCACTGCCAGCAACCTGGTGAAGTCACTGGTCTCACAGCAGCTTCTAGTGGCGCAACGCGACGGCCAGGACCGGCGTGCCGTGCGCCTGCGCATCACGGCGCGGGGTGACACTGTCCTGCGCAAGGCGCCGGGCCCCTTCGCGGGCGTGCTGCCCGACGCGCTCGCCGCCTTGGACAGCCAGACGCTGCAGCGTCTGGATCACGACCTGGGCGTGCTGCTTGCCCGCCTGCAGGCCGACGACGGCAGTGGCCGCATTCCGCTGGGGCAGTAGTGATACAGACCGCGAGTCCGCGCGATGATCGAACTGGACAGCGGCATGGGTGATGCTCGCCGACCGGCAGTTCGGCTGGGTCTTCGGCGTTCGCTCGCCGCCGTGCGGATTCGCGCCCGGCGCTTGGTTCGTCAGTTGTTGTCTCATGAGTTGGGCCAACGCATACATGCCGAGTGGGTGGAGGGTCTCGCCTGGCTCGATCGAGCCATTGTGTTGGCTTTTGCGGTCGCGACGGGTGCACTGGTCGTCGGCTTCACGATGCTGGCCGAATGGTCGAACGAGGGCTACCGTCTCTTAAGTGACTCGAGTGAGCCCGGTCGCTTCCTGATGCTGCTGTGGACGCCGCTCGTGACCGTGGCCGTGCTGTGGGTGACCCTGCGCTGGGCGCCGGGGACCGGCGGCTCGGGTATTCCACAGGTCGTGCGCGCACTCGACGATGACCTGGTTCCGCCACGCACCCACGGTCTGGTCGGCCTGGGGCTGTCGCTGCACAAGATCGGCCTGGTGTCGGCTGGCATGCTCGGTGGGTTGTCGATCGGCCGCGAGGGTCCCACAGTCCAGGTGGGTGCCGGCGTGATGCTGCATGCTCGGCGCTGGCTCTCACCGGGCTCGGGGATCGACGCTCACGATCTGATGGTGGCCGGAGCCGCCGCGGGTATCGCTGCGGCCTTCAACACGCCCTTGGGTGGCATCGTGTTCGCGCTCGAGCAACTGACCCGCCGTCGGCATCTGGCACACAGCACGCTCGTCATCGCATGCATCGTGCTCGCCGGTCTGGTGTCGGTTTCGGTGTTCGGCAACGAAACCCACTTCGGTCGCCTCAAGGTGCAGGAGGTGCCTGCGGGCTTGGTGCTGCCCGGTCTGGTGGTGGCCTTGGCCGCGGGCATCGCCGGCGGCCTGTTCTCGCGGCTGATCGTGCTTTCAATGAAAGCTCGCGACGATCGCTTCGGACGTTGGCGGAGCGCCTATCCATATCGGTTCGCAGCGGCTTGCGCCGTGGCAGTGGCGGTGATCGGCCTGGTCACTTCAGGCACGACCGCCGGCGCGGGTTACCAGACCACGAAGGCGCTGCTGGAGGGGCGAGGCGAGGTGTCGCTGGTATACACGCCGTTGAAGTTCGTGGCCACCTGGTTGTCGACCTGGGCAGGCGTGCCGGCAGGCGTGTTTGCACCGTCGCTGGCCATCGGGGCTGGCATCGGGCACGACGTCGCTTGGCTGCTCGGCGTCGGCGCGCAGCAGGCGATACCGCTCATTGCAGTGGGCATGGCCGGGTTCCTCGCCGCATCGACGGGCGGGCCGATCACGGCCTTCATCATCGTGATGGAAATGGTGTCGGGCCACGCCATGGTGCTGAGCCTGATGGCTGGGGTGCTCGTGGCCAGCGGTGCCGCGCGCCTGCTGAGCCGTCCCATGTACGTTGAACTGGCGGGCCTGCTTTCCGTCCCCGCGAACGAACGGAGTGGTCGATCGCCATGAACGCCTTGAGCACACACGACCCCAGCACCCGTCCCATGGGTGCGGCTGGATGGCGTCGGCGCATCGCCAGTCTTCTGGGCGTGGAGTCCGCAGGGGATGAACCGCCAGCGGAAAACTACGACGACGGTGCGCCGCGGCCGCCGCGCACGGCCGATCGGATCAGCGTGGTGATACCGGCGCTCAACGAGGAGCGGCGCATCGCCGATGTGGTTCGTCATGTACTGGCCGATCCGGCCACGGCGGAGGTCATCGTCGTCGATGACTGCTCGACCGATGCCACGGTCGAGCGGGCGACTGCGGCCGGGGCGCGGGTGGTCCGCAGTTCGATGCTGGGCAAGGGCGCGTCCATGCACGATGGCGCCCGCGCGGCAAGCCACGAGCTCGTGGCCTACCTCGATGGCGACCTGGCCGGGCTTCGGCCCGGGCTGGTCACCGACCTGTGCCGGCCGTTGCTCGAGGACCAGGCCGACTTCGTCAAGGCCCGCTTCGGCCGCAGCGGCGGGCGCGTCACCGAGCTCACGGCCAAGCCCATGCTGAAGGTGTTTTTCCCTGAGCTCGCGGGGTATGCGCAGCCGCTGGGCGGCATCATCGCCGCGCGGCGGACACTGCTGCATTCGCTGGCGTTCGAAGACGGCTACGGCGTCGATATCGGGTTGCTGATCGACGCCTGCCGAGCCGGTGCGCGGCTGTGCGAGGTCGACATCGGCAGCCTCGAGAACGACAGCCAGCCCTTGCCGGACCTGACGGTCATGGCCAACGAGGTGTCGCGGGTGATATTCAATCGGGCGCGCGCCGCCGGTCGCCTGCATGTGGACCAGATCGCGGTGATGTACGAAACCCAGCGGCAAGCGGCGGCGTCGCTCGAGTACATCATGAGCCGCCGACGCGGCCGCCGCCGAGTGTTGCTGCTGGACATGGACGGCACGCTGACACCGCAGCGGTTCGTGAAGGAACTTGCACGGGCCACCCGGCGCGACGATGAACTGGCGCAGTGGCTGGACCAGCAGGGCGACGCAGCCACCCGAAGCCAGCGCATTGCCGAGGTGTTCCGCTTCGTGCACCGCAACGAGTTCGAGCGGGTGGCCCACGCGCTGACGATCCGGCCGGGCGTGATCGAGTGCATCCACCGGGCCAAGCAAGCGGGCTTCATGGTGGGCGTGGTCAGCGACAGCTACTTCGTGGCGGCCGAAATCGTGCGACGTCGTGTGTTCGCCGACTTCGCGCTCGCGCATCCCATGCACTTCGATGCCGACGTTTGCTCCGGGCGGTTGAACATCAATGAGGCATTCCGGCCGATGGTGCCCGGCAAGGGTGCACCCGTGAGCAAGGGCCATGTCGTGGCCCGCATCCGCGCCAGCGCCGGTGAGCCGCCGATCGAGACCGTCTGGGCCGTGGGCGACAACCTCAACGATCTGGACATGCTGCAGCAGGCCGATCGTGCCTTCGTGATCGAGCCCCAGCACGACAGCTTGGTGCGCGAGGCCGACGCCACGCGGATAGACGACTTCGGCGAATTGACGCTGAGCGTGGCCGCACTGCCGCCGGTGCCCTGAAGGCACAGGCGCTACAGCAGCGGACTCTCGCGGACGTCGAGGTTCGCGGCGGCGGAGTGCGCGGCAGGCCACGCCAGTGGCACGGGTGGGACTTCAGCGGGGCTGGGGTGGACCGGCGGGCCGGTCGTCGCGTCCGCCACGGGTCCGTCGACCACGCGCCACAGGTCGTCGCCGGGCGGTTGCAGCACGTCCTCGCTGGTGGGTGCATCGGGCAGTCGACGCTCGAACCAGACATCAGCCATCTCGGCACTGCGACCGTCGGTGGTGGTGTAGTGGCCGACCAGTCCGACGGTATTGCCGTTGTCCTCGCGGTCGGCGTGTACGTGCTCGAGCGACAGGCTCGCGATGCCCACCGACACCAGGCTGTGCAGTTCGCCCGGGTCGCTCACACCGTCGTGATTGGCGTCGACCCACACGCGCAACTCGGCAAAGGCGGTATCGGCCGCGTCGATGCGGCCATCGTTGTTGGCGTCGAGCGCCGCGAGCGCGGCGTACCCGTTGCCAGCTGGCCGGCCGTCGGGCAGGGGTGTCACGGTGCCGAACAGCTCGCGCCCATCGCCGATGCGCCCGTCGCCATTGCGGTCCATGGCCAGCAGTCCGTCGCCGCCGGCCACCCAGCCCACCGGCGCGGGCGTACCGGTGCCGGTGAGATCGAACACCGCGCCTTGTCCAGCGGCTTGCGTGCCCACGCCGCTGCCGTCGAGATCCAGCACCAGCGGCGTCACGCTCAGCAGCGCGGCCAACTGCGCGGAACTCATGGCCTGGATGTCCGCGGTGTCGAAGACCCGGATCTGGGCCGATGTCATGGCCGCGATGTCCGACGTCTCGAGTGCCTCGATCTGCGTCGTGGTGAGTGCACCGATCTGGGACGACGTCAGCGAACGCACCTGCGCGGTGGTGAGTGCTGCCAGGTCGGCCGTCTCGATGGACTCGATCAAGCTGGTGGCCAGCCGGGCCAGCTGGCCCGTGGTGAGGCTCGCCACTTGCGTCGTCGTGAGTGCCGCCAGGTCTGCCGAGCCGATGGCATTGATCTGGGTCGACGTGAGCGCGCGCAGGTCCTCGGAGGCCAGGGCGAGCCACTGTGTGCTCGACAGGGCGACGATGTCGTCGGTACCCATCGCGCGCCATTGGCTGCTGGTGAGTGCGGCCAGGTCGGCCGAGTCCATTGCGCGGACCTGGGCGGTGCTGAGCGCGGCCACCTGAGCCGTGGAGAGCCCGCCCCACTGGCTGCTCGACAGCACGGCGAGCTCCTGCGTCGTCAGCGCGGTGATGCCGGCCGTCGTGAAGCCGCGCATCTGGGCCGAGCCCAGCGCAGCCAGGTCGGTGGTCTCGAGATTTGCGACCTGGGTGGTTGTCAGGGCAGCGAGCTGGGCTGTGCGCAGGGCGGCAAAGTGTGCGGCGGTCAACGAGTCGAGCTCGCTGGTGCCCAGGCTGCGCAACTGCGCAGACGTGAGTGCGGCCACCTGTGCGGTGGAGGCATCGTACAGGTGTTGCCCCGGCGCCGTCAGGCCGCTGGCGTTGGCCAGCACGTTGAGCTGGGTGGTCGTCAGGGCCGCGAACTGCGCCGTGGTGAACGACGACAGCTCGGTGGGCAACAGGTCGTTGATCATCCCGGTGCCGATGGCCGCCACTTGCGCCGTGGTGAGTGCCGCGATCTGGGTGCTGGTGAACTTGTCCAGGTACAGGTCGGCGCTGTTCATGGCCGCCATCGACGCCGTGGACAGCGCGCGGATCGCCGCCGTGCCCAGGGCCTGGAAGTCGTCGAAGGCCATGTCGCGCACCTGGCCGGGCATCAGCGCGGCGATCTGCGAGGTTCGCATGGCCGCCCACTGCGTGGAGCCGATCGCATCGAGTTCGCTCGCGTCCAGGGTGCGCACCTGCGCCGTCGTCAGGGCGGCGGCCTGGGCATTCGTGAGCGCGGCCAACCGCGTGGCGTCCAGCGCGGCGAACTGGTCGGTGGTGAGGGCGGCGATCTGTGCGCTACCCAGAGCGGCCAGCGAGCCGGTGCCCAGCGCGGCCAGGTCTGAGCTGTCGATGCCGCGCACCTGGCCACTGGTCAGCGCCTGCCACTGGGTGGAGGTGAGCACGGCCAACTCGTTGGATGTCAGCGCGGACATCTGTGCGCTGGTGAAGCCGCGCATTTGCGCCGTGCCCAGCACGGCGAGATCGCCGGTCTCCAGTCCGGCCACCTGGCTGGTGGTCAGCGAGGCGAGCTGGCTGCTGCGCAGCGCGGCAAACTGTGTTGTCGTGAACGCGTCGAGATCGCCGGTGGACAAGCCGCGCAGTTGGACCGACGTGAACGCCTGCAGCTGCGTGGTGGTGAAGGCGATCAGCTGGGTGGTCGACAGCGCGTCGAGCTGCGTGGTGCCCAGCGCTGCGATCTGCCCGGTGGACAGCGCGGCGATCATGCTGGTGCTGAACGAGGCCAGGTCGCTGGTGTCGATGCCTCGCGTCTGTGCCGTGCCGAGCGCGGCCAGTTGTGTCGGACTCAACGCGGCCAGCTCGCTGCTGGTCATCGCGGCCACCTGGGCACTGGTGAACGCGCGGATCTGGGCCGTCGACAGCACGGCCAGGTCGCTGGTTTCGAGATTCGCGACCTGCGTGGTGGTCAGCGTGGCGAGTTGGCTCGTGCGCAGGGCCGCGAATTGGCTGGTGGTGAGCGCAGCGAGCTCAGCTGTGTCCAGGCTGCGCAGCTGCGTGCTGGTCAGCGCCGCCACCTGGCTGGTGCCCAGGTAGGCGCGCTCGGTGTCGCCCCAGGCATCGAGTTGCGCGGTCGACAGCGCGGCCACCTGCGCGGTGGTCAGCGAGGGGATCTCGTTGGAGTTGAGCGCACCGATGACCGCGGCGTCGAGCGCGCGTATCTGCGACGTGCGCAATGCGGCCCACTGCTCGGTGGTGAGTGCATCGAGCGTGCTGGTGTTGCCGACCAGCGGCACGAAGTTGAGGCTGGCGATCTGCGCGGTGGTGAGCGCGCGCAGCTGTGCCGACCCCAGTGCTTCCACGTCCGCCGGCTGCATCGAGCCCAGCTGGGTGGTGGTGAGTGCCGCGACCTGGCTGGTGCGCAGGGCGGCGAACTGGGCGGGCGTGAGCTCGTTGAGGTTGCTGGCCGAGATGGCGCGCAGCGGCGCGGTGCCCAGTGCGGCGACCTGCGATCCCGACAACGATGCCAACTGGCTGCCGCTGAAGCCTGCGGCCGCGGTGGCGGTGAACGCCGCGATCTGCGCCGTGCCCAGGCCCGCCAGCGCGTTGGTCGACAGTGCCGCGACGTCGTCGGCCGCCAGGGCCTTGAGTTGCGATGTCGAGTAGCCAGCCAGCAGCGCGGGAGTCATCGCGGCGTACTGAGTCGGCGTGAGCGCGCCGGCCTGAGCCGAGGTCAGCGCCGCGAACTGCGATCCGGTGAGCGCGACCAGATCGGTGGTCTCGATCGCACCGAGGTTGGCGGCGCTCAGCACACGCACGCCAGCCGTGGCGATGTGCGGCATCTGCGTGGGTTGGAGCGCCACGATTTGTGCCGTGCTGAAAGCCGCCCAGTCCTGGGTGGTCAGTGCGGCGATCTCGGTCGTCGTGAACGCCGCGATCTCGGTGGTGGTCTTCGAGGGGATGGTGCTGGCCATCTCGGTCTTATCGACAGTCAAGGGCCGAAATGAAGCCGCCGGACCGGCCTGTGCGCACAGGCGGGTCCGGCGGTGTGCCGGCCACACCGCCGGGCACGATGGGCCCGGCGGTTGGTGCAGCGTTCAGAGCAGCGTGCCGTTGTGGCGCATCAGCTCTTCGTCGAGCGTCCCACGCTGCGGCATCGCTGCCGCTACCGCTCCGGCGCTGGCACCGGCTGCCGACGTGTCGGCTGCGCCGGGGAGGGCTGCCGGTGCCGCGGCCAGCAGCTCATCCGCAGCGGGCAGATCGGTCGCCTTGCGGGCCAGCCAGACGTCGGCCATTTCGTGCGTGGCACCATCGGCCGTGGTGTAGCTGCCCACCAGACCAACGGCGTTGCCGTTGTCGATGCGGTCGCTGGCCGCATGCGCCAGGTTCAGTCCGGCGATGCCCAGGTCCACCAGTCCCTTGAGCTCGCCGACATCGGTGCGGCCGTCGTGATCGGCGTCGACCCACACCTTCAGGTCGCCGAAGTGCGCGTCGCTCGCATTCACCACGCCGTCGCCGTTGCTGTCGAGCTCGGCCAGGGCATTGAAGCCATGACCGGCCCGGCGTCCATCGGCCATCGGCGTGACGGCTCCGAACAGCTCGCGGCCATCGTCGATCACGCCGTTGCCATTGCGGTCCATCGCCAGCAGACCGTCACCGCCTGCCGTCCAGCCCACTTCGCGGGACTGGCCGGTGCCGGTGAGGTCGAACCGGGCGCCCTGGCCGGCTGCGCTGGTGCTCACGCCGTTGCCGTCGAGGTCCAGCACCACCGGTGTCACGCTCAGCAGGGCCGACAGCTGCGCCGAGCTCATGGCCTGGATGTCGGCCGTCTCGAAGCCCTGCACCTGGCTGGTGGTCATGGCCGCGATGTCGGAGGTCTCCAGCGCCTGGATCTGCGTGGTGGTGAATGCCTGGATCTGCGCCGTCGTCAGGCCGCGGATGCCGGCGGTGGAGAACGCAGCAATGTCGCTGGTTTCCATCGCCGCGATCACGGCGGTCGACAGGCCGTTGATCTGTCCCGACGTCAGCGCGGCGAACTGCGTGGTTCCCATCGCATTGAAGTCGGTTGTACCCATCGCGGTGAGCTGGGCGCCCGTCAGAGCGACCAGATCACCGGTGGTGATGGCGCTGATCTGCGTGCTGGTCAGCGCGGCGATGTCATCGGTGGCCATGGCGCGCCACTGCGAGCTGGTGAGCGCCGCGAGGTCCGAGCTGTCGAGCGCGGCCACCTGGGTGGTGGTCAAGGCCACCACCTGTGCTGTCGTCAGTGCGCCCAGTTGGGCCGACGTCAACGCCGCCAGGTCACTGGTGTCCATCGCGGCCATCTGCGCCGAGGTGAACGCGCGGATCTGAGCCGTGCTCAGTGCCGCCAGATCGGTCGTCTCCAGGTTGGCCACCTGCGTGGTGGTCAGGCTCGCCAGCTGCCCACTGGTCATGGCGGCGAACTGCGTGGTGGTGAACGCATCCAGGTCGGACGTTGTCAGCGCGCGCAGTTGCGTGCTGGTCAGCGCACTGACCTGTGCAGTCGTCAGGGCGACGAGCTGGGTGGTGCCCAGGCCATCGATCTGCGTGGTGGTCAGGCCACGCAGTTGTGCGCTGCCCAGTGCCGCCAGGTTGGTGGTGCCGATGTCGGCCAGGTCGCTGGCCGACAGGCCGCGCAGCTGGCCGCTCGTGAGGGCCGCCCACTGCGTGGTCGTCATGGCCACCAGTTCGTTGGTGGTCATCGCCTCGATCTGTGCACTGCCGAACGAGCGGATCTGTGCCGTCGACAGGGCGGCCAGGTCGCTGGTCTCGAGGTTGGCCACCTGCGTGGTCGTCAGCGCTGCCAGCTGGCCGGTCTTGAAGGCGGCAAACTGCGTGGTCGTGAAGGCGTCCAGGTCGCTGGTGCCCAGGGCACGCAGTTGGGCGCTGGTCAGGGCACCGACCTGAGCTGTGCTCAGTGCCACCATCTGGGTCGTGGACAGCGCATCGACCTGCGCAGTGGTCAAGCCGGCGATCTGGGCGCTGGACAGCGCGGCGATCGTGGTCGTGCCCAGGTCAGCAAGATCCGTTGTCGAGATGCCGCGGATCTGGCCACTGGTGAGCGCACCGAATTGCGCGCTGGTCAGCGAGGCGAGCTGGCTCGTGCCCATTGCATCGATCGCCGCGGTGCCGAACGAGCGGATCTGAGCCGTCGACAGGGCCGCGAGGTCGCTGGTTTCGAGGTTGGCGACCTGGGTGGTGGTCAGGGCGGCGAGCTGGCCGGTCTTGAAGGCAGCGAACTGCGTGGTCGTGAACGAGTCGAGGTCACTGGTGCCCATGCTGCGCAGCTGGGCGCTGTTGAGCGCACCGACCTGCCCCGTCGTCAGGGCCACGAGCTGCGTGGTCGACAGTGACTCGACCTGGGCCGTGGTCAGGCCGGCGATCTGGCCGGTGGACAGCGCGGCGATCTGGGTCGTGGTCAGGGCCGCCACGTCAGTGGTGTCGATGCCGCGGATCTGGCCGCTGCCCAACGCGGCGAGCTGCGTGGTCGACAGTGCGGCCAGCTCGGTGCTGGTCAGCGCTGCGATCTGGGCACTGGAGAAGGCGCGCAGCTGGGCGGTGGACAGGGCTGCCAGGTCGCTGGTCTCGAGGTTGGCCACCTGGGTGGTGGTCAGGGCGGCGAGCTGGCCGGTCTTGAAGGCGGCGAACTGGGTGGTGGTGAAGGCGTCGAGATCGCTGGTGCCCAGGGCGCGCAACTGCGCGCTGTTGAACGCAGCCACCTGGTTGGTGGCCAGGGCCACCATCTGGGCGGTCGTCAGCGCATCGACCTGAGCGGTGGTCAGGCCTGCCACCTGTGCGGTGGACATGGCGGCCAGGGTCGTGGTGCCCAGCGCTGCCAGGTCGGTGGTGCCGATGGCGCGCATCTGGCCGCTGGTGAGCGCACCGAACTGCGTGGTGGTGAGTGCCGACAGCTGCGCAGTGGTCATCGCGTCGATGCCGGCGCTGGAGAAGGCGCGAACCTGTGCCGTCGACAATGCGGCCAGGTCGCTGGTCTCGAGGTTGGCCACCTGGGTGGTGGTCAGGGCGGCGAGCTGGCCGGTCTTGAAGGCAGCGAACTGGGTGGTGGTGAAGGCGTCGAGGTCACTGGTGCCCAGCGCGCGCAACTGGGCGCTGTTGAGTGCGGCGACCTGCGTGGTGCCCAGCGACACGAGCTGGTTGGTCGTCAGCGCATCGACTTGGGTGGTGGTGAGTGCGGCCACCTGGGCGGTGCCCAGTGCCGCCAGCTGCGTGGTGCTCACGCTGGCCAGGTCGCTGCCCGGAATGGCGCGCAGCTGACCGCTGGTGAGCGCGCCGACCTGGGTCGTCGACAGCGCGTCGAACTGGGTGGTGCTGAGCGCCTCGACGGCGGCCGTGCTCAGCCCACGCACCTGCGCGGTGGACAACACCACCAGGTCGCCCGTTTCCATGGCGCCCACCTGAGTAGCCGTCAGACCGGCGATCTGCGAGCTGCGCAGCGCGGCGAACTGGGTGGTGGTGAACGCGTTCAGGTCCGTCGTGCCCAGGCCCGACAGCTGCGCGGTCGTGAAACCACCCATCTGCGTGGCACTGAAGGCCACCAGCTGGGTCGTGGTCAGCCCGTCGACCTGGGTCGGCGTGAGCGCGGCCACCTGGGATGTGCCCAGTGCCGCCAGCTGGGTCGTCCCCATGGTCGCCAGTTCGGCGGCCGGGATCGCCCGCAACTGCGAGCTGGTGAAGGCCGCCACCTGGGTCGGCGTGAAGGCCGCCAACTGGGTGGTGCCCAACGCGTCGATCTGTGTCGTGTTGAAGCCGGGAATCTTGCTCGCGCTCAGGCCCGCCAGGTCCGTGGTCTCCAGCGCAGCGACCTGCGTCGCCGTCATCGAGCGCAACTGAGTCGTCGTCAGGTTGTCGAACTGGCTGGCGCTCAGTGCGTTCAGCGTCGTCGTGCCCAGCCCGGCCACCTGTGCCGTGGTCAGCCCGCCGATCTGGGTGGCGCCCAGGTTGGAAATCTGAGTCGTGGTCAGGCTCTGCATCGCGGTGGCCGTGATGGCGCCCACTTGCGATGCGGTCAGGGTATTCAGAGCAGTGGTGCCGATCACCGCCAGGTCCTGCCCCTCGAGGCCGCGGAACTGGGTGGTCGTCATGCCATCGAGCAGCGTGGTGCTGAGGCTCGAGAACTGCGTCGTCGTCAGGGCCGTGATCTGGGTCGAGGTGAACGCATTGAACTGCGACACCGACATCAGGTTCATGTCCGAGGTTTCGAACGCCGCTGCCGATGCGGCCTGCATTGCCCGCAGGCCGGACGTCGCGATCGAGCCGATCTGCGTGGTCGTCAGCGCCACCACCTGTGCGGCGCTGAATGCGGCCCAGTCCTCCGTGGTCAGCGCCGCGATCTCAGTCGTGGTCAGCGCCGCGATTTCGGTCGTGGTCTTGCTCGGGATGGTGGTCGCCATGGCGGTTGTCCTTTGGGCTCGATTCGGTAGCGCGAACCTGGGTTGACACTTCCGGCCGGTCGAGGGCCCGTGAGCGTTGCCCACAGACAGCCTTCAATACAGCCTTCGTCGGGTTATCGGGCCCGGGCCCGCCAGACTTGAGGGCCAACCCGAACTGGTCGACGAAATGCCAGCTATTCACGGTTTTGACGGGCAACCGCAGGGGCAACTGCACCGCCGCATCGGCTGCGACACCGATACAGGCAACATTCACTCACAAGCCGGCCACCGGCAAGGCAGGGCAGTGGGGCGGGTTTCCGGTGCTTTTTTCCGCTACGCGCCGGCACTGCCGCGGCAGCATGACCGGGTGCAATTGGCGCGCGGGCAGCGCGCAGCCCGGTCATGGCCAGCGAATCACAAGACCGCAACCTACCCGCATCAGAGCGCAAGATCCGCAAGGCCCGCCAGGAAGGCCAGGTGGCGCGTTCGCGCGACCTGGCTCACCTGGCCATCGTGGGCGGCGGTGGGGCGTTGCTGGTGGCGGCGGCTCCCGCGCTGGGTGACTGGCTGACCCGCTTGCTGGCCACCGCGTTGCGTTTCGACGCGCGAGCGCTGGCCCAGCCCGACGTGCTGACCCAACGCCTGCTCGAGCTGACGGTGGCCCTGCTGTATGTGTTGCTGCCCATCGGGGCGGCGGCGCTGTTGCTCACCTTGGCTGCCGGCGTGGCGGCGGGCGGCTGGAACTTCACGATGAAGCCGGTGGCTCCGAAGATGTCCAAGCTCGATCCGATCGCCGGCATCGGGCGATTGTTCTCGAGCGAGAACATCACGCAGGTCGCCAAGGCCAGCCTGCTCGCGCTGTTGCTGGGAGCGATCGGCGCCTTCTATTTGCGTGCGCACATCGCCGAGTTCCATGACCTGCTGGGCATGCCGCTGCCGGTGGCGTTGCGGCAGGCACAGCACGCAGTGCTGGGCGGGTTGGGCCTGGTGGTGCTGCTGCTGGCCGTGTTCGCGGCCATCGACGTGCCATTGCAGCGCTTCCTGGTGAGCAAGCGGCTGAAGATGAGCCACCAGGAAATGAAGGAAGAGTTCAAGGAGGCCGAAGGCAACATGGAGGTCAAGGCCAAGGTCAAGGCGCGCATGCGCGAGATGGCCAAGCGCCGCATGCTCGCCGCGGTGCCCACCGCCGACCTGGTGGTGATGAACCCCACTCACTACGCCGTGGCGCTGAAGTACGAGGACGGCAAGATGTCCGCCCCGCGTGTCGTGGCCAAGGGCGCCGACCTGGTGGCCATGAAGATCCGCGACATCGCGCGCGAGTCCAAGGTGCCGGTGCTGCAGTCGCCCGCGCTGGCGCGCGCGCTGTGGGCACACACGGAGATCGACCAGGAGGTGCCGGCGCGGCTGTTCCAGGCCGTGGCCCAGGTGCTGGCCTATGTGTATCAGCTGCGCGCCGCGATGGCCGGCCGCGGCCCGATGCCGGGCGACGTGCCCAGCGTGTCGGTGCCGGTGGACATGGATCCGCACCACAAGCCGGCCGGCGAGCCCGGACCCGACGGCGGAACTTGAGTCGCCCCCGCCGGCGCGCGATGCGCCGGATCACGACCGGTTTCGTGCCGCTTATCGGGCTCAAGTCCGGCGACGAACCGGGCACCATGACGATCCAGGCTGTCGCTCCCGCGTGGGTGCGTGGCCCGGGATCCCTCCACCCTCGTCGTGGTCCAGATGAACGGCTTCGTACAGCACCTGCAGGAACTGATCGGCCCGCGCGCCGGCGTGGCGCGTGCCCTGATGGCACCGCTGTTCATCGTCATGGTGCTGGCGATGATGGTGCTGCCGCTGCCGGCCTTAGCGCTGGATGTGTTCTTCACCTTCAACATCGCGATGGCGCTGATGGTGATGCTGGTGGCCGCGCACATGATCCGGCCGCTGGACTTCGCGGCGTTTCCCACCGTGCTGCTGGTGACCACGCTGCTGCGGCTGTCGCTGAACGTGGCCTCCACCCGCGTGGTGCTGATGGAAGGCCACACCGGCACCGGCGCCGCGGGCAAGGTCATCGAAAGCTTCGGTCACTTCCTGATCGGCGGCAACTTCGCCGTCGGCCTGATCGTGTTCGCGATCCTGGTGGTCATCAATTTCATCGTGGTGACCAAGGGCGCCGAGCGCATTGCCGAGGTCGGCGCGCGCTTCACCCTGGATGCAATGCCCGGCAAGCAGATGGCCATCGACGCCGACCTCAACGCCGGGCTGATCGACGAGAAGGAAGCCAAGCGCCGGCGCTCGGAGGTGGGCGAGGAAGCGGAGTTCTTCGGCTCGATGGACGGTGCCAGCAAGTTCGTGCGCGGCGACGCCATCGCCGGCATCCTGATCCTCGTCATCAACATCATCGGCGGCTTCATCATCGGTGTGGCCCAGCACGGGTTGTCGGCGGGCCAGGCCGCCGAGAGCTACATCCTGCTGGCCGTGGGCGATGCGCTGGTGGCGCAGATCCCGGCGCTGCTGATCTCGGTGGCCGCGGCCATGGTGGTGTCGCGCGTGGGCAAGGAGTCCGACATCGGCGCACAGATCCGCGCCCAGATGTTCTCCAACCCCAAGGCGCTGGCCATCACCGCGGGCATCGTCGGGTCGCTGGGGCTCATTCCCGGCATGCCCAACCTGGTGTTCCTCGCCATCGCCGGCGGGGTCGGCTGGCTGGCCTGGTGGCTGGCGCAGCGTGAGCGCCGCGCCAAGGCCGCGCCGGAGCCCGCCGCCCAGGCGGCGCCTCAGGCCAGCACCGAAGCCAGCTGGGACGACCTGCAGCCGGTGGATACGCTGGGCCTCGAGGTCGGCTACCGGCTGATCGCGCTGGTCGACAAGAACCGCGCCGGCACAGCCGGCGACCTGCTCAGCCGCATCAAGGGCGTGCGCAAGAAGTTCGCGCAAGAGGTGGGCTTCCTGCCGCCGCCGGTGCACATCCGGGACAACCTCGAACTGCGCCCCAGCGTCTACCGCGTGATGCTGCGCGGTGCCGTGGTCGGCGAGGGCGAGGCCTTCCCCGGCATGTTCCTGGCCATCAACCCGGGCGGCGCCACGGTCAAGCTGCCTGGCACCAGCACCACCGATCCGGCCTTTGGCCTGCCGGCGGTGTGGATCGAGGAGCGCCATCGCGAGATGGCCCAAATGAATGGATTTACGGTGGTTGATTGCTCGACCGTCGTGGCGACCCATCTTTCACACTTGATGCAAGTGAACGCCGGCAAGTTGCTGGGTCGCGTGGAAACGCAACAGCTCGTCGAGCACGTCACCAAGCTCGCCCCCAAGCTCATCGAAGACGTGATTCCCAAGATGGTCGGCATCGCCACTGTGCAGAAGGTGCTCCAGCTGCTGCTGGAAGAGGGCGTGCACATCCGCGACATGCGTTCGATCGTCGAGTGCCTGGCCGAGCATGCGAGCACCGTCACCGACCCCGGCGAGCTGGCCCGACGCATCCGCATCCACCTGGCTCCTGTGATCGTGCAGCAGATCTACGGCCCCACGCGAGAGCTCGATGTCATCGCCCTGGAGCCCGAGCTCGAGCGACTGGTCACACAGGCGCTGACGTCGCCGCACGGCGCGGCGCTGGATCCCGGCGTCGCCGACACGCTCACCCGCCAGGCCGCAGACACCGCGCGCCGCGCCGAAGACCTGGGCAACCCGGCCTGCCTGCTGGTGCCCGACCTGATCCGTGCGCCGATGGCGCGCTTGCTCAAGCGTGCGGCCCCGCGCCTGAAGGTGCTGGGCCACAGCGAGATCCCCGAAACGCATTCGATCCGGATCGGCTCGATCATCGGAGGCGCCGCATGAACTTCCCCGCTCACATCCGCGGGCACCACGCCCGGCAGGAGGCCGCATGAACGTCAAGCGCTTTACCGCCAAGAATTCCCGCGATGCCCTGGCCCTGGTGCGCCAGGCGCTGGGCGACGATGCCGTGGTGCTGTCCACCCGGCCCGGCGCCGACGGCGTGGAGGTGCTGGCCATGGCCCCCGAAGGCATGCAGCAGATCGAGCAGGCAGCCGCGAGCGCGCAACTCGTTCGGGCGCCGCGCACCGAAGGCGCCGCACCGGCTGCGCGCAGCGCCCGGACCCCGGCGCCGGGCTTCCAGCAGCGGGCCGCTCGCGAGCGCCAGGAGCCGCAGATGGATGCGCCGCGGGGCGAGTCGCGCGCCGATGCGCCGGCTGATGCCAACGTCGAGCGCGACGTGCAGACGCTGGGCATGAGCACGCTCACCTTCCAGGACTACGTGCGCGAGCGCATGCTCAAGCGTCGCGAGCAGGAGCTGGGACGCGACGCCGAACCGGCGGCGCGCAACGCCGCGGCGCGCGACGACCGTGCCCCCGCGCTGCGCCGCGTGGAGCCGGAGTTTGCTGCGCCGGCACCCCGGCGCGAGGTACCTGTGCTGCGTGACGAACTGCGCGTGGCCGAGCCCGAACCCATCCGCCTGGACCAGGCCGCGCAGCGCGAGCGCACCGAGATGCTGGGCGAGCTGCGCTCGATGAAGTCGCTGATCGAAGAGCGCTTCGGCATGCTGGCCTTCATGGAGAAGCTGCAGCGCAACCCGCGCCAGGCCGAACTGTCGCAGCGCCTGCTCGACAGCGGGCTGTCGCCGGCGCTGATCCGCAAGCTGGTGGCCAGCCTGCCGGCCGATGCGGCCGACGAGATGGCCTGGGCCGCCGGTGTGCTCGAGCGCAACCTGGTGACCGACGAGGGTGAGCCCGCGCTGGAAGACCAGGGGGGTGTCTATGCACTGATCGGTTCCACCGGCGTGGGCAAGACCACCTCTACCGCCAAGATCGCTGCCGCCTTTGCCACCCGGCACGGCGCGGCCAACCTGGGCCTGATCACGCTGGATGCCTACCGCGTGGCCGCACACGAGCAGCTGCGCACCTACGGTCGCATCCTGGGGGTGCCGGTGCATACCGCGCACGACCGGGCTTCGCTCGAAGACCTGCTGGAGCTGCTGTCGGCCAAGAAGATGGTGCTCATCGACACCGCCGGCATGGCCCAGCGCGACAGCCGCACCCGCGAGCTGCTCGAGATGCTGCAGCACCGCTCGATCCAGAAGCTGCTGGTGGTCAATGCCGCGGCCCAGGGCGAGACGGTGGAAGACGTGATGGTGGCGTACGGCGCCGCCGCCTGCCGGGGCGTGATCATCAGCAAGCTCGACGAGGCGGTGAAGCTCGGCCCGGCGCTGGACGCGGTGATCCGCCACAAGGCCAAGGTGGTGGGCGTGGCCAACGGCCAGCGCGTGCCCGAGGACTGGCATCGCCTGTCGGCGCAGGCGCTGGTGCAGCGCGCCTTGCGAGGCGGTGGCGGCTCATCCTGGCGGCTCGATGCCACCGAGGTCAACCTGCTGTTCGCAGGCCGCCACGCCGTGACGATGGCGCCGGCGCACGCCTGACGCTTCGGCATCTCACGCCACCCGAAACCCCCATTCACTTGACGCTCCGATCCCACGCCATGCGCGATCGCTCTGCATTCCCCGGCATCCCGCAGGACCAGGCCCACGGCCTGCGCCAGCTCTTCGCCGCTGCCCATCAACGGTTCGTGCCACTGGTGCACAACCCGCACGTGGCCTTTGGCGGCGTGGCGATGGAGCGGCTGTGCGCGGCCTTCGGCGAGCAGCGCCTGCACACCCTGGTGGTCGATGCGGCCGACACGGCCTCGAGTGCGCATGAACTGGCCCAGGTCGACCTTTCGGCCTGCATCGAGCCGCTGTCGCCGCTGGTGTCCTACCTGGCCGCGCGCGGGCTGCCGATGCGCCACCTCGATGCGCGCGGCACCACCGGCGGCTTCCTGGACGCGCTGGCAGAAGCGGCCCCGCGTGCCGACGTGGTGGTGGTGCATGCCGGCGCCAGCGACATCGCGCGCCTGTTCGCGCGCCGCATGCCGCGCCCGATCCTCCAGGCGGCCGACGCACCCGACAGCCTGACCCATGCGTATGCGTCGATGAAGCTGCTGACTCAGCGGCTGGGCGTGATGAGCTACGACCTGCTGATCGCCGCGCCGGGCGGATCGCCCCGCCTGCCGCGCATCGCCGAGCGCCTGGCCGACTGCGCCGACCGCTTCCTGGGTGCAGCGCTGCACGACTGGGCGCTCGCCGACCCCGCGGTCGACCCCGACCTGGCGCTGGCACCCGACCTGCGTCGGCTGGCTGGCGACCAACTGCGCATAGGCGACGGATTCACCGGCCATGCGCACACCTGCCCCGCCCCGACACACCGGGCTGCAGCCGCTTGGGCGGCCACGGCCTGCGCGACATGATCTGCCCCGGAGCCGCATCCATGTACACCGCCAAAGGCCGCCTCGACGCCAACGCGATGCTCAAGCAGTACAGCCCGCTGGTGCGGCGCCTGGCCCACCAGATGATCGCCAAGCTGCCGGCCAACGTCGAACTCGACGACCTGATCCAGGTGGGCATGATCGGCCTGTCCGATGCGTTGTCGCGCTTCGACTCCGCCCAGGGTGTGCAATTCGAGACCTTCGCCACCCAGCGCATCCGCGGCGCCATGCTTGACGAGCTGCGCGGCAGCGACTGGATGAGTCGCGGTGATCGGCGCCAGCAGCGCTCCATCGAGTCTGCGGTGCACAAGCTCGAACAGCGGCTGGGTCGTGCGCCCAGCGAGGGCGAGATCGCCAAGGAAATGGGCCTGACCCTTGCGGACTACCAGGAGCTGCTGCACAAAGTGCGCGGCACCCAGCTCGTCTATCTCGAGGACATGACCGGCGACGATGGCGACGACGACTATCTGGACCGACACGTGGCCGACGAGGGATCGAACCCGCTGGCCATGCTCAATGACCACCGCATGCGCGCCGCGCTGGTGGAGGCCATCAAGAACCTGCCCGAGCGCGAACAGTACGTGATGAGCATGTACTACGAGCACGACATGAATCTCAAGGAGATCGCCGCCGTGCTCAAGGTGACCGAAAGCCGCGTGTGCCAGTTGCACAGCCAGAGCATCGCCCGCCTGCGCAGCCGCCTGCGGGAATGGTGAGCTCGCTGCGCTGACGCGCCGTCAGCCGATCGCCGGCATCGGATGCGGCGCCTCGCCGTGGGGCGTCGGCTGCACAGGCTCGCTTGCTCCGGCCTCGCGCTGGCCGAGTGTGAACTCGAACACCGCACCCACGCCCGGCGTGCCGCGTGCGGTGATGGCGCCGCCATGACGCTGCACGATGCGCTGGACGATGGTCAGGCCGATGCCGGTGCCGTGGAACTCGGTGTCGCGGTGCAGGCGCTGAAACGGCTGGAACAAGCGTGCTGCCAGGGCAGGCTCGAAGCCGGCGCCGTTGTCTGCCACGCGAACCATCAGCTGCCCATCGGCGTTGTGCTGGCCGCTGATCGAGACGACGGGCTGCGGCACGTCGCGCGTGAACTTGGCCGCATTGCTCAGCAGGTTCTGCAGCACGATGCGCAGCTGTGGTGCCGACGCGTAGACGTTCAGGCCCGGCTGCACTTGCCACTGCACCGGCGCCTTGCGCATGCCGGCCTGCAGCCCCGCGATCAATTCGTGCGCCAGCGCGCTGAGGTCCACGGCCTGGCGCTCGATCGTGGCCGTTGACGACCGGGCCAGCTCGAGCAGCGCTTCGAGGGTGGCCAGCATGTCCTGTGCCGCGTTCGACTGCAACGTGAGCATCTGGGCCTCTTCGGGCTGCAGACGCGCGCCCAGCCGCTGGCGCAACAGCTCCGCCAGTCCCTGCACATGGCCGATCGGCGTGCGCAACTCATGGGCCAGTTGCCGGCCAAACGCGTCGAGGTCGCGGTTGGCCAGTTCCAGCTCGCGGGTGCGCGAAGCCACGGCCGATTGCAGTTCGCGGTTGTGCTGCACCAGCATCTGCTCGTGCATCTTGCGCAGCGTGATGTCGCGGCCGACGCCGTGGTAGCCGATGAACTGGCCGCGCTCGTCGAAGCGCGGGGCGCCGGCCAGCGAGATCCAGATGGTGCGGCCGTCATCGCGCTGTACCGCAAACTCCAGCGCGCGGAAGGGTTGCAGCGAACGCAGCTCCTCCTGGTGCGATGCCCATTGCGTGGGGCTCAACGCATCGGCGAAGGCCTCCCAGCGCGTCCTTCCCGCGTTGCGAACGGCCATCTGGCCGAAGCGGCGCACCATTTCGGCATCCGGGGTGGGAATGCGGTGATGCTCGTCGGTGCTCCAGTACCAGTCGGCGGACAGGCCGGCCATCACCGCATAGCGTTGCTCGCTGGCCTGCAGTCGCCGATAGGCCTCCTTCGCGGCCGACACGTCACGGGCCACGCCCTCATAGCCGGCAAAGGTGCCGTCGCGGTGCACGCGTGGCCGGCCCGACAGGGCGATCCAGCCGTGCGGTCGCCCGCCCAGTCCGCGCACGGCGAGCTCGAGGTCGCGGAACGACTCCTGCCGCTCCAGCACGTCGTGGAAGGCATCCCACCCGATGGCCGGCGGATCGCAGAACCCCAGCTCGTCGTAGCGCCGTCCCAGCACATCGCCCAGCGCGCGGCCGGCCGGCTTGACGATGGGCGCATCGGCCGAGAGGTTGGACAACTTGAAGCGGGTGTCCATCTCCCAGTACCAGTCGCTGGACAATTCGGCCCGGGCACGCCAGCGGCGATCGGACTCGCTGATCACGCCTTCGACCTGGTTGGCCAGGTCTCCGAAAGCCGACGGCACGGCACGGGCCGGCTGGCGCAGTCCGGCGACCGCGGACTCCCACGCGCCGCGGCGAAGTTCGTTGGCGGTGGCCCGCAACGTGCGCGACGCAAGCCGCCGCGCCCGCCATTGCGCCATGGCGAGCAGCGCCAGCAGACCCAGGCAGGCCGCCGCGGCGGCCAGCGCTTCGAGCAGCGGGCCACGAGGCACCGATCCGCTGGTCGTGTTCCACAGCAGCGTGGCAAGCCGAAACGCCGCCCAAAGGCCCGCCGCGGCAGCCGCGACGCCGATCATCGCCAGGCCAGCCACGCGCCCCCTGGGCGTGGGCGGGGGTGCGGCGAGGGCACCTGGGGCACCGGTCTCGCACCACGGCAAGGTATCACCGACAGGCGGGCTACCCTGGCCCGCCGCCGAAACTCGCGACTTCAGTACTGCGATTCCCACGCGACGACCTCGGTGCGTGCCGGATCGGCGTGCAGCCGTCCGGCGTCTTGGAGTGAACTGCGCCCTCCACGCCCCCGCTGTGCGCTGGGTCGTCCCGTGGGTCAGCGGAGCAAGGGAATACCCGCCCGTTCCGTGCAAGGGTCGAGCGCAAGTGTGCCGTCGCTTCGCTGGCGCGGCAACTGGTAGTTGGCTGAGGAGTCGGCTGCGAGTTCAGCCCGGCGCCGCGTCGCGCTCGACGTCAGGCGCAGATGGAGCCGCCGCGCGGGATCGATTCGTGCAATCCGTGGCTGCCGTAAAGCGCGTGTCCGCGCGCCTGCTCGGGCATCAGCACGTCGATGGCGCGGTCCAGCGCGGCCGTGGCGCGCGACAGTGCATCCCTCTGAGAGGCCACCTGTGCGCTGGCGCGCGCCAGTCGCAGGCGCAGGGCCTGCGGGGCGCCGCCATGGCGAGCGGCGTGGGTGAAGCGCTCGACCGCGCACGCGAGGGCGCGGTGCAGTTCATTGGCCTGGCCTTCGACGGCGCGGGCGTCGCGTTCGCGCAACGCCTCGCCGAGATGCGCGAGCCGCATTTCAATGGCGGCCACTGCGGTCTCCAGTTCGTCGGTCTGGGCCAGGGCCTTGTGCTCGGCGGTGGTGGAGATCATGCGGCTCGACCCGATTGGGGGTTTGACAGGAGCTGTGTTGCGACGTTTTGCGCGCGTCAACCGCGGTCGCGCGGACTGAGCAGTTCGTGCGCGTTGGCAATCAGCTTGTCTGCGATGGCCTCGGCGTTGATCTCGAACTTGCCCTCGCGAATCGCATCGCTGATGCGCTGCACTTTCTCGGCATCGAACACCGGATCGACGCCATCGACACCGAGGCCGCCGCTGGACAGTTCGACCTGGGCGCTGGCTTCGGTCGTGGCTGGGCTCGCGGCCTTGGTATTGCCGGCAGGCTGCTTGCGCTCCGCCACGGCGGGGCTGACTGCAGCCTTGTTTTCGATTTGACCGATCTTCATGATGTGCTCCAGCAGGGCGGGTCAACGGACATTGCCCTGAGTCATGCTCGGGGTATCGACCTGCCTGGGCGGGACTTTAGGGCTTTCGCACATCTTTTTCACGCACCCCCGGAAACAGGGGGGGCCGCACTGTACCGAGGCGTCGGCGTCCGGCGCGCAGGAGCCGGGCGTTCACAGCGTCACCTCCACCCGTCGCTGGGCAGTGGGCATGCCATTGAGAATGCGACCGGAATCCGTGCGCACCCGAGCCGGCTGGCCCTCGACGCCAGGGCTCACGGCCAGGGCATCCACGCTGATGGCATAGCCGGCCCCGACGGCCACCACGCGCACCAGGTCGCCGGCCTGGAAGAACTGGCGCGCCCGCAGGTCGCTGCGGCGCAGCGCCTGCCCGGCCGGCAGCGGCCGCGCCAGCGCGCGGCCAATGGCGGAGGCGGCATTCGTGAAGGCGGGGTCCGCGCTGGCAGCCAGGTCCACCTCGGCCTGCATCAGGTGCGCGGCCTGCAGGACCGTGCCTTCGGGCAGCGCCTGCCGCGCCACCCAGGCCGGCGCGAACAACCGAACGGTGACCGGCATGTAGACGTTCCAGCGCACTGCCCCCTCGATGCAGCGCAGCCCGATGCGCGAACGCCCGAGCAGGCGAACGCCGGTGGGCAGGTAGGGCTCGATGCGCGTGCACGGCGCCAGGTTCAGGCGCGGATCGATCCGGCCCAGCTCCACCTCCACTCGGGCGCCGGGTACCGTGCTGCCGGTTGCGGAAGCCGATAGGCTGGCCATGTGCTGCAACTGCTGCGCAAGTTCCGGTGCCAGGTTTGCCTCTGCTGCAGTCGTGGTCGCCGCCGCCAGCGTCAAGCCGAAGAACGCAGCTGCGATGCGTACCTGCCGCGATGAGCGGGTCATGTTGGGACGTGTCGGCGCAGCCATGGCGGCATGTTGACTGCGCATCGTGCTTGACGTAGCCCGGAATTGGCGGCTCAGTCTGCCGCTATTCCGGCTCATGTCGTCGCAGGGCCTGCCCACAATGGCCTCGCATCGAAACCCTCATCCTGGCCCTGCCCATCCACGCGCCCCGCGCCCACCAGCCATGCAGCGACTGACGTCCACGCTCGAGTTCCATGCGCAGGCCCTGACCTTGCGGGCGGAGCGCCAGCGTCTGATCGCCAGCAACATCGCCAACGCGGACACGCCGGGGTATGTGGCGCGCGACATGGACTTCGCCCGTGCGCTGCGCGAAGCCAGTGGTAGCAGCGCGGTGGCTGGCGCCATGGCCACGACCCATGCCTCGCACCTGGCTGACCCGGCTGGTGCGCGGTCAGCGGCCGAACTGACCTACGCGCACAACCCGCAGGACAGCCTGGACCAGAACACAGTCGACCTCGATCGCGAGCGCGCCAGCTTTGCCGAGAACGCGGTGAAGTACGAGGCGACGCTGCGCTTCATCAACGGGCACATGCGCACCCTGCAGGATGCCATGCGCAGTCCGAACCAGGGCTGATCGGCCCGACATCCACGCCAGCCGGAGGCCCCACGATGAGCATGTTCAACATCTTCGACGTGTCGGGCAGCGCCGTCAGCGCCCAGTCGCAGCGGCTGAACACCGTGGCCTCCAACCTGGCCAACGCCGATACGGTGGCAGGCCCCGACGGCCAGGCCTACAAGGCGCGGCAGGTCGTGTTCCAGACCACGCTCATGGGCGAGGTGGGTGCAGCCGGTGTGCGCGTGACCAACGTCGTCGAGGACAACACGCCGGGGCGCCGGGTGCACGACCCCAAGCATCCCGCAGCCGATGGGCAGGGCTACGTCACCTACAGCAACGTGAACCCGGTCGAGGAGATGGTCAACATGATCTCGGCGTCGCGGTCCTACCAGAACAACATCGAGGTGATGAACACGGCGAAGTCCCTGCTGCTGAAGACGCTGCAGCTGGGGCAGGGCTGATCGCGCACTGACCCAGGGGAACCGACATGGCCATCGACTTCAGCACCATCGACACCAGCGCCACGACATCGAGCGCCGGCAGCACCGTGACGTCCACGTCGCGCAACAGCAACCTGTCCAGCGCCACGGAACAAACCGACCGCTTCCTGAAGCTGCTCGTCACCCAGATGCAGAACCAGGACCCGCTCAATCCGATGGACAACGCGCAGATCACCACCCAGATGGCGCAGATCAGCACCGTCAGTGGCATCGGCGATCTGAACACCACCATCCAGTCGATGAACGCGATGCTGATGCAGTCGCAGACGCTGCAGGCCGCGTCGCTGGTGGGCAAGCAGGTTCTGGTGTCCGGCAATGACCTCGCTCTCGATGCCGATGGCGTGGCCACGGCCGGCTTCGACCTGGCCGGACCTGCCGACAGCGTGGTCGTGAACATCAAGAACGCTGCCGGCAAGATCATCGACACCATCAACCTGGGTGCCGGCAGCGCCGGCCGCCAGAGCTTCGACTGGGTGTCGAAGGACAAGGCGGCCTACGGGCTGACCTTCAGCGTCACGGCGTTGTCCGGCGGCGTTCAAGTGGCCGCCACACCTCTGGTGGCCGACAGCGTCAGCGCCGTCTTCACGGAAAACGGCCAACTCAGCGTGGAAACCTACTACCACGGCGTCGTGAAGTACAGCGACGTCAAGGCCGTTTCCTGACCCCCCGCAACCGAATCTCCCGCCGCACCCGCGCGACCCCACCCAAGGAGCCCACCATGGCATTCCAGCAAGGCCTGTCCGGCCTCAACGCGACGAGCAAGAACCTCAGCGTCATCGGCAACAACATCGCCAATGCGAACACCTACGGGGCCAAGGCGTCGCGTGCGGAGTTCGCCGACATGTATGCCAACGCCATCAACGGCAGCGGCGGCAGCGCAATCGGCATCGGCGTGAACCTCACCGGCGTGACCCAGCGCTTCACGCAGGGCAACATCACCACCACCGAGAGCGGGCTGGACCTGGCCATCAACGGCAACGGCTTCTTCCAACTCGACTCCGGCGGCACCACGGTCTACTCGCGCAACGGCCAGTTCATGCTCGACAAGAGCGGCAACATCGTCAACTCGTCCGGCCAGAAGCTGCTGGGCTATGCCGCGAGCTCCGACGGCGTGATCATTCCCTCCACCGTTCAGGCGCTGCAACTGCCGACCGCGGGCGTGGCGCCAAAGGCGACCGAGAGCGTATCGCTGGAGTTCAACCTCGATTCGCGCGTGGCCGGACCGGATGCTGCGCTGACCTTCGACCCGGCCGACCCCACCACCTACAACAACGCCACCTCGGTCACCGTCTACGACGCCAAGGGCCAGGAGCTGGCGCTGACCTATTACTTCCGCAAGTCCGACACGGTCGCCGATACCTGGGACATCTATGTCACCGCCAACGGCACCGATCCCTTCGCCGGCGCGCCGGCGGTTCCCGGCGTGACGTTTGCCACCGATGGCAGCGAGATCACCGCTCCGGTCGGCGGCATTCCGCTCACCATCCCGGCCGGCGTGCCCCTGACGGGTGGCGGCACGTCGCTGGACATCAACTTCGACCTGCACCTGGACAACGCCACCCAGTTCGGCGCGGCGTTCTCGGTGACCGACCTGTCCCAGGACGGCTACGCGCCGGGCCAGCTCACCGGCGTGAGCATCGACAAGACCGGGGTCATCAAGGCCCAGTACTCCAACGGCCAGTCCAAGTCGGCCGGACAGCTGGTGCTGGCCACCTTCCGCAATCCGCAGGGCCTGCAACCCCTCGGTGGCAACGCCTGGGGCGCGAGCTTCAGCTCGGGCGACCCGGTCATCGGTGCGGCGGGCCAAGGCAACTTCGGCCTGCTGCAGTCGGGCGCGCTGGAGGAGTCCAACGTCGATCTGACGGCCGAGCTGGTCAACATGATCACCGCGCAGCGGGCCTACCAGGCCAACGCCCAGTCCATCAAGACCGAGGACCAGGTGCTGCAGACGCTGGTGAACCTGAGGTAATGGTCCACCCCCGATGCGGCCTGGCGGCCACCTCGGGGAGCCAGCGCTTCGCATTGCACTGAAGGAACCGGCCGATGGACCGCATGATCTACCTGGCCATGGCTGGCGCCAAGGCCACCATGCAGCGCCAGGATGTGGTGGCCCACAACCTGGCCAACGCGTCCACGCCGGGCTTCCGGGCCGAACTGGCGGCGTTCAGGGCCGTGCCGGTGCGCGGCGATGGGGCCAGCACGAGGGTCTATGCGCTGGAGTCGACACCCGGCTACAAGCCCGAGGCGGGCCCGGTGCAGGCCACTGGCCGCAACCTCGACGTCGCCATGCGGGGCAACGCCTGGCTGGCGATCCAGGCCAGCGACGGCACCGAGGCCTACACCCGCGCCGGTGCGCTCGATGTGGACCCCGAGGGCCAGCTCGTCACCCGAAGCGGACAGGTGGTGCTGGGTGAGGGCGGCCCGATCACGCTGCCGCCCAACGCCGAGGTGAAGATCGCCGCCGACGGCACCGTGAGCGCCCGAGTCGCCAACGGCCGCCCGCAGGGCGTGGGCAAGCTCAAGCTGGTCACGCCTGAAGTGCCGCTGCAGCGGGGCACCGATGGCCTGTTCCGGGCCGCCGAGGAACTGCCGGCCGACCCGACCGCACAGGTGCAGGACGGCGCACTCGAAGGCAGCAACGTCAATGCCATCGAAAGCATGGTTGCAATGATCGCGGCGGCACGTCAGTTCGAGCAGCAGATGAAGATGCTGCACAGCGCGCAGGAAAAGGAGCAGGCAGCGACCAAGCTGCTGGGCTCGAGCTGACCGCGCGCCGCTGGCGGCTGGCGCCGTCCGCGGTACACCCGATCGAAGAAAGCGCCGGCCCCCCGGCGCTTTTTTGACGATCGGGGGGCTCAAGTTCACCGGATCATCGTGGCATCCCGATTGAAGGAGTATGGCCATGATGCGTTCGCTGTGGATCGCCAAGACCGGCATGGAGGCGCAGCAGACCCAGCTCGACGCCATCGCCCACAACCTGGCCAATACCGGCACCAATGGCTACAAGCGCGGCCATGCCGTGTTCGAGGACCTGATGTACCAGAACCTGCGGCAAGTGGGGGCGGCCAGCTCGGAACAGACGCAGCTGCCCACCGGCTTGCAGATGGGCCTGGGCACCCGCGCGGTGGGCATGGCGCGCAACTTCTCGCAGGGCAATCTGCAAAGCACCGGCAACGCGCTGGACGTGGCCATCAAGGGCCACGGCTTCTTCCAGGTCCAGATGCCAGATGGCACCTCGGCCTACACGCGCGACGGTTCGTTCCAGCTCAACGCACAGGGTCAGATCGTCACCCAGAACGGCTATCTGGTGCAGCCCGGCATCACGGTCCCGGCCGCGGCGCAGGCCGTCACCATCTCGGCCGACGGCACCGTGTCGGTCACGCTGCAGGGGCAGACCACGCCACAGGCACTCGGTCAGCTGCAACTGGCGGCGTTCGTGAATCCGGCCGGGCTGGAGCCACGCGGCGAGAACCTGTTCACCGAGACGGCGGCTTCGGGCACACCCAGCACCGCCGCGCCGCAATCCGGCGGCCTGGGTTCGCTGTCGCAGAGCTTCGTCGAGACCAGCAATGTCAACGTGGTCGAGGAGCTGGTGCAGATGATCCAGACCCAGCGCGCCTACGAGATCAACTCCAAGGCCATCCAGACCTCGGACCAGATGCTCCAGCGCCTGGGCCAGCTGTGACCCGCAGTCGTGGTCGGAACACCATGAGCGCATCGATCTACACCCTGCTGCGGCTGGTCGGCGCCACGGCCGTCCTCGTCTTGGCCGGCTGCACCGCCATCCAGCGCGTGCCGCCCGTCGATGTGGTGCAGCCCACGACGGCCACGCCGGTGGCTGTGGCGCACGTGCCGGTGCCGGCCAACGGCGCCATCTTCCAGGCCGACCGCTACCGCCCGTTGGTCGAGGACCACCGGGCCCGCCTCGTCGGCGACACGCTGATGGTGCAGATCACCGAGAAGATCTCGGCCACGCAGAAGTCCAACAGCTCCGTCGACAAGAGCGGCTCCATCGAAGCCGGCATCACGGCGCTGCCCGGTGTCAAGGCCGCTCGCCTGGCCCGCGCCAACGCGGCCGGCGAGTCGGCGAACACATTCGCCGGCAAGGGCGTGACCGAAAGCTCGAACGACTTTTCCGGCACCATCACTGCCACTGTGGTGCAGGTGCTGCCCAATGGGCACCTGATCGTGGCCGGCGAGAAGCAAATCGGCGTGAACGCCAATGTCGACGTGCTGCGATTCTCTGGTCAGGTCGACCCCCGCGCCATCGCGCCGGGCAACAGCGTGCAGAGCACGCAGATCGCCAACGTCCGCGTCGAGCAGCGCGGACGCGGCCAGGCGGCCGAGGCCCAATCGGCCGGTTGGCTCTCGCGCTTCTTCCTGACCATGTGGCCGATCTGAAGCGCCCCGAACATCCATACCCCCCCGAGGCTGTCATGTCCTTCAACGCCGACCGGACCCTGCGCGCGATCGTCATCGCAGGCCTGTTCGTGGCCAGTGCCGCCCTGTGGTGGCCGGCGCACGCCGCGCGCATCAAGGAGATTGCCAACGTGCAAGGCGTGCGGCCCAACCAGCTCACGGGTTATGGCCTGGTGGTGGGACTGGACGGCACCGGTGACCAGTCCACGCAGGCGCCGTTCACGCCGCAGAGCCTGGCCTCCATGCTGCAACAGATGGGCGTGACGCTGCCGCCGGGCGTGTCGATGCAGCCGCGCAATGTGGCGGCCGTGCTGCTGACGGCAGAACTGCCGGCATTCGCGCAGCCGGGCCAGCGTCTCGATGTCACCGTCGCATCGGTGGGCAACGCCAAGAGCCTGCGCGGCGGCACGCTGGTCGCCACGCCGCTCAAAGGCACCGACGGCCAGATCTACGCCATGGCACAGGGCAACCTCATCGTGGGCGGTGCAGGCGCCTCCGCCGGAGGCTCGAAGGTGCAGATCAACCATCTGGCCGCCGGCCGCGTACCCGACGGCGCAACCGTCGAGCGGGCCGTGCCGACCAGTCTGGGGCAAGGTGGCCTGCTGCAACTCGACTTGAAGCGCGGCGACTTTGCCACCGCACGCGCGGTGGCCGGCGCCATCAACGAGGCCAAGGGCGCGGGCAGTGCGATGGCGGTGGACAGCCGCGTCGTGCGCGTGCGCGTGCCCGACGACGCCAACGAGCTGGTCGGGTTCATCGCCGATATCGAGAACCTCGATGTGACACAGGGTCGACCGGCAGCCCGGGTGGTGCTCAACGCGCGCACCGGCTCGGTGGTGATGAACGAAGCGGTGACGCTGGGCGAGTGCGCGGTGGCGCATGGCTCGCTGTCGGTCACCATCGCATCGACGCCGGTGATCAGCCAGCCTGGACCTCTGTCCCAAGGGCAGACCGTGGTGGCCGAGAAGGCCGACATCGCCATCACCCAGCAGGGCGGCTCGTTGATTCAGCTGCCCGCCGGGGCCCGGCTCTCCGAGGTGGTCAAGGCGTTGAACTCGCTCGGGGCCACGCCTCAGGATCTGCTGGCGATCCTGCAAGCGATGAAGAGCGCCGGCGCGCTGCGCGCCGAGCTCGAGGTGATCTGAGCGGAGACCCCCATGGCTGCCATCCCTTCCGGCGTCTCGCTGGCTTCCACTCAGGCACTGGCCACCGACAGCCGCGGCCTCGATGCCCTGCGCCGCGGGGCCGGGCAGGATCCGAAGGCTGCGGCGCGCGAGGTGGCCCGCCAGTTCGAGTCCTTGTTCATGAACGAGCTGCTCAAGAGCATGCGCGCGGCCAGCATGGGCGATGGCTTGATGGACAACGAAGCCAGCAAGATGGGCACCGGCATGCTCGATGCGCAGATCGCGGGCCAGATCAGCGGCCGTCCGGGCGGGCTGGCCGACGTGATCGCGCGCCAGCTCGAGCGACAGATGGGCCTGAACCCCGGGCCCATCCCGACAACCGCATCGGCCAACAAGGCCCTGCCGCTGGTCAGCCGCCCGAGCGACACGCCGAAGATCCCCGAACGCAGCGCGGCAGGCTTCGTGCAGCAGCACACCGACGCCGCCAAGGCTGCCGAGTCGCGCACCGGCATCCCCGCGGCGTTCATGCTGGCCCAGGCCGCGCACGAGACCGGTTGGGGCAAGCGCGAGATCGTCGGCCGCGACGGCACCCACTCGTTCAACCTGTTCGGCATCAAGGCTGGCTCGAACTGGAGCGGGCCGACCGTGGACGTGACCACCACCGAGTACGTGGGCGGGCGCGCGCAGAAGATGGTGCAGCGCTTTCGGGCCTACTCGAGCTACGCCGAGTCGTTCGCCGACTACGCGAACCTCATGAACAGCAGCCCTCGCTACCAATCGGTGGTGGCTGCCGGCGGCGATGCCAAGGGCTTTGCACAAGGCCTGCAGCGCGCGGGCTATGCCTCCGATCCGGCGTATGCCGACAAGCTGGCGCGCGTCATCAACACCACGCTGCGGTTGCAGCGCGCGCAGGCCTGATCGGCCCGCCGGCACATCCAACGTCTGAGGAGCGCGGCCATGTCGATGCTGATGCAACTGGGCACGCGGGCCATGTTCGCTGCCTATGCCCAACTGCAGACCACCAACCAGAACATCGCCAATGCCAACACGCCGGGCTATTCACGCCAGCAGGTGATGCTGGGCACGGCGCCTGGGCAGTTCTCCGGTTCGGGCTACTTCGGGCGCGGTGTCACGGTGCAGACGGTCACGCGTGCCACCAACATGTTCCTCACCGCGCAGGCGGCGGCCACCCAGTCGGCCGCATCGGCCGATGCGTCGCGGCTGACGATGCTGCAGCAGCTCGAACGGGTGTTCGGCACAGGACAGGCTGGCCTGGGCTATGCGGCCACGCAGGTGTTCAATGCATTTTCCGAGCTGGCTGCCGCCCCTGGCGACATGGCGGCGCGACAGGCGGTGCTGGCGCGCGCGGAGGACTTCGCGTCGTTGGCGCGATCCAACAGCGACCAGATCGAGATGCTGCAGGCCAACGTGGTCAGCGACATCCGCAACGCGGTCGACGTGGTCAACGTGGCGGCCGCCGGCGTGGCCGACCTGAATCGCCGCATCGCCGAGGCGTTGGCGACTGGCCACACACCCAACGACCTGATGGACTCCCGCGATCAGCTCATCCGCGACATCAGCGACAAGATCGAGGTCAACACCATCACCGCGCCCGACGGCAGCCTGAGCGTGTTCGTCGGCAACGGCCAGAGCCTGGTGCTGGGCGGGCAGTCCAACCAGCTCGTGGCCATGCAGGACCGCTTCGACCCGTCGCGCGCCGAGCTGGGCATGAACGTGGCCGGCTTCACCACTCCACTGGCCACCTCCACCCTGGGCGGTGGCGAGATCTCGGGGTTGCTGCAGTTCCAGGACAGCGACCTGGTCGAGGCCCGCAACCGATTGGGCCACATCGTTGCGGCCCTGGGCACCGCCATCAACACTCAGCAGTCGCTCGGTATCGACCTGGCAGGCGTGTCCGGGGCACCGTTGTTCGACCTGGGAGAGCCTGTGGCCATCGCGCACAAGGCCAACGTGCGCGACGCCTTCGGGGTTCCGCTGGCCAGCATCACGCTGACCGTCGCGGATCCGGCTGCGCTCAAGGCCAGCGAGTACACGCTGGAGGAAGACCCGGCCAGCCCTGGCCAGTACCTGATCACCCGCTTGTCCGACGGACAGACGTTTGGCGGCCTCAACGACGGCGACGCGGTCGACGGCTTCACCTTCACGCTGGGTGCCGTGCCGCCCCAGCCGGGCGACCGCTTCCTGCTCAAGCCGGTGAGCACCGCTGCGGCCGGGGCCGCGCTGGCGCTGCAGAACCCGCGTGGGGTGGCAGCGGCCAGCCCGCTGATGGCGGCCGCCGCGGCGACCAACACGGGCACGGCCGCGGTCGGCTCGCTGCAGATGGCCAGCGCACCCGCGACGCCGTACGCGGCCATAGGCGACATGACGGTGGTGTTCACCAGCGGCACCGGCGACTACGAGATCCGCGACGGGGGCGGCGCCGTGCTGAGCAGCGGAACCTGGACGGCCGGCAACCCGATCGCGTTCAATGGCTTCGAGCTCAATCTCACTGGCGTCCCGGCCAATGGTGACCAGTTCGCAGTCACCTTGACCGCGTTCCCCAATGCCAGCAACGGCAATGCACTGGCGTTCGATGCGATGGCCACCCGACTCCTGGTCGACGGCAGCACGGTCAGCGATGCCTACGCCGAAGCGCTGGCCTCCGTGGGCGTGCGCGCGCAGGGTGCAGCGGCAGCCGCCGACACCAGCGCGGCCGTGGCCGCGCGCACGATGGAGGCGCTGACCAGCGAGGTGGGCGTCAACCTCGACGAGGAAGCGGCACGGCTGATCCAGTACCAGCAGGCGTTTCAGGCCGCCGCCAAGATGCTGCAGACCGCTCAGAGCGTCATGGACATGCTCGTCGAGCTCGGCGGCCGCTAAGGAGATCGACGATGACGATGCGCGTATCGAACCTCAGTCGCTACGAAGGCGCGATCGACACGCTGCAGCGGCGGCAAGCCGACATGAGCCGCGCCCAGTTGCAGATGACCAGCGGCAAGCGGGTGCATGTGCCCAGCGACGATCCCACGGCCGCAGCGCGCGCCGAGCGCGCCTTCATTGCCCAGCAGCGCATCACCGCCGAGCAGCGCTCGGTGGACGTGAGCCGCAACGCGATGGCGCTGGTGGAGGCCGGGCTGGGCCAGGCGGGCGACCTGCTGCAAAGCGCGCGTGAGCGCCTGCTGGAGGCGGGCAACGGCAGCTACAACGACGGCGAGCGCCAGGCCTTGTCCAATCACCTGAAGCAGCTGCGCAGCCAGCTGCTGGCGGTGGCCAACCAGACCGACGGTGCGGGCGGCTACATCTTCGGCGGGCAGGGCTCTGTGGCGCCACCGTTCCAGGATGCGATCGGCGGCGTCGTGTTCGCCGGCAGCGGGGGCCAGGGGCAGGTGTCGGTCAGCGAGCAGATGCCCACGTCGGTCGATGGCGAGGCGCTGTGGCTGTCCGTGCGCAGCGGCAACGGCGTGTTCATCACCGATGCTGCGGCCACCAATACCGGCAGTGCGTATCTCGCACCGGGCAGCGTGTCCGACCCATCGCTGCTCACCGGGGGCAGCTACGACATCACCTTCAGCGTGGTCGGCGGCGTGACCACCTATACGGTCAACCCGGTGGGAGCCACGGGCAGCTACGTCAGCGGCGGCACGATCTACGTCGATGGCATGGCGCTCCAGGTCAGTGGCGCGCCCGCCGATGGCGACCAGTTCACCATCGTTCCCGCCGCGCCCGATCTCGACCCGTTCGAGGCGCTCGATCGCGCCATCGCGGTGCTGGACGATCCCGCCACCAACGACGGGCTGGTGGCACAGGCGGTCAGCAATGGTGTGCGCGACATGGATGCCGTCATGAGTCACTTCCAGGCCGCGCGCTCCGTGGCCGGCGCCACGCTGAGCCGGCTCGACGTGATCGACTCCCGCAACCAGGATCGCGACCTCTGGGCCAAGTCGGTACAGTCCGACGCCGAGGACCTGGACATGGTGCAGGCCGTGTCCGATTTCCAGAACAAGCAGACCAGCTACCAGGCCGCCTTGCAGAGCTATTCCATCGTCCAGCGCATGTCGTTGTTCGACTACATCAAGTAGAAAGCCGCCGCGCGATACTTGTGCCGGTGCACACTTCACCCATGACTGTCCATCCTGTGCTGGGCCAGGTTGCCCTGGGTTACTCGCCGATGATCGACCGGCACCGGGCGGTCACGGCACTGCGCCTGACCGTCTTCCCGCTGCGCAACGAAGCGCCGCCGCCGGCTGGAGACTTGTTGGCTGCCATGGCTGAAGCCTGGCCAGCCGATGCCGGGCGGGTGTCGCTGAACATCGTGGGCGAGTCGCTCCTGCAGGACCTGCTGCAGACCGAGTTGCCGCTGAATCTGATGGTCGAGGTGCCGGCCTTCATGGCCTGCGACATCGCCAACGCTGCGGCACTGCAGGCGCTGCATGCGGCCGGCAACACGCTGCTGATCAAGGGCCGTCCGCGCACGCCTTTGCCGCGCGAGGTGCTGCCGTGCTTTGCCTATTCCATCATCGACCTGTCCGACGAGCGCCGCGACGGGCAGCCCGCACCGGGCGGTGTGTCGCGCACCATCCCGCACGTGCAGGGCGAGGTGCGCACGTTGGGGCAGATGAACGACGCTTTCACCCGCGGGGCCATCGCCGTGCTGGGCTGGCCCATCGAGGACACCATCGTGGCCAGCGGCAAGTCCTCCGCGCAGCCCGACCTGCAGGCCATCGTCGAGTTGATCAACCGAGTCGATCGGTCCGAGCCTGTCGAGCGGCTCGAGGCGGTGATGAAGAACGACCCGACCATGGCCTTTCGGCTGATGCGCTATATCAACTCGCCGGCGTTCGGGTTGTCGGTCGAGATCACCTCGTTTCGCCACGCCATCATGCTGCTGGGCTACAAGCGGCTGAAGCGCTGGCTCGCACTGCTGCTCGCATCGGCCAGCCGCGATGTCAACATGAAGCCGGTGATCTATGCCGCCGTGCGGCGCGGTCTGCTGATGGAAGAACTGGTGCGCGACCATGTCGATCCGGACAGCCGCGGCGAGTACTTCATCTGCGGCGTGTTCTCGCTGCTCGACCGCATGATGCGCCAGCCGTTCGCCGAGCTGCTCAACAACATTCCCGTGCCCGACAACGTCAGGGTTGCGTTGGTGGATGAGGCCGGGCCCTACCACCCCTACCTCGAACTCGTGCGGGCTGTCGAGTCGGCTTCGGTGTACGACATCCGCAGCGCGGCCGACAGCCTGCTGCTGGCGGTATCTGAAGTGAACATCGCGGTGCTGCGGGCCTTGTCGGCGGCACGGCAGCTGGATTGACCCGCCTCGTGCTGGACGGCATGCGGACCGGCGCGCCGGGCCGATAAACTGGCCGGATGTCCGTGCTGCCACGGCGCCCCGCGCTCCCCACCAAGGGCAAGGCCATAGCCACGCCGCCGCGCAACCCTCGCAAGGGCGGCGTGGGCGGGCGGCTGGACCCTCGCGCCACTGCTGAGCTGGTCGACCTGCTGTGGGACACGCCGCAGGCCATCACCGTGCAGGACGCGCGCTTTCGGTTGGTGGCGGCCAACCGGTCCTACTGCGAAGCGGTGGGCTATCTGCCCGCGCAGTTGCTCGGGCGCGATCCGGTCGAGCACACGCCCGAGGCGGAACGGACGGCAGTGCTCGCGACGCGCGACGAACTGCTGCGCGCACTGCATGCGGGGCGGCAGCCCGATGTGAGCCTGGACTGCTGCGTGTTCGATGCCCAGGCGCGGCCGCGCTGGTTCCGATCGGTGCCGCGCTGGGTGAGTGCGACCGACGGGTCGCCGCTGCTGCTGGCCATCCTTCACGACGTGACGGCCGAACATGTCGCGCGGGCGCAGGCCGACCGCAGCGTGAATGAGCTCGAGTACTGGTTCGACCTGAGCCCCATCGGGATGCTCGTCTATGACGCCAGCGGCCTGATCGTGCGCAGCAATGCGGCCTTCGAGCAACTCGTCGGCCGGGCACCGGTGATGTTGAACGACGCCCCGGCAGACCTGTGTGAACTGCTGGCCTGGGAGCGCGATCGTCCGCACCCGGCGCTGCGCGCCGACGCGCCAGCGCTCGAGGTACGCGGCAGCGTGGGTGCTGCCGACGGCCGGCGTCTGCGCCTGCGGGCGCGGCTGCGCGCCTTCGCCACCGACATCGGCCAGGTGCGCGTGATGGCGGCCATCGAAGACCTGAGCCTCGAGGAAGAGCGCGACCTGGCGCAGCTGGAGATCGGCGCGCTGATGGACACCGCCGGGATCGGCGTGGCCACCTATGAAGCCTCGCGGGGCTGGCTGCGCAGCCGCGGCCGGGCCGGCGCTGGTGCAGCGGCGCGCACGCCCGCCTCTGCGGCGCTGCAGGCCATCGGCCGCGACCAGGTCGACCCAGGCTCGCTGGAGGAGTTCGAGCGCTTGCAGCAGGCCCTGCGCGATGGACAGCGGGCGCAGGTGCGCTATGCGGTGCACATGCCCGAGCTCGGGCGACGCTGGCTGCTCACTCGCGTCGAACCCGCCGAGCTGGGCGGTGGCCGCACGGCGCTGTCGGTGGTCACCCTGGACGTGACCGACCAAGAGGCCGCCCATCGCCGCAACGAGGAACTGGTGCGCGAGTTGAGCACCATCCTGTCGGGCACCACGGCCGGCATCCTGCACGTGCGCCAGGGCCGCATCGAGCGTGCCAATGACGCCATGGCCACGCTCACCGACTACAGCATCGAGGCCCTGCAGCAGATGCCGCTGGCGCACTTGTTCGAGAGCCCCGATGCGTATGCGGCCTTGCACCCGCAGCAGGAGCAGGCGTTGCGTCGCGAGGGGTTGTGGCGCGGCGAGAGGCGCCTGCGCTGCAACGGCGGCCGGCGCGTATGGGTGCAGGTGAGCAAGCGCTGTGTCGTGGACCACGATCCGGACGCCGGACTGATCTGCTCGTATGCCGACATCGACGAACTGCACCGGGCTCGCGAAGCGCTGCAGTCCCAGGCCGAGCGCACGCGCGCGATCCTCGACTCGGTGCTGGTGGGTATCGTCACCGTGGGCGTGGGTGGCATCGAGTGGATGAACCGCTCGGCTCGCCGCATGTTCGGCGGCGAGCTGGCCGACTTCGTCGGCGAGCCGATCTCGATCGTGGCCACGGCCGACGTCGATCACCCCCTGCGCGCCACGCACTACCTGGACGCCCCGGAGGAAGGCCAGGCCGAGACCTTCGAGTGCCGGCTGCGCGGACGCGACGGACGTGAGTTCTGGGTAGTGGGCAACGCGGTGCTGACCGGACGCGGCTCCAGTGGCCGACAGGTCACCTTCGCGCTGCTTGACATCGAGCGCCGACGCCAGGCCGAGGTTTCGATCGCCCAGGCGCAGGCCTCGCTGCAGCGCATCATCGAGACGGCACCCTTGGCCATCGCCCTGTTCGACGCCGCCAGCGGACGGGTGCTGCGCCTGAACCAGATGGCGGCCATGTTCATCGGCCACCCGGCCGAAGAGGTGCTGGGTCGCCCACCCGAGGATTGGCTGCCGCCGGCCCAGGCCGGTGCATTGCGGGCCGATCTCGATCAGGCACGGCACCAGTCCGACGGTTTGCGCCGCGAACTGCCGTTGGCGCACAGCGCGCCTGGTGCCGAAATGCGCATCTGGGACGTGCGCATCGTGCCGCTGGACTCTGCTGGCGACGCGCAGTTGCTGCTGGTGGCCAGCGATGTCACCGAGCAGCGGGCGGCCGAGCAGGCGCGCTTCGATGCCGCGGTGTCGCAGCGCGAGATGCTGGTCAAGGAAGTGCACCACCGCATCAAGAACAACCTGCAGGGCGTGGCCGGCCTGCTGCAGCAGACCGCGGCGCGGCGACCCGAAGTGGCCGCCCTGATCGGCGAGGCCGTCAGCCAGGTGCAGGCCATTGCCCAGGTGCACGGTCTGCAGGTCGGCATATCGGGGCCGTTGCGCGTCAAGCCGCTGCTCGAGGCCATCACCGGCTCGGTGCAGCGCACGTTCGGTCGACCCGTTCAGGTGCAGGTCGAGGAGGCTCCGCAGGGGCTGCCGGCGCACCGGTATGCGCTGCCGGAGGCCGAATCGATTCCGATCGCGTTGACGATCAACGAGTTGCTCACCAATGCCATCAAGCACTCCGAGTCGGGCGTCATCGGCTGCGTGCTGCGCTGCGAGGATGCCGGCGTGTCGATCACCGTCACCAATCCCGGCCGGCTGCGCGAGGGTTTCAGCCTCGCCCAGGTGCCGCCCGGCGTGTCCGGCCTGGGGCTGGTGCGTGCACTGCTGCCGCGCCGCACGGCCACACTGGCGCTGCAGCAGGTCGATGACGAGGTGCACGCCCGGGTCGCGCTGACAGCGCCGGGTGTCACCATCCTCGAACCGCTGTAGGTTGCGCCCACCGGCGTGCAACAGTGGTCACCGCCGGTGCCCGTCGCGATGCGGGTGCGGGCGGATCGGCGACAATGCCCTCAGTTGGGGCAAGCGGACGCGCCGATGGCCGGCAAAGGCAAGATACTCGTGGTGGATGACGATCGGCTGGTCTTGGCCACGGTCACCCACGGGCTGGCGCAGGCCGGTTACGACGTGATCGACGCCGACAACGGCGACGATGCCATCTTGCTGGCCCGGGAACACCGGCCCGACCTGGCCCTGCTCGACATCCGCATGGAGGGCAAGTCCGGGTTCGACGTGGCGGCCTATCTGCGCGAGTACCTGCACACGCCGTTCATGTTCCTGTCGGCCTTCTCCGACGAGGACACGGTGCGCCAGGTGCGCGAACTCGGTGCCGTGGCCTACCTGGTCAAGCCGCTGGACATCGGCCAGATCGTTCCCACGGTCGAGGCGGCCTTCGCACGCCTGCCCGAGCGGGCCCCCACGCCCGTGTCGCGCCCAGCGCCTCCGGCGCCGGTGGTGGTGGCGCCGGCGGTCGGCGATGAGGTCGTGGCGATGGCGGTGGGCGTGCTCATGCATCGGTTTTCGCTGCGGCGGGCGGCGGCGCTCACCCACCTGAAGCAACTGGCCGCCGAGGACGGACGCGCCTTGCGCGAGCAGGCCGAGCGCGTGCTCGAAGCCGTCGAGACGCTCAGTCGCCCAGCGTGAAGTAGAACTGCGCGCCCTGGCCGACTTCGGACTCGGCCCAGATTTCGCCGCCGTGCCGGCGCACGATGCGGCGCACCGATGCCAGGCCCACTCCGGTGCCCTGGAAGTCTCCACTGCTGTGCAGGCGCTGGAACACGCCGAACAACCGATCGGCGAAACGCATGTCGAAGCCGGCGCCGTTGTCGCGCACCATGTAGGCCGTGCGCCCGCCCGACTGCGCGCGCTCGAACGCGATGACCGCCCGCGGCACCTTTGCGCTGTACTTCCAGGCGTTGCCCAACAGGTTTTCCAGAGCCATCCGCAGCAGAGTCGGGTCGCCCTGGACCGTCATGTCCGGCTCGATGCGCAGGTCGACTTCGCGCTCGGGCGAAGTGCGCCGCAGGTCGTCCAGGATGTACAGCGCCAGCTGCGACAGGTTCACCGGCTGGCGCTGCAGGGGCTGCGTTGACAGACGCGACAGCGACAGCAGCGCGTCGATCATGTGGTTCATGCGCGCGGCGGCGCTGAGCACGCGGTCGAGGTGATCGTTGCCGATGCGGTCCAGGGCGTGGCCGTAATCCTCCTTCAGGATCCGGGCGAAGCCCTCGACCACTCGGATGGGCGCGCGCAGGTCGTGCGAGACCGTGTAGCTGAACGACGCGTACTCGGCGGCCAGCGCCCGGGGATCGTCGACCAGTGGCTCGTCTGCCGATGCCTCCTGCACGGCTGGCTGGCCGACCGGCGACGCCCAGGCGGCGCCCGCCGGAACGGAGGCGGGCCGCGCCACGCCCAGATACCCGCAGAACACGCCGCTGCAGTCGAAGCGAGGCAATCCGCGCAAGGTCCATTCGGGGTGCGAGCCGCCATCCCCGTTGCCCCGCACGGCCAGATCGGGCAGCGGCGCATGCGCGGCCATGCGTTCGCCCAGGCTGCCCGGCTGGATCACCTCGGCAAAGCGCTCCCACAGGTACTGGCCGTTGCCCCCGTGGCTCGCCCAGGCCGATGCCGGCGCGCCACCGGGTGGCTGCAGCCGAACCAACCGGTGCTGTGCGTCGGTCTGCCAGACCCAGCCATCGGTGAGTTGCAGCAGGTGCTGGTACTGAAGCCGGGCCTCGTGCAGCCGACGCGCATCGGTCTGGCGCGCCCACAGCGTGCCGGCTGCGGTACACGCCGCGGCCACCAGTACGAGCGCCACCATCGCAAACGCGCCCAAGCCCGCCTCCTGGGTGGCCAGGATCGCCGCCACCACGGCCGCGGCGCACAACGCCAGCGGCATCAACGGGACAGCTGGGCGGTCCGTCATGGCGGGGGCGTCGCGGTCGCGAGGCATGCGGCCGATTATGTGGGCATGGCGAGGCTGGCCGCCCGATCCATGGTGCGGCCCTGGCACGGGCCGCTCAAGCCTGACGCCGCGGGGCCGAAATGACGGTCAACCCTGTCGTGGTGATGCGACTGCCTGCCTACATTGACGACATATGCCACGCCATTTGCTGTCGCATCTTGACGCCGCGCGATGGCGGCACCATGCTAGCCTTGTTCAGTTCGAGGCGCCCCATCCCGCGGGCGTGCGACGCCCCGCCAGGTTCCCCTTCATGCAGCAAATCGCTTCCATGACCGCCCCCCCGCACCCTGGCCTGCAGCCGGATACCCATACCGGCACCCTGGCGCCCGCAGGCGGCGCCACTGGCAACGTGGTGGCCGTGCTCGACGCCCAGGCGCTGGCCGGGCTGTCGGCACTGGACCCGACAGGAGCGAACCGGCTGGTGCAGCGGGTGCTGGCCACCTACCAGGGGTCGCTGGGGCGCCTGCTGGCCCAGCTGGGAGATGCGCTGGCTCGGTCCGACCCTGCGGGCATGAGGCTGGCGGCGCACACCCTAAAATCCTCGTCGGCCAGCATCGGCGCCCTTGAGTTGGCGCGGCTGTGCGCTGCGACCGAGACCGCGCTGCGCGAGGGGCGGGTCGAGGACGTTCCCGCGCTGGTCGATGCGCTGATGCGCGAGGCCAGCGGGGTCGAAGCCGCAGTGCGCGCCCGGCTGGCCAACTGAGCCCTCGCACCCCATGACACTGCCCCACGCCTTCGACACCGACGACTCGCCCGAGCGACCGAAGGTGTTGCTGGTCGACGACGACGAGGTGACGCTGATGCTCACCTCGGAGGCGCTGCGCGAGCGTGGCTTCGAGATCACGGAAGCGTCGTCCGGCGAGCGGGCACTGGCCATCCTGACCGACTGGACGCCCGACATCATCGTGCTCGATGCCATGATGCCCGGGCTCGACGGCTTCGACACCTGCCAGGAACTGCGCACCTTCGCCGGGTTCGAGAACGTGCCCGTGCTCATGCTGACCGGCCTCGACGACGACGCATCCATCACGCGTGCCTACCAGGCGGGCGCGACCGATTTCTTCGTCAAGTCCAACCAATGGAGCTTGCTGGCGGGGCGTTTGCGTTACCTGTTGCGCTCGGCGCGCACCCGCATCGAACTCGAGCGCAGCAAGGCCAAGCTCGCGCGCGCCCAGGACCTTGCCCGCATGGGCAGCTTCGACTGGCGGCGCAGCACGTCGCACCTGGTCGGTGGCCTGCAGCTGGCCCCCGAGGGCCTGCGTGTGTTCGGCTTCATGCCGCATGAGCAGGTCACGCTGCGCCGCCTGTTGCGCATGGTGCCGGGGCCTGAACGCCGCGGCCTGCTGCGGGTGTTGCACGAGGTGATCACGTATGCGTCGGTGCTGGCCATCGACGTACCGGTCACGCTGGCCGACAGCCGCCAGCGCATTGTCCATGTCGAGGCCGAGCCGGAGTTCAACGAGCATGGGCACAGCGTGGGCTATACCGGCATCGTCCAGGATGTCACCGACCGTCGCGTCGCCGAAGACCGCATCCGGCACCTGGCCAACTTCGACGCACTGACCGGCTTGCCCAACCGGCGCCAGCTCATCTGGCGCACCGAACGCGCGCTCGACCATGCCCGTCGCCTTGGGCACCAGGCCGCGCTGCTGCTGATCGATCTCGACCGCTTCAAGGTGATCAACGACACATTGGGCCACGCCAGCGGCGACGAACTGCTGGTCGAGGTGGCCCGACGTCTGCGCGCCTGCGTGCGCCACTCCGACCAGGTCATGGAAGGCGCGCTCGAGTCGGTCGGCGCGCGCTCGCACCGCACGCTCGAGGCCGTGGGCCGGCTGGGTGGCGACGAATTCGTGGCGCTGCTTCCCGAGGTGGTCGACGAATCCGATGCCGATCGCGTCGCCCAGCGCATCCTCGAGGCCATGAGAGAGCCCATCTTCGTGGCCGGCCAGGAGTGTTTCGTCACCGCCAGCGTGGGCATCGCCATGTATCCGCGCGACGGTCAGTCGGTGGCCGACATGATGCGCAATTCCGACGTGGCGATGTACTCGGTCAAGTCGGCAGGTCGCAATTCCTCGGCGATCTACACCCCGCAGCTGGCCGGCCGCGGCCGTGAGAAGCTCGAGCTCGAAAGCGCGCTGCACAAGGCCATCGAGCGCAACGAACTGGTGCTGCACTATCAGCCCAAGATCGATGTACGCAACGGCAAGATGGTCGGCGTCGAGGCCCTGATGCGCTGGCAGCGCGGCAGCACGCTGGTGCCGCCCAACGACTTCATCCCGCTGGCCGAGGAGACGGGCCTGATCGTCCCGCTGTCCGAGTGGGCTCTGCGCGAGGCCGCCCGGCAGGCCAAGGTCTGGAGCCAGAGCATCGGCTTCAATGAGTCGATCGCGGTGAACCTGCCCAGCCGCATGTTCGAGCGCTCCGACCTGGTCGAGCACATCCACCAGTCGGTGTCCACCCACGGCGTCGCCCATCGGTCCATCCTGCTCGAGATCACCGAGAACAACCTCATGAAGGACCTGCAGACGGTGATCCCCGCGCTGCACCGACTCAACGAGATCGGCGTCGAGATCTCCATCGACGACTTCGGCACCGGCTACTCGTCGCTGTCGTACCTGACGCAGCTGCCGATCTCGGAGCTCAAGATCGACCGCATCTTCGTGCGCGACCTGGGCACTTCGCCGCAGAGCCAGGCCGTGGTCACGGCGATCATCGCGCTGGGCCGGTCGTTGGGCGTGCGTGTGATCGCCGAGGGCGTGGAGCAACTGCGCCACATGGAGACGCTCTACAAGGCAGGCTGCACGATCATGCAGGGGTTCCTGTTCAGCCGGCCGGTGCCGCCGGCCGAGATCGAGCTGTTCGTGCAGGGCAACCTGTTGCCGCGCAAGGCGCCCTGGCTGATGCCCGGCGGGCTCGAACGCACGCTTGAACCCGCGCGTCCGGCGGGCCTGCGCGGCTGAAGCCGGTCCGGCTCCAATGGACCCCGCCAAGCCGCTCGCCGGCAACCCGCAAAGCACGGCCAACGCGACGCAAACCCCGGCGCAGCTGGCCAAGGGCGCCCTGCGTCGCCTCGCGCTTTCCAAGCTCGAACCCACGCCAGCCAACTATGCGCGGTTCTATGCCGAGGAGGCCGGCGAACCGGTGCCGCCGGAAGGCGCCTTGCCCCCTCGCGCGCGCACCCTGGTCGAGCGGCTGGCGGCGCGCGCCACCGATGACCCGACCCTGCGAACGGAGCTGGCCGCCGCCCTGAACGAGGCCCGCTACGATGACCTGCAGCGCCTGCTCGATCGCGGCGCCGAGGGCAGTGGCGCGCAGGCCCAGGCCTGGGCCCAATTGGTGGAGCGCCTGGCGCGCGCGCTCGAGCGCGGCAGCCGCCAGTGGACGCCAGGGCGCAAGAAGGAAAGCCTGCAGCGGGTACTCGACAGCAGCCGCAGCGATCTCGCGCGGCTGCAGCAGCGACTGCGCCAGCTGGTGGGTGCATGGGAAAGCGACACCGACGACGTGCCAGTCGAAGTGGACGCGAGGGCCGACGGCGCCGGTGAGGCCGCGCCCGTGCCCACCGCGGCGTCAGCCGTTGCGCTGGCCGCGACCGATGCCGCGCCGGCCGGCGCCATGCCACAGGTGGTCGATGCGCTCGAGGGCGCGGTGCGGGCCGGCCTGCCGCCCGAGGAGCCGCGCGCGGCGGAGCTGGCCGACGAACTGGCCGCCATCGCCCAGCGGGTGCAGCGCGAGGGCGCCACGCTGTCGGTGGCCGAGGCCGTGGTCGACGTGTGCCAGCGGGCGCGGCGGCTGTTCGCGCACCGGCACCAGCTCGTCGACGAGCTGTTGCAGCTGTGCCGCTCGCTCACCGAGGGCCTCACCGACCTGGCCGAGGACGAGAGCTGGGCCCGTGGCCAGGTGGAGAGCCTGCGCGCGCGCCTGGAGGGCCAGGCCGGGCCGCGCGCAGTGCGCGCTGCCCGCGAACTGCTGGCCGACACCCGCGAGCGGCAGCGCTCGGTACGCTCCGAGCGCGCCCGTGCCCGCGACGCACTCAAGGCCATGATCTCGCACATGCTCTCCGAGATCGGCGAACTGGGTGACGTCACCGGGCGTTTCAACGACAAGGTGGCCGGCTACGCCGATGTCATCGAGTCGGCCGACTCCATCGAAGGCCTGGCCGATGTGGTGCGCCAGTTGGTGGGCGATACGCGCACCGTGCACGAGGTGGTGGCCACCGCTCGCCAGCGCATGGCCGACGAGCATGCGCGGGCCACCGAGCTCGAGACCAAGGTGCGCGACCTCGAAAGCGAGTTGCGCCGCCTGTCCGACGAGGTCTCCACCGATGCGCTCACGCAGGTGGCCAATCGTCGCGGCATGATGAAGGCGTTCGAGGCCGAGCGTGCCCGTGTCGAGCGTGGCGGGCCCACGCTGGCCGTGGGCCTGCTCGACATCGACAACTTCAAGAAGCTCAACGACACCCTCGGCCATGCCGCCGGCGACGTCGCGCTCAAGTCACTCGCCGCCCGGGTGAAGGACTGGCTGCGGCCGGTGGACCATGTGGCGCGCTTTGGCGGCGAGGAGTTCGTGGTTCTGCTCACCGGCACGCCGGTCGACGAGGCCCAGCAGGTGCTCACGCGGCTGCAGCGCCAGCTCAGCGCCAGCCTGTTCATGCACGATGGCCGCGAGGTGTTCGTTACCTTCTCGGCCGGCGTCACCGCCTACCGGCCCGGCGAGGCGCTCGAGCTGGCGCTCGAGCGTGCCGACGAGGCGTTGTACGAAGCCAAGCGAACGGGCAAGAACCGCACCTGCATCGCCTGACCCGGCGCGCTTGCATGGCTGCAGCCTGAGCAGCCGGCGCAGCCCGGCGTCACAGTGGCTTGCGCTGCGCCCGTGCGGCCCGTCAGGCGCGCGCGCCAGGTGGCGGGCAGGGTGCGCCACACCAGGTAAGCCGCCGAGGCCGCCACGATGAGGGTGGTGATCAACGTCTGCATGCCATCAGCCCCCCAGCGCCAGTGCCACGCGGTAGGTGACGAAGGCCGCGGCATAGGCCAGCGCGAACAGGTAGCCCGCCATCAGCGCCGGGTAGCGCCAGCCGCCGGTTTCGCGCCGCACGGTCACCAGCGTGGAGATGCACTGCGGCGCGAACACGAACCAGGCCAGCAGCGAGTAGGCGGTGGCCTGCGACCAGCCCTGGGCGATCACCGGCGCCAGGCTCTCGGCCACCGCGTCGCCGCTGGCCGACAGCGCGTAGACCGTGCCCAGCGCCCCGACGGCGACCTCGCGTGCGGCCATGCCTGGCACGAGAGCGACGACGATCTCCCAGCCGAAGCCGATGGGTGCGAACAGCGGCTGCAAGGCCAGGCCCAGTTGTCCGGCCAGGCTGTAGCGCACCGCTGCGCCGGTGGCGCCCTCGGGTGGTGCCGGCCATGTGGACATGAACCACAGCAGCACCATCAGCGCGAAGATGATGGTGCCCACCCGGCGCACGAAGATGCGCGCACGCTCCCACAGGCCCAGCAACAGGTTGCGCAGGTTGGGCCAGCGGTAGGGCGGCAGTTCGAGCATCAGGGGCTGGTAGCCGCTGCGCAGCCAGGTGCGCTTGAACAACCACGCCACAACGCAGGCCGACAGCACGCCGGCCACATACAGGCCGAACAGCGTGAGGCCCTGCAGGTTGAACGGGCCTGCCGATGCGGCCGGCACGAATGCCCCGATCAGCAGCGCATACACCGGCAGCCGGGCCGAGCAGGTCATCAGCGGCGCAATCATGATCGTGGCCAGCCGCTCGCGCGGCGTGCCGATCGTGCGGGTGGCCATGATGCCCGGCACCGCGCATGCGAAGCTCGACAGCAGCGGGATGAAGGCGCGACCCGACAGGCCCACCTTGCCCATCGCGTTGTCGAGCAGGAAGGCCGCGCGTGGCAGGTAGCCCGAGTCCTCCAGCACCAGGATGAAGAAGAACAGGATCAGGATCTGCGGCAGGAACACCAGCACCCCGCCCACGCCGGCGATCACGCCATCGACGATCAGGCTGCGCAGCGGACCTTCGGACATGTGCGCCAGCGTGAGCTCGCCCAGTGCGGCCATGCCGTCCTTGATGATGCCCATGGGCCAGGCGGCCCAGGCAAACACCGCCTGGAACACGACGAACAGCAGCACGGCCAGGAACGCGAGGCCCCACACCGGGTGCAGCAGCCAGTGATCGACGCGCACGCCCACCCGGTCACCGCCGGGCGTGGTCTCGGTGACGGCCAGCGCCAGGATGCGCCGGACCTCGTGCTGCAGTTCCAGCGTGCTGGGCAGGGCATCGATCGCCGATGGTGCCGCCGGCGCTTGCGCATGCTGCCGAGCCGGTGCGGGCGTCGAGCGCGCAGCGGCATCGTGCCAGGCCTGACCCAGCGCGGCCAGCAGCTGCGCGTGGCCTTCGCGACGCACCGCCACGGTCTCGACGACCGCGCAGCCGAGTTCGCGTTCGAGTATGGTGCGATCGATGCGCAGACCGCGGGCCTGGGCCACGTCGGCCATGTTCAGCGCCAGGATCAGGGGGCGGCCCAGGCGCTTGAGCTCGAGCACGAGCCGCAGGTTGGCCCTCAGGTGCGTGGCGTCGACGACAGCCACCAACGTGTCTGGCGCCGCCTCCTCGTCGCGCAGTCCCAGGATCACATCGCGCGTGACCTCTTCATCGGGCGTGGCCGCGCGCAGGCTGTAGGCCCCGGGCAGGTCGACCACGGTGAACCCGCGTCCATCGGGCAACTGCGACTGCCCCAGCTTGCGTTCGACGGTGACACCCGCGTAGTTGGCGACCTTCTGGCGGGTGCCGGTGAGCAGGTTGAACAGCGCCGTCTTGCCGCAATTCGGGTGTCCCACCAGCGCCACGCAGCGAGACTGCTCGGCAGGCGAGTGGGCCTGAACTGCGGTGGACATGGCGTGTGGCGGCGGCCGTGGCCGGGGGATCAGGCCGTGGCCTGCTCTGCGGTGCGCTCGACCTCGATGGCGCGGGCTTCGGCCCGCCGCAGCGCGAACAAGGTGTCGCCGATCTGCACCGCCAGCGGTTCGCGGCCACCCGGACCGCAGCGCAGGAGCTGGACCGGTTCGCCCGGCAGGAAGCCCAGCTCACCGAGCCGGCGCAGGTGATCGGGGCCCAGCGTGCCGGCATCGCCGCGCACGGCGCGCACCACGGCACGGGCTCCCACGGGCAGTTCGTCCAGTCGTTCGCAAACCGGTACAGCGATCGGGGAGCGCATGGCCGCGGGCCGCAGCGAGCGGCAACAGTCAATATAAATGAGAGTCTATCGCATTTAGATTGACGACATGCTGACGACGGTCAACCCATGGGCGCATAGGGCAAGCCCGCGTCCGCCCAGGCAGCCAGCCCCACCGCCTGCGCCAGGGCATCGGTTTCGGCCGCGAAGAGGGCCAGCGAGCCGCGGGTGTGCGCACCGGAATCGAGCAAGCCCACGTAGTGCTCGCGCTCCTCGGTCGTTGGCTGGGTGCCGGTGACATGGCGATAGACCGCCTCGACGAACGCGGCATTGGTCGAGCCGCCCGCTTGGGCCTCGAACAGCGGGCTGGTGGCGGCCAGCGCCGCCAGGTCGATCTCGCTCATGCCTTGATCGAGCAGCGCCAGGCCAGTGCCCACCAGATCGGGCTGCTGCAGCGCATCGGCCCCGAAGAGCGCGCCGATGAGCCGGGCCACGGTGCCTGCGTGTCCGTCCAGGTCGAGGGCCAATGCGCCATCGCCGAAGCGCAGGCGCTCCACGCCGTGCAGCGCATCCACACCGTCGCTGCCCTGGGTGTCCGTCGCGCGCCAGCCATCGCCGGTGCGCTCGATCGACCAGCGCTGCCGCGCGCCCTCATAGAGAGCCGTGTCGATGCCGCCCTCGCCACGCAGGATGTCGTTGCCACCACGGCCGCAGAAGGTGTCGTTGCCACTGGAGCCGGTGATGTCGTCGACCCAGTCGAACAGGTAATCGAGCAGGCCGTCTTCGTCCCAGTGGTCGGTCAGCGGGTTGTAGTACGACAGCACCTTCAGCAGGTGCCACACCATGTCGCCGATCTGAATCAAGGTGTCCAGCGCGTCGGACAACCGCACGAGCTCGACCGAACCGAAAGGCAGCAGCCGGTCGCCGTCGTAAAGGAAGCCATCGCCGAGGAAGTCGAGCGCCAGCGCGCCGGCACTCTGGCGGTAGTGGGTGCCGGTGCGGATGTCGGCGACCGCAGGCCCATGCAGACTGAAGAAGTCCAGCGTGCTCAGGTCGGTCGGGCGATTCAGGATCCAGGTGGTCATGGTGATTTCACGCCGTCGCGGTCACCCCAGCGGGCCATCCCGCTGATCCACAACAGCAGCAGCATGCCAGCAAAGACGGATTGGAGGTAGCCGCACCAGCGCATCAGCAGGCCCAGCGCCGAGCCGGCCGCCCACGGTGTGCCGGTATCGATCGGGAGGACGGGCAGCAGCCTGCCCAGCGAGTGCGCCATCGGGTCGAACAGCGGCGGCGCCGTCACAGGATCGAGCGCGCCCAGCGCCGCGCCGGCGCCGTAGGCTGCGCCTCCCGTCAGCCACGCCGCGGCCAGCCAGCCGGCCAGCCGCCAGGGCTGGTGGCCGTAGCCCGCCAACGCACCCCAGGCCGCATGTGCGGCTCGGGCGGCGGTGCGCCACGGGGCGCTGCGCCCGTGTCCGACCTGGCCACTGTGGCGCAGCCAGCGTTCGCGCTGAACCGCAACGCGGCTGGCCGATCGTCCGCGCCCCTGGCGCTGCAGGGCCCGGATCAGCCGGCGCCAGGGTTGCGTACGGAACTGGGCTCCCAGGTGCGCCGGGCTCTGGCGTCGCAACCAGTCGACCCGAAACCGCGTATCCATCGGCGCGTCGTCGTCCAGGCGGCTGTACTGGAAGCCGTCGAGCCACAGGTGCTCGCCCCACGTGGTGTGGTCGTCCGATAGCGTTCCGGCTTTCGTACCCGCGAAAGACGCGGCCACCAGCGGCGCCCGCAGTTCGCGCAGCACCAGCGCGCCTTCGATGTGCGATCGGTCGAGCACCAGGGTGGCGTTCGCGGCCAGGGTGCCGTCGGCGTGGCGTCCCCATCCGCGCTGCCACAGTGCATCGCCCAGCCAGTCGAAGCTGGCGCCGGTGGCATCGAGGTCGCCTCCGATGCGGGTGCGCCGAAGATGCACCGCACCCGCGGCGCCGAAGCTGGGCTCGAAGACGAGCGAGCCCTGCACCTGCGCGCGGTCGAGCACGAGCGCCGGGCCGCGGCCCCCATCGGCCACGGGAGCACCGTTGAACAACCCGCCGGCACGCACGTCGCCGCCGACCAGCGCCCCCACGAGCCGCACCTCGCCGACCGCCTGGAAGCCGTCGCGCAGCAGCACGTCACCACCCACGCGCACGGCTTCGGCCACCAAGGCACGGCGGGCCGGGTCGGCGGCACCGCTGCCGGTGAGGTCGAGCCTCGAGGCATCGAAGCGCCCGCCGATGTGGGCGCGCGACAGCTGCAGTTCGTGCGGCACGGCCGTGCCGGCGGCGAGCACGAGATCGCCGCCGATGCGGCAGCCGTCGGCCTGCAGCGCCACCAGTCGACAGGCCGCCAGCGTGACCGAACCGCTGATGCGCGCGCCCTCGAGCACCACCGGCGAGTCGAAGCGGCAGCGGTAGAACCACAGGTGGCCGTCGTAGGCAGCATCGCCCAAGTCGAAGCGGCCCTCGATGCTGGCGCCCACCACCTGCAGCCGGCGGCAGCGCACGGGCAGGCCGCCTCGCACCATCCAGGACAGCAGCGGTGCGCGTATGGAGTGCTCGGCCGAGGGCCCTTCGGGCCGGCGCAAGCCCACCCGCGCCAGCGTGCCACTGGCCCAGGCCTGCACCAGCAGACGCTCGGCCGGCCGCAGCGGCCAGAACGGCGCCAGCGCGGCCGAGGCACTGTCGCGGGGGCGGGGGCTGAGTGTCACGGGTGAGGGCGGCCCTGCAGGCCGTGAAATATGCACGCCCGGACATTCTGCGGGCGCAGCGCGCCGCCGGCTATGCCGCAGCCACCCCGGGTCTGCGGGTCAACTGTGACTGGTTGTGAGCGATCGGGGTCATCTTTGCACGGGCGGTTCATGCCGAAAGCCTTCGTGGCGTCATCCCCCACCGTCCTGGCCGCCGTGATAGACCTCGCCCCGGTGGCCAACGCGGATCACTTCCACGACGATGTGCGCATCATGGATCTCGTAAACGATGCGATAGACCCCTTGTCGAGCCCGATACAGCTCGGCGCTGCCGAGCTTTTCACAGCCCGGACCGCGCGGGTCGTCGCGCAGGGCCTGCATGCGAGTCAGGATGCGCTTGACGTCGGCCTTGGGAATGCCGCGCAGGTCCTTCGCGACCGAAGGCCTGACGCGCAGTTCATAGCGTGCCATCGGCCTTCAGCTTGGCGAGAAATTCCTCGTAGCTCAGCGCACGCTCTGCGGCGCGGCTGCGCACGGCGGCCAGGTCTTCCTCGTCTTCGCGCAGGGCCTGACGCAGTGCCTCGTTGACGATGTCCGACATGCTGCGCTGGCTCTGCGCGGCTTTCAAGCGCAGGGCCTGGTGCAGTTCGGGCGCCAAGTAGACGGTGGAGCGGACGGCATCGGTGGTCGACATGGGGTCTCCGGCAACGGGGGGACGTCATGACATCGTAACATCATGGCGTCAGAACGTCACTGTGGTGGACTCGCCGGTGATCGCGTGGTGGGGAGTCGGTGGCAAGCGTGCTCCAGTTCCAGTCATCGGCGGCACCTCGATATTTAATACAGTTGACTGGCGCAAACAAATGTCTCATACTGGGCCATGCCTGCGCCACCGGTTCCGTCCCGCAATGCCGAAGACGAGCGCTACTCGATCGACGAGTTGTCGGTGCTCGCTGGCCTCACGCCGCGCACCGTGCGCTACTACATCGCCGAAGGCCTGGTCGATCGGCCGCTGGGCGAGAAGCGCGGTGCGCACTACGTTCGGCGGCACCTGGAGCAGTTGCTGCTCGTGCGCCGCTGGACCGACGCCGGCCTGAGCCTGGAGCGGGTGCGCGAATTGCGCAGCGGCTCGCCCGAAGACCCCGCACCGCGCCGCGCCGCCGCCGGCTCCATCGAGGTCTGGAGCCGCGTCACCGTGGCCGACGGGCTGGAGATCCACGTCGAGCCTGGGCGCGCGCAGCTCACGGCCGAACAGGTGCGCCAGTTCGTGCGTGGCATCGCCGCGCTCTACCGCCAGGTGCGCACATCGGCCGCCGTCGAACCGGCCGGCAACCCCACATCCACGGCTGACCCGAGCCAGGAGCAAGACCATGAGTGAAGACAGTCCCGCATTCGCGCTGCGCTGCAGCGACAGCTCTGCCCCCGCGCCGGTACTGGTGGGCGTGCAGGCCCACGGCCGCCTGGATGCGGTGATGTTCGAACTGGCCCTGCGCCAGACCTATCGCAACACCAGCGACCGGGTGCTCGAGGTGGTCTACACCTTTCCGCTGCCTGTTTCGGCGGTGCTGCTGGGCTTTGCGTCCGAGCTCAACGGCCAGCGCCAGCAAGGGCAGATCGTCGCCAGGCGCGATGCCGAGCGCCGGTACGAGCAATCGCTGGCGCAAGGCGATGCCCCGGTGATGCTGGAGGCACATCGCGATGGGCTGCACACCGCCAACATCGGCAACCTCCAGCCGGGCGACGAGCTCGTGCTGGAGTGCCGCTACGCCCAGACGATCGGCTTCGAGCAGGGACGCCTGCGCGTGTCGATCCCGACCACGATCGCGCCGCGCTACGGCAACGCCGAGCAAGCGGGCCTGCAGCCCCAGCAGGTGCCACACGCCAGCCTGCACGCCGATTACCCGCTGGCCCTGACGCTCACCCTGGGGCCGGCGCTGGCCGGCGCCAGCGCCGAGTGCCCGACCCATCGCTGCACCACGCGCCATGACGCGAGCGGCGCGATGCACATGGAGCTGCGCCCGGGGGCGCGCCTGGACCGGGACGTCGTGGTCATCGTGACACCGCGCGAGCCGCATCCGTCGCTGCTCCTGCGTGCAGCCGACACGCTCGACCCGGCTGCCCCGCAGGTGATGCTGGCCGCGCTGCAGCCGGCAGCGGCCCCCCCGCGCCGCGGCATCGCCCTGAAACTGCTGGTGGACTGCTCGGGCTCCATGAACGGCGACAGCATCGCCTCTGCGCGGGCCGCGCTGCGCGGCGTGGTGGCGGGGTTGAATGAGCACGACTTGCTGAGCCTGAGCCGCTTCGGCTCGGTGGTCGACCATGTCAGCGCGCCCGCGCCGGTCACCGCGCAGTCGCTGCGTACCCTGCAGCCGCTGATCGACGGCATCCAGGCCGATCTCGGCGGCACCGAGATGAAGCGCGCGCTGCAGGCGGTCCTCGAGTTGCCACGTGGTGCCGAGCACAACAGCGCCGATGTGCTGCTCATCACCGACGGCGAGATCTGGCAGGCCGACGCGATGGTGGCGGCCGCCAGGAGCAGCGGCCATCGCATCTTCGCCATCGGCGTGGGCAGCGCGCCGGCCGAAGGTGTGCTGCGCGCACTGGCCGAGGCAAGCGGTGGCGCCTGCGAGTTCGCCACTCCAGGCGAGGCCCTGGAGGCAGCGGCGCGCCGCATGCTGCACCGCATGCGCCAGCCCGTCTACACCAACGTGCGCATCGACTGGGGCTGCACCCCGGCCTGGGCGACGAACCTCCCGCCCAGCGTGTTCGGCGGCGACACGGTCATCGCCTGCGCCGGCTTGGGCGCCGCGGCGCTGTCGGGCACCGTCCGCCTGTTGGCCGAAGACGCGCGTGGCCATGTCATCGAACTGGCACGCAGCCAAGCCGATGCTCCCTGCCCGGGCGACAGCCTGCCCCGAGTGGCCGCGGCGCGCCGCATCGCCCAGGGCACCGCCAGCGACGCCCTCGAACTGGCGCTGCGCTACCAGCTCATGTCCGAGCAGACGAACTGCATCCTCGCGCACCAGCGCGACGAGGCCGACAAGGCCACCGCACCGCCCGAGCTGCACCGGGTGAGCTCCATGCTGGCAGCGGGCTGGGGCGGCCTGGGCGAGATCTGCGCGGCGCAGGTGGGCGAGCCGTATCGACCGGCTGCCGCATCGGCTCTGGCGGACGACTTCATCATCGGTGAGTCGCTGGACGCCTTCGCCGTACCGATGTTCAGCCGAAATGCGGCGGAGCCTGCGCAGCCGCACACGCTCGAGGAACTGGCGCGGTGCGTACAAGCGCATCGTGCGCAGGGTGGCCGCGTCCAGGACCTGGTGCAGTGCGAACGCCTGCGCCTGCATGCCGACCTGCAGCGCGCGCGCGACGAGGTGGTGGCCCTGGGCGTCGATCGCAGCCACGCCTGGGTGCTGCTCGCGTACTGGGTGAACACACGCGCCAACGGCCTGGCCGATGCCGCACTGGCCGCTCAGCTCCAGCCGTGGATGGATGGAATCGACCCGGCGCTCGCCGCCGCCGCCATCCGGGTGTACGAGCAACGGCTGGGTGGCTACCCGGTCGACGGATGGGAAAGCGTGCGCGAGCGCAGGCTGGCGCAGGCGATGGGGCGGGCGATGCCGTGAAACGACCGGTTGCCGGTTTGGCCAACGTGCGTGACGTCGCAACGCTGCTTCAAATCTCGAGGCACGCCCAAGTGTTCAGCGGTCTATGGTCCGGCAGCTCGAACAGCAGGCGCACGATGTATGCGCGGCTGGATGGGTGCATCGATGGGTAGTAGCGCCGGACCACGCTGAAGGCCGCGAGGCTCTTGGTCATCTGGCGGAGGCAGTAGGATTCGAACCCACGATGCCCTTGCAGGCATGCCTGATTTCAAGTCAGGTGCAATCGACCACTCTGCCATGCCTCCGCGGCGCCTCGGATTCTCGCACTGCCGCGCGCTGCGGCGTCAGACGTAGACCAGGCCCTGCTCCTGCAGCGTGGCGTAGCCGATGTTGGCCAGGTTGATTTCGTGCTCGGCCGCCAGAGTGGCCAGCGACAGCGGTGTGTAGGTGCCGTCGGCCAATGCCGCGGTGTACAGCGCCTGCACGTCCGGCGTGGGGGCCACGCCGGCGAGGTTGGTGTAGAGCAGGTCCACCAGTGCCGCGTGGCTGTAGCCGGCGCCCAGGCGGGCATCGAGCGCGAGTTGCATCAGCGCGGCTTCGTCCATGCCGCCATCGGCCAGGCCGAGGCCGATGCCCACATAAGTGGGGTTGGCCACCGACGCCGGACCGAACACGGCACCCAGGATGCGTGCCACCTCGCCGGCGTGGCCGTCCAGATCGATGGCCAGCTGACGGTCGGCAAAGTGCACCCGTTCCACGCCGTGCAGCAGGTCGCGGCCTTCGGTGCCGGTGCCGCCGGTGCCGTCGGTGATCACCCAATCGGTGCTGCGGTGCTGCAGCACAAAGCGGTTGGCAGCGCCGGCGTAGGCCGCGATGTCGATGCCCGCATCCGCCTGGATGATGTCGTCGCCCAGGCCGCCTTGGAGCCGGTCGTTGCCATCGCCGCCTTGCAGCGTGTCGGCGCCGTGGGTGCCGGTCAGGGCGTCGTCGCCACTGCCGCCGGGCACCACGTTGCGCAGCACGGCGGTGAGGCGGTAGGCACCCATGCCGGTGTCGTAGTCGGCGGCGGCAGCGAAGTAGGTGCCCGTGGCTGGCACGTCGAAGGTGATCTGGGCGTCCTTGCCCGCACCGGTGCTGTCGTCGGCGGCCAGCAGCTTGCCCTGGGCATCGAACAGGCGCAGGAACGGATTGGCCAGGCCGGCGCTGCGCAGATCGAAGGTCACCTGCGTACCGCCGGTGAGCGAGGCGGCGAACATGTCGCTGTCGGTCGGGGCCGTGATGTTGCCGAAGCTGATCACGCCATCGGTGCGCACCTTGCCGCTGGTCGCCGTCGAGGCCAGGTAGTCGTCGCTGGGCAAGCCGGCGGCGATGCCGTAGGCGCCGTAGGTGTCGGTGTTGTCGTAGGCGGCCAGGTAGTACACGCCGCCTTCGGTGGCCGTGTAGTACAGCTGCGCATCGTGCCCCAGTGGGCCGCCATCGTCGTCGAAGGCGACCAACTCGTAGCCCGGTGCCTGTCCGTACAGCACCAGGTAGGGATCGATCCCGCTGCTCGACATCATGTCGAATCGATAGGTCACCCCGGCGGTCAGCGTCACGCGGAACATGTCGCCATCGCTGGGCCCGTCGATGCGGGCGTTGAGCACGCTGCCGGTGGACGCAAGCTGGCCCTGGGTATCGGGCCCGAGCGGATAGTCGTCGCCCTGCGGGGCCGAGGCGGTGGCGAAGTTCCAGTTGCTCGCAGTGGCTCCAGCAAATGCGTTGCCCGAAGCGTCCTTGAAGGTGCCACGGTCGAGCGTGACGTTGTAGGCGGCTCCTTGCTCGAAGTCGGCGCTGGGATTGATGGTGACGGTGTTGCCGCTGATGCGCACGCGGCTCGTATCGGTGACCGCGATCGTGGCGAACGGCGTCACGCCCTTCTGGATGACGATGTTGCCGCTGCCTGCGCTGACCGGTTCGTCGAACTCGATCACCAGGTCGGCGCGGGTGCTCGCGCCGGTGCCTTCGTCGGCTGGCGTCAGGGCAATCACCTGGGGCGCGTGCGTGTCGGCAGCCGAGGTGCTGAAGTTCCACTGTCCGGCACCGCTGAAGCCGGCGTAGTCGTTGCCCGCGGCGTCCGAGATCGCGCCTGCATCGACCGTGATGTAGTAGCTGCCGTTTGCCGGCAGGTTGGCGCTGGGGTCGAGCGTCACGCTGTTGCCGCTGAAGCGCAGCTGGGTCGTGTTGCCAACGGCCACGCTGCGCCACAGACTGCCGTCGGCCAGCCAGATGTGCAGGGATCCGCTGCCGGCCTTCACGTTTTCGTTGAAGGTGAGGACGAAGCTGGTGCCGACGGAGAGGTTGGCGCTGTTGTCGGCCGGACTCAGGCCACTGAGCAGCGGGGCGGTGATGTCGGCCGTGGGTGACAGGTCGGTCAGCGTGCGGGTGCCGTCGGTGAAGCGGAAGCGCTCCACGCCCGAGACTCGGTCCGTTCCGGTGCCGGTGCTCGTGAGCGTGACCACGTTGCCCGCCGCGCTGACGGTGAACAGCGCGAACACGCCGTCGAAGACGGCGGTGTCGTCCCCGGTGCCGCCATCGATGATGTCGTTGCCGGTGCCGCCGGTGAGGGTGTCGTTGCCGCCCAGGCCCTGGAGTTCATCACCACCGGCTCCGCCCTCGAGCGCGTTGGCGGCGTCGTTGCCCACGATGACATCGTTGCCGCCACCGCCCACGGCGTTCTCGACCGTGGTGTTGTAGGCGATGGCGATGTTGTTCGTCATGTCGTTGGTCGACGTGAACGCCCCCGCGTGCAGGTCGATTCGACTGGGCGTGCTCCAGCCGCTGAGATTGAGCGTGTCGATGCCGCCGGAATCGAAGATCGTGAGCACCGGGTAGGGGTTGCGGCGGAAGTCGAAGATGGCTCCCGTGGCTCCGTCGACGGTGCTGGAAAAGCCGTAGACGGTGTTGTCCAGCCGGGTGGTGGTGGAGGCGCCGTAGATCGCCTGGATGGCCATCACGTCGTTGAGCATCGGCGTCTGCGCCGAGTAGGTGTTGCCATTGGCCGCCTGCCAGTCGGCCTGCATCACCTGCGAGGAGTAGAGCGCCGCGGCGCCCCGTGGGCCGAAGTAGGACATGACCGACAGCACCTCGCTGTCCTGGTACGACGACGGCGACCAACTGCCCGCGCCGTTGTAGTCGCCCATGTGATCCAGGCCCAGTGCATGCCCGATCTCGTGCACGAAGGTCATGAACCCGTACTCGCCGACGATCGGATTGACGAGTTCGGGCTCGGTGACGTTGAACCACGCGCTGCCAACCTCCGGGAAATAGGCGTGGGCGTAGCCGATGCCGGTGCTGGTGTAGCCGAACTCGATGTCGCTTCGCCCGACGCTGCCGGGCACGATGCTGGCTGCGGTTGCCTCGTCCCAGACGGCCAGCGCGAGCCTCGCGATGCTCTGCTGCGTGGAGTTCAGGGGCCGGAACCCGGACTCCTCGCCATCGGCATAGATGCCTGAGGATGTGGTGGGGAACGCGTAGGTGATGGTGCTGGACCGCCAGTGCATGCCGGAGTCCAGCTGGGCCAGGACTTGAGCCTGGGTCCAGTTCGGTGCTGCCATGAGTGAGTCGGAGTCGGTTCGAGGTGCAAAGGACAGTGAAACGCGCGAAGTGGGCCGGCACCAACGGTCAGACGTAGCCGATGCCGTAGTCGATCAATCCGACCAGGTCGATGTTCAGCGCATTGAGCTCGGTCTCGGCGGCCAGCACACCCAGGCCCGCTGGGGTGTAGGTGCCGTTGTCCAGCAGGCCTTTGAAGTAGGCCAGATCGGCCGAGCCGGGCGCCACGCCCACCACGTTGGTGTAAAGCAGGTTCACGACCGCGGTGTGGCTGGCGCCAGGGCCCAGCGCGGCATCGAGTGCCAGTTGCATCAGCGCGGTGTAGTCCATGCCGCCGTCGAGCAGGTCGAGGCCGATGCCCACGTACTCCGGGATGTCGACCGCCTCCGGGCCGAACACGGCGCCGAGTATCTTGGCCGTGATGCCAGCGCTGCCGGCGAGGTCGAGCGCCCAGTACATGTCGGCGAACTGGAGCCGCTCCACGCCGTAGAGCAGGTCACGCCCTTCGGCGCCCGAGCTGTCGCGCAAGGCATGGCCGCCATCGACCGGGCCGATGTAGTAGGTGCTGGCGGCACTGCCGTAGCGCGCGACGTCGATGCCGTCGCCGCCTTGCATGATGTCGTCGCCACCGTTGCCCCGAAGCACGTCGTTGCCGGCCAGGCCGTACAGCGTGTCGGTGCCCGACGATCCGGTCACCGTGTCGGCGCCTGCGCCTCCCTTGAAGACGTTGCGTGCAAACGCCCTCACGCTGTAGCCACCGATGCCGGTGTCGAAGTCGACGACGCCCAGGTATACATTGCCGCTGGCGGTGGCGGTGAAGGTGACCTGCGAGTTCAAGTCGCCCAGGCTGTCGTCGTCGTAGTCGACGGCCTGGCCCGTACCATCGAGGAGCACCAGATAAGGGTCGTCCAGTCCCGTGCTCTGCAGGCTGACCGAGTACTCCTGGCCGGCGGTGACCGTGAGTGCAAAGTAGTCGACGTCGCCCGGGACGCCGATGGTGCCATTGATCGCCGAGCCGCCGGAGATCAGGCGCCCGGACGTGGCGGTGGATCCCAGGAAGTCGTCGCTGGGCGCACTGGCACTGATGCTGTAGCTGCCCGTGGCCTCGGCATAGTCCCAGGCCGCGAGGTAGTAGGTGCCGGTGGCCGAGGGCGTGAAGTAGATCTGCGCATCCAGCGGCAGCGGGCCGCCGTCGTCGTCGTAGGTGATGAGGTCGGCTTCCGGCAGCAGCCCGTACAGGATCAGGTACGGATCGACCGCGCTGCTCAGCGGGCTGATCATGTCGAACTGATAGGTGATGCCGGCCACCAGGTCGACCCGGAACAGGTCACCGTCGTTGGCGCTGTCGATGCGCGCGGTGATGGGTGCGCCGTTGACGATCACGCGCGCCGCAGTGTTCACATCCAGCGGGTAGTCGTCGGTCGACGACGCGGCCAGCGTCGTGAAGTTCCAGGCCGATGCACCGCTGATGCCGGCGTAGGCATTGCCGGCCGAGTCGCGGAAGGCATTGGCATCGATGTTGACGTAAAAGCCCGTGCCGGCCGGCAGGTTGTTGCCGGGGTTGACGGTCACCGTGGTGCCGCTGACGCGCACCGACCCGGTGTCGCTGGCCAGAATCTCGCGCACCAGCGCACCGGTGGCGCTGTTGTAGATGCGGATGCTGCCGCTTCCGGTTTGCACCGCCTCGCTGAAGTTCAGGACGAGATCCGCCCCCACGGCCACCGCATTGGCGTCGTCGGCCGGCGTGCGCGCCACGAGCGTCGGCGCTGCGGAGTCGGAGGTCGTGGCGCTCAGCGTATAGGCGCCGGTTCCCGTCGCATAGTCGACCACCGCCAGGTAGTGGGTGCCGCTGGTGGCCGCCGTGTAGGCGATGCGCGCGTTGCCGGAGCCTGCGCTGTCGTCGTCTTCGGCCACTGCGGTGAGCGACGGGTTGAACAGGCCCAGGTAGGGGTCGGACAGGCCACCGGCGGCGCGTTGCAGAACGAAGGTGTAGGCCACGCCCGCGGTGAGTTCGACCCGGAAGAGATCGGCGTCGTCGGGCACCTCGATCACCCCGGTGGCGGCAGCGCCATTGATGGTGACGACACCCGGTGTGTCGGTGCTGTAGGGGTAGTCGTCGGTGGTGGCCGACGCGGTGGCGAAGTTCCATGCCGTGGTGCTGAGCAGACCCGCATGGTTGTTGCCGGCGGTGTCGCGCACCGCACCGGCGTCGATCGTGACCGTGTACCGGCGCGCACGTTCTCGTTGAACACGATCACCAGGTTCGCACCCGGAGCGACTGAAGTGGCGCCGTCGGCCGGGCTGATGCTCTGGATCTGGGGTGCGGTGGTGTCGCTGGCACTTCCCGTGGTGAAGTTCCAGCTCGTGCCCCCGGACAGTCCTGCCCAGGCATTGCCGGCCAGGTCGGTCACGGAGCCTGCTGTGGCGGTGACGTAGTAGCCGCGCCCGGCCGTCAGGTCGGCCGCCGGGTCGAGGGTGACGGTGGTGCCGCTGACGCGCACCTGTGACGTGTCCCCGGCGTCGATGGTGCGCACCAGCGTGCCGTCGGAGTTGTAGATGCCGAAGCTGCCGCTGCCGAGCTTCACCGATTCGTTGAACACCAGCAGCAGGTTGCTGGCGGCCGCAACGCCGGTCGCGTTGTCCGTCGGACTGACCGAGGCCAGTTGTGGCGCCGTGGTGTCGCTGTTGGGCGACAGCTCGGCCAGCGTGCGGGTCAGGTCGGCGAACTGGAAGCGCTCGACGCCGAGCACGCGGTCGGTACCGCTGGCGGTGCCGCTGACGGTGACCGTATCGCCGGCGATGGAAATGGTGTAGCTGGCAAAGCTGCCTTCGAAGACAACGGTGTCGGTGCCGCTGCCGCCCTCGATGGTGTCGTTGCCAGCACCGCCGACGAGCGTGTCGTCGCCGCCGCTGCCATACAACGAGTCGTTGCCGCCCCCGCCGCGCAGCGCATTGGCCACGTCGTTGCCGGTGATCACGTCATCGCCGCCGCCGCCGGTGGCATTCTCGATCGTCGTGCTGTAGGCGATCGCGATGTTGTTCGTCATGCTGTTGGCCGACGAATACGCGCCCGCGTGCAGGTCGATGCGGCTGGGCGTGTTCCAGCCGCTGAGGTCGAGCGTATCGGTGCCGCCGCTGTCGAACAGCGTCAGGATGGGCGTGGGGTTCTGCGTGAAGTCGTAGATGGCCGCCGTGAGGCCACCCACGGTGCTGGAGAAGCCGTAGACGGTGTTGTCCAGACGGGTGGTGGTGGAGGTGCCGTAGATGGCCTGGATGGCCATCACGTCGTTGACCATCGGTGTCTGCGAGAAGTAGGTGGTGCCGTTGGTCCAGGTCCAGTCGGCGTCTGCCACCTCGGGGTGGTAATACGGTGCCGTGTAGCGCGGCCCGAAGTAGGACATCACCGACAGCACCACGCTGTCCTGCACCGACGACGGCGTCCAGTTGCCGTTGCCGTTGTAGTTGCCCATGTGGTTCAGGCCGAGGGCGTGGCCAAGCTCGTGGATGAAGGTGAGGAAACCTTCGTTGCCCAGCGACGGGTTGACCAGCGTGGGTTCGTTGGCGTTGAACCAGGCGCTGCCGACGGTCGGGTAGTAGGCATGGGCATAGCCGATGCCCGTGCTGGTGTAGCCGAACTCGATGTTCGTGCTGCCGGCCGTCCCTGCGGCCATGTTCGGCACGATCAAGTCGTCCCAGGTGGCCAGCGCCACCACCATCAATTGCATCTGCGCCGCATTGACGGCACGAAAGCCCGCGGCTTCGCCCTGCTGCCCGTACAACGCGCCTGCGCTGGTGGGAAACGAATAGGTGATGGTGCTGCCGGACCACTTTTCGCCCGAGTTCAGCTGCGCCAGTACCTGCGCCTGGGACCAGTTCGCCAATGCCATGATTCGAACTCCTTCCTGCCTACCCGCGGGCTATGCCCGGGCTCTTCCTGGCCATGATGGTGCGTGCCGCCGCGCGGCGCCTGCCATCACCCATTGTGGGGGGATAACGCCGCAGCGCAGCGCACCTGGACCACGTCGCGCCGGCCATCGTCGACCCGCACGGCGCTCAAGGCGCCACCCCACACGCATCCCGTATCGAGTGCGAGCAGGGTAGCCTCGTTTCGCAAGCCCAGGGTAGACCAATGGCCGAAAGCGACCGGCGTGCCCGCTGTCAGCCGCCCCGGCACCTCGAACCAGGCCCGAAAGCCCGGCGGGGCGGCCGCGGCGCTGTCCTTGGTGCCGAACTCCAGCGTGCCATCGTCGCTGCAAAAACGGATGCGTGTGAGGACATTGATCACGAATCGCCAACGGTCGGCCCCGGTCAACGCATCATCCCATCGACGCGGATCGTTGCCATACATCACCCTGAGGAAGCCCGGAAGGTCCGGGCCCCGCAGCATGGCTTCGACCTCACGCGCCAATGACAGGACGGTGACGGCATCCCACTGAGGCACCACGCCGGCATGCACCAGCAGCCATCCGTGAGCGCTGTCGGCCAAACGGCAGTGCCTGATCCAGTCGAGCCAGGCGTCGCGCTCGGGGCTGCGCAAGATGTCGCCCAGCGTGTCGGTGCGGTGCGCCGGGCGCACGCCATGGGCCACCGCCAGCAGGTGCAGGTCGTGGTTGCCCAGCAGGCAGGTGGCACTGCCGCCCAGCCGGCGCAGCATCCGCAGCGTGCCCAGTGAGTCGGGCCCGCGGTTGACCAGATCACCCAACACATGCATGTGATCGCGCGAGGGCGAAAAGCCGATCTCGACGAGCAGCCGGTCGAAGGCGTCGGCGCAGCCCTGCAGGTCTCCCACGAGGTAATGCATCGGTGGATTCTGCTACGCTCGCCGCCTTGCCTGGGACGGGGCGCGGTCGTCGCGCAGCCCGATGGATGTAGCCCTACTCGTCTTCTTGATCCTGCTCAACGGCGTGTTCGCCATGTCGGAAATGGCGCTCACGGCCTCGCGCAAGGCGCGGCTGGCGGTGATGGTCGAGAGCCACGAGCGTGGCGCGGCCGTGGCCATGGAGTTGCATGAGCACCCCACCAAGTGGCTGTCCACCGTGCAGATCGGCATCACCTCGATCGGGGTGCTCAACGGCATCGTCGGCGAAGCCGCGTTCTCGCAGCCCTTGGCGCAGTGGCTGGAGGTCACGCTGAGGGCCACGCCCCGAGTCGCCGACATCAGCGCCACAGCGCTGGTGGTGGCGGGCATCACCTTCCTGACCATCATCTTCGGCGAACTGGTGCCCAAGCGGCTGGGCCAGATGTACCCCGAAACCGTGGCCAGGCTGGTGGCCACGCCCATGGAATGGCTGTCGACGGCCACCCGGCCTTTCGTGTGGCTGCTGTCGGCCAGCACAGAGGCCACGCTGCGGCTGCTGGGTATCCGCCAGGCGCCCTCGCGCAGCGTGACCGAGGAGGAGATCGCCGCCAGCCTGGAGGAGGGCCTGGACGCCGGTGTCATCGAGGCCCAGGAACACCAGATGGTGCGCAATGTGTTCCGTCTGGACGATCGCCAGATCGGCTCGATGATGATTCCGCGCGCCGAGGTGCTCTGGCTCGACCTGAATTCCCCGCTGCCGCAGATCCTCGAGCAGATGTCCGCGCGCGGGCGGTCACGCTATCCGGTGTGCCGCGGTGGGCTGGACGATGTGGTTGGCGTGATCGAGGCCCAGGCGCTGCTGCAACCGCTGTCGCGTGGCGAGCAGCCGCAGATCAACGCCTTGATGAAGCCCCCCGTGTTCGTCCCCGAAACGCTTTCGGGCATGGAACTGCTCGAGCACTTCCGGGCCAGCAGCGCCGAACTCGTGTTCGTGGTCGACGAGTACGGTGCCGTGCAGGGGGTGATCACCGTGCGCGACGTGCTGGAGGCGATCACAGGCGAGTTCTCGCCACCCAGCGCCGACGATGCCTGGGCTGTGCAGCGCGGGGACGGCAGCTGGCTGATGGACGGCCTGATCCCGGTGCCCGAGCTGAAAGATCGCCTGGAACTGCGTGACCTGCCCGAGGAGGACCGCGGGCGCTACAACACGCTGGCGGGCATGGTGATGCTGCTGCTGGGGCGCTTGCCGCGAACCGCGGATGTGGTGCAATGGCAGGCTTGGCGCTTCGAGGTCGTCGACCTCGATGGCAAACGAGTGGACAAGGTGCTGGTCTCCCGCATCGACAACCCCGAGAGTGACTGATCATGATCAACGAGAACCTGCACAAGAAGCCGGTCGCACTGGACCGCCAGCAGCACCGCAACCTCAAGCTCGACCGCAACGCGCGGGACATGGGCGTCAACAGGAAACTCAACGCCTTCTTCGTGGCCGCGGGTGAGTTCGCCGAAGCCTGCAAGGACTACCCGCTGGTCTGGGTGCGTGCGGGGGAGGACGACAAGGGGGCGCCCCAGGTCGCGCCCATTGCCGTCATGGGCCTGCAGGCCGGTCACAACCTGTGCATCGACGCCGCCGAGCGCTGGCGCGTGCGCTACGTGCCGGCCATGCTGCGCCTGTATCCGTTCGCCATGGCACGCACCTCGGCCACCGAGATGCTGCTGTGCGTGGACGAGAGCTGGGTCGGCTTGGGCAGCGTCGGCGAGGCGTTGTTCACCGAGGCCGGGGAGCCGACCGAGCTCACGCTGTCGGTCAAGCAGCAGCTCGAATTGCTCGAGGGCGACATCGAGCGCACACGGCTGTACGGCACCAAGCTGATCGAACTCAACCTGCTGCGCGAGATGCAGTTCGATGCCACCATGCCCGACGGCAGCAAGGTGCATGTCAACGGCTTTCTCACCGTCGACGACGAGCGACTGCGCGCGCTCACCGACGCGCAGGTGCTCGAAGCCTCGCGCAGCGGGCTGCTGGGCCTCATCCACGCCCATCAGATTTC
>JAKLLB010000060.1 GCA_023150345.1 Aquabacterium sp.
GTCGCCGCCGGTGCGCACGGCCAGGTCATTGACGCGCACGCAGGCCGTGATGGCCGCGGCCACGGCCTTGAGCACGGCGTCGCCGGCGGCATGTCCGGCCTCGTCGTTGATGGGCTTGAAGCGGTCGAGGTCGATGGCCACCAGCGTGGCCGGAAGCGCGGCATCGCGGGCGTGGAACAGCTGCTCCAGCCGCGCATCGAAGGCCTTGCGGTTGGCCAGCCCGGTCAGGGGGTCGTGCGTGGCCGACCACTCGAGCTGGCTGCGCCTGGCCACCTCGGCGTTGATGTCGATGATGCTCCAGATGACGCCGGCGCCCGGATCGGCGGCATCCACCGGGCGGCCGCGCAACTGAGCCCAGAAGGGACTGCCGTCGGCGCGGCGCAGCAGCCACTCGCCGCTGTACGGCTGACCGGCCTTGAGCGCCTGCACCACCAACGGGCCGACTGCGTCGAAGTCTTCGGCTCGCGCGTAGATGACATCGGTGGACTGTCCCAGCAGGTCGGCTTCGTCGCGGCCGAACATCTGGCACATCTCCTGGCTGACCAGCACGAAGCGGCGCTGGTGGGTGAACGCGATGCCCACCGGGGCCGCGGCCATGACCGAGCGCAGGCGGCGCAGGTTCTGCTCGTTGTGCCGGGCCAGTCGGGCGCGCTCGGTGCTCACCTGCCGCAGCACCCGCGCCAGATGGCCGATCTCGCCGCGGGCCTCCGGCCAGCCCTGGTCGGCCTCGCGGTCGTCGTCGAGCAGATGCAGCGCCCGCTGCTCCAGGCGCGCCAGCGGCCGGAACATCCGGCTGACCACGAAAGCGGTGACCGCCGACACCGCCAATGCGGCCAGCGCGGCCAGCCACAGGGCATGGCGCCGGGCATCGACCAGCGGCTGCAGAAGCGACCCTTCGGCACGGGCACGCCACACCATCCAGCCGGTGGCCGGCACGGCGGCGGCGCTGACCAACTCCTGCGGCTGCTCGAGCTGCAGACCAGCGGTCTCCAGCGGCGAGCCCAGGCGCAGCCAGTGGGCCCAGGCCTGCGCCATGCGGGGTTCGGTGCTCATCGGCTGCATCAACCGATCGACGCTGGGATGGGCCAGGATGCGGCCGGTGCTGTCGCTGATCGTCCACAGCACCTCGGTGCTCGATTCGCGGGTGTCGTCCGGCGCATCCGACAACAAGGCGCCGTTGGCCAGGCGCAGCGTTCCGCCGATCACCCCGATCACGCCCTGCGCCGAGCGCACCGGGTAGGTGAACACCAGCACCGGGGCATGGGACACGCGGCCGGGCACCGGTTCGGACACCACCGGGCGGTCGCCCGTCACCGTCTGCTGGAAATAGGTCCGATCGCCGATGTGCAGCTCGGGGCGGCGGATGCCCTGTTCGTCGGCGACAGCCAGTACCGTTCCGGTCGGATCGGCCAGGAACAAGCTGGAGAAGTGATACCGCGCCACCGGCTTGGCATGGAGGAACTGCCGGGCCCGCGCGTCGTCGGCCAGCACGCCGGGGTCGACCTGCACGGCCGTCAATTCGAGCACGCGCTGCAACTCTCCCACCCGCCGACCGAGCTGGTGCGCCACCGCGGCAACGGTGGTGAGTTCGTGGTCGCGCTGGGCCGCCAGCATGTCGGCCTGGGCACGGCGCAGCAGCTCGCTGGTGACTGCAAACAGGCTGAGCACGACGACGGCGAGCGTGCCCAGCGTGATGCGCCACTTCAGCGAGCCCAGCACGCGCAACGGTCCGGGCAGCGGCACAGGCATGGCAGAGGTGCGGGCCTTGTGCCCGCGCGGCGCCCGCCGATGCGGGCCCTGCATCGTAGTTCGGCGGCGTCGGGCCGCACTTGAGGGTCAACCTGGGCGCGGCACGGCGGCTCCGTGCTGCGGTTTGATCTGGGTCAGCCAGGTGCCGTGATGGGCTGCATGCTGGCAGGGCCGACCGACTGCCACAGCGGGAATGGCTGCCACTTCTGCCGCTTTTCCAGGTTTCGCCTGAGTCGGTCGCTGCCACGATCGACCGCAGGACGACTGCTCAGATCAGGGTGGCCCGCTTGCGCCTGCTCGACCGACAACCCGCCGACCGCACCGCCCACCGGCCCGACACCTGCTGGCTGGCCTGCGTGCGCGTGCCGGGCAAGCTGCAGCTGGCCTGGGTGCAGCAGCAGCCGGCACCGGCGCGGCCGTTGGTGCGCTGGGTGCACGAGCAAACGCTGGGCGACGATCTGGGCCATGCACTGCGTGCCGCGTTGCGCCCGCTGCGCGGCGCGTTGCCCGCGTGGCTGGGCGGGTCTGGCCGATGGCCGCGCCATCGGTGCGTGGCCCTGCTGGGGCGCGACGAGGCGCAGTTGCTGCCGATGGATCCGCCCGAGTCGCCCCGCGCCACATGGCGCGAGGCGGTGCGATGGAAGCTCAAGGACATGGTCGACTTCGCGGTCGACGATGCCGGTGTCGACCTGCTGGAGATGCCGTCCCAGCCCGCCGGGCGGCGCCAGGCCGGTCTGATCGCGGTGGTGGCACCTGCTGCGGCGCTGCGTGGACTGATCGAGGCCGGCCAGGACGCGGATGTCGACTGGGCGGCCCTGGACGTGGCGGAGACGGCGCTGCGCCACCTGGGTGCCCTGCTGGCCAGCGCCGGGCGCGGCCATGCGCTGCTGCATGTGGGGCCGAACCATGGCACGCTGGTCATCACCTGCGACGGCTTGTTGCTGCAGTCGCGTCAGATCGACATCACCGATGCCCAGCTTGCCGGCACCGACGAGGCAGCGCGCCAGGCCGCTTTCGATCGCGCCAGCCTGGAACTGCAGCGCACGCTCGACGGCTTCGAGCGCAGCCACGCGCAGGTGGTCATCGAGCGGCTGCAGGTGCTGCCAGGCCCGGCTGTGGCAGCGTTCTGCGACCACGTGCGCGAACTGCTCTACGTGCCGGTCTTGCCAGTGCAACTGGCCGATGTGTTCGACCTGCAGGCGGTGCCGGCGCTGGCCGACGAGGCCACGCAGGGCCGGTTCGCGTTGGCGATGGCTGCTGCGCTGCGCGGTGGCGAACAGCCCGACGTGAACCTCTACGACGACGCGCTGCGCCCGCGCGCCGAGCCGTGGCGGGCCCGGCATGCGGCAGTGGCCGTGGCGTTGACGCTTGCACTTGGCTGGACAGCCGGCAGCGCGCTCGATGGCTGGGCAGCCGGCCGTCGCGCGCAGGCGGTTCAGCAAGAACAACAGACAGCGGCGCTGCGGCAGCAGGTTGCCGACCATGTGCCGGATGCCCGTCTGGCCGAACTGGAGGCCTTGCGCCGGCTCGACGCCGGCCAGCGCCGCGTGCAGGACGCGCTGAGGGCGCTGGGCGGTGAGTCCGGATACACCCCGGTCTTCCATGCGCTGTCGCGCCAGACCCATCCGTCGCTGTGGCTGACCGGCCTGTCGTTGGGCGCTGGCGACGGCAGCATCGAGCTGCGTGGACGCATGCTCGACGCCGCCACGCTGCCCGATTACCTGCGCCGCCTCAACCAGGAGGCACTGCTGCGCGGGCGGCGCTTCGAGCAGCTCGAGATCCGCAGCACCGACGCCGCGGGCGAGGCTGCAGCCGTGACCGAGTTCGTGCTGCGGTCACGGCCATCGGCAGGGGGTGCGAAGTGAGCCGCTGGAGCGGATCGCGCCTGGCCCGCCGCTTCGACGAGCGGCCGCGCCGCGAGCGCATTGTCTGGACGCTGGCGCTCTGCGCACTGGCCATCGTGGTGGCCGACCAAGCCTGGTTCACGCCTGCCTTCCAGCGCTGGCGCGCCGCCGGCCAGCAGCAGTTGCAGGCCGCGGGCGCACTGGCCACGCTGCAGGCGGAGCTGACGCGCGTGCAGGGTGTGGGCACGGCCCAGGAGCAGCTGCTGACCGACGAACTGGCGCAATGGAAGCAGCGCGTGGGCACGCAGTCGCAGGCCCTGCGTGAATGGCAGGCCACGCTGGTTGCGCCGGCTCAGATGGTGGAGGTGCTCGAGCAGATGCTGCCGCGCCATGGCCGCCTGCGCGTGCGCTCGCTGCAGTCACTGGGCGTGAGTGATGCGCTGGCAGGCGCTGCCCCAGCGGCAGCGACTGCGGCCTCGGTCTCCGTGGGTGCGGCCGCATCAAAGGGCGACGCCCCGGCGCTGTATCGCCACGGCCTGGAGCTGGTGGTCGAGGGCAGCTGGGCCGATCTCACCGCCTGGCTGCAGGCGCTGGAGTCCATGCCGCAGCGGGTGATGTGGGGTGGCCTGAGCCTGCGCGTGGAGCAGCACCCGAAGGCGGTACTCACGCTGCGGTTGTACACGCTGAGCCTCGAGCGCGGCTGGCTGGAGATCTGATCGATGGCACGCCCGACGAACCGCCCCGCCCCGCTGTGGCTCGACACCCTGCCCTGGCTGGCGACCATGCCGCTGTGGGCGGCGTTCAGCCTGCAAGCCCAACCCCTGGCCGACCCGACCCGGCCCCCCGTGCTTCCCGCAGCGGCGGGCTCGGTGCCGCCGCGCGCGAGCGGCGGGCCCGTGGCCGCCAGCGCCGCGCGCGCGCCGGCAGCGGTGCTGCACGGGGTGCAGGTGCCCGCCACGACGAGTGCCGGCGGCACGCCGACCGCGCTGGTGGGCGCGCGGGTGCTGCGCATCGGCGACCGGCAGGGCGAGCGCACCCTGGCCGCCATCGACGCGCAGGGCGTCACCTGGCGCAGTGCCCGCGGCGAACTCGAGCGTGAGCCGCTGCTGGCCGCGTCCATCGTCAAGCAGCCGCTCGGTCCGGCCACCGCCACGGCCGAAGCTGCGCCGGCACCCGGCGAGCCTCCCGCTTCGGCGCGGGTCACACAACGCCACAGGAGGGTCCAGCCGTGAACCCCATCACTCTCATGCTCGCTCGGCCGCGCCTGACCGCACTGGCCACCGCGGCTGCCGCACTCACGGCCGCCGCAATGCTGGCGCTGGCCGCCGGGCCCGCATGGGCACAGGTCGGCACCGCGCCGCCGCCGGCGTCCGCTCCAGCGACCGGCGCACCCGCGGCCCAGGCACCGGCATCCGAGCCGCGGTTCGACCTGTCGGTCCAAGCGGCCCCGGCCGCCCAGGTGTTCATGCAGCTGGGCACGGGCACGCGCTACAACATGCTGGTGGCGCCCGAGGTGAGCGGCCAGATCAGCATCACCTTGAAGAACACCACCCTGCCCGAGGCGCTGGAGTCGCTGCGCGAACTCTACGGATACGACTACCGCATCGTCGGGCAACGCGTGTTCGTCTACCCCAACACCGTGCAGACGCGGCTGTTCCGCGTGAACTACCTGCCGGGCCGGCGCCAGGGTGCCTCGGACCTGAGGGTGAGCTCGGGTGCCATCGTGCCCACCGCCAACGGTCAGCCGAGCACCACCACCGGCACCCCCGCCGCAGGCAGCAACACGGCGCCGGCGCGCAGCGACGACAGTGCCCACGTGCGCACCACCTCCGACGCCGACTTCTGGCGCGAAGTGCAGGCCTCGCTGGCTGCGCTGGTGGGCAACCAGGGCGGCCGCGGTGTGGTGCTCAACCCGGCGGCCGGCGTCATCGTCGTCAAGGCCACGCCCAACGAGCAGCGGCAGGTCGAGCAGTACCTGCGCGCGGTGCAGGTCTCGATCGCGCGCCAGGTGATGATCGAAGCCAAGATCGTCGAGGTGGCGCTCTCCAAGGACGCCCAGGCGGGTGTGAACTGGTCGGGCTTCGGCCACCTGCTGAGCGGCTCCTCGCGCATGTCGGCCACCTTCGGCGTGGCCGCGCCGGGCACCACCCTGCAGAACCAGGGCCCGCTGGTGTCGGGCGACAACAGCGTGCTGCCGGCCACCAGCCTGATCGCCGGCGCTGCCGGCAAGGGCTTCTACGGCCTGGCGCTGCAGGCATCGAACTTCGCGGCGCTCATCAACTTCCTGCAGACCCAGGGTGACGTGCAGGTGTTGTCGAGCCCGCGTATCGCCACCTTGAACAACCAGAAGGCGGTGCTCAAGGTGGGCAACGACGAGTTGTTCGTCACCGGCGTGACCACCAGCACCACTGCATCGGGCAACAACACGGTCTCGACGCCCACGCTGACCCTGCAGCCCTTCTTCAGCGGCATCGTGCTCGACGTCACGCCGCAGATCGACGAGGCGGGTGCGGTCATCCTGCATGTGCATCCGTCGATCAGCACGGTTACCGAAAAGCAGAAGAACATCGACCTCGGCTCGCTGGGCAACTACCGCCTGCCGCTGGCGGCCAGCACCGTCAATGAGACCGACTCCATCGTGCGCGTGCACGACGGGCAGTTCGTCGCCATCGGCGGTTTGATGGTGCAGCAGACCGCCGACGAGCGCAGTGGCGTGCCCGGGCTCTCCGAGGTGCCCGTGGTGGGCGGTTTGTTCCGCCAGGCCTCGCGCGCCAGCAGCAAGCGCGAGCTGGTGATCCTGATGAAGCCCACCGTCATCCGCGACGACGGCACCTGGCCCGACGCGACCCCCGTGGCCGCGGTGCCGGCGGCGGCCGCGCAGGCGCGCTGATAGGCCCAAGGCGCACCATGGCCCGCCCTGAACGCATCCGTCTGGGAGATCTGCTCGTACGCGAGCAGCTCGTCACGGCCGACCAGGTGCAGCAGGCGCTGGGCGAGCAGCAGCGCTCGGGCCGCAAGCTCGGACGCATCTTCATCGACAGCGGCTGGGTCACCGAGGCGCAGATCGCGCAGGCGCTGGCGCGCCAGCTGCGCGTGGCCTACGCCGAGCTCGACCCCCGCCAGGTCCGCCCCGAAGTGGCGCGCCTGCTGCCCGAGGTGCAGGCGCGGCGCCTGCGCGCGCTGCCGCTCGAAGACCTGGGCGCGACGCTGCGCGTGGCGATGGCCGATCCCACCGACCTGGCGGCCTATGACGAACTGGCGCGCATCCTCAAGCGCGAGGTCGAGCTGGTGGTCGCGCCCGAAAGCCAGCTGCTGGCCGCGCTCGACCAGAGCTATCGCCACCGCGAGCAGATTGCCGGCCTGGCACAGGAGCTCAAGACCGAGCTCACCAGCGTGGAAGACGAGTTCGGCGACCTGCTCGGCCTGTCCACCGCCACCGCCGAGGATGCCCCGGTGGTGCGGCTGCTGTACTCGGTGTTCGAGGAGGCGCTGCGGGTGCGGGCCTCGGACATCCACATCGAGCCGCAGGAGCGCACGCTGCGCATCCGCTTTCGCATCGACGGCATGCTGCAGGTGCAGACCGAGGCCGACCCGAAGATCGCCGGTGCGGTGGCCCTGCGGCTGAAGCTGATGTCGGGCCTGGACATCTCGGAGAAGCGGTTGCCACAGGACGGGCGCTTCAACGTGCGCCTGCGCGCCAGCACGGTGGACGTGCGCATCTCCACCATGCCCACGCAGCATGGCGAGTCGGTGGTGATGCGGCTGCTGGCGCAAACCAGCGGCCTGCTGGCGCTGGAGCGCCTGAACCTGCCCGAGCGGGTGGAGCGCGCGCTGCGCCGGGCCATTGCGCGCCCCAGCGGCATGGTGCTGGTCACCGGCCCCACCGGCAGCGGGAAGACCACCAGCTTGTACGCGGCGCTCAACGCACTGAACACCACCGAGCGCAAGATCATCACCGTCGAAGATCCGGTGGAGTACCGCCTGCCCGGCCTCAACCAGGTGCAGGTGATGGAGAAGATCGACCTGGGCTTCGAGCGGGTGCTGCGCGCGGCCCTGCGCCAGGACCCCGACATCGTGCTGGTGGGCGAAATGCGCGATCAGGTCACCGCCGAAATCGGCATGCGGGCGGCCATCACCGGGCACCTGGTGCTGTCCACGCTGCACACCAACGATGCGCTGTCCACCCCGCTGCGGCTGATCGACATGGGCGTGCCGCGCTACATGGTGGCGCTGTCGCTGCAACTGGTGCTGGCGCAGCGCCTGGTGCGGGTGGTGTGCCCGCATTGCGCCGAGCCGCACCGCCCCGACGCCGCCCAGCGCCAGTGGCTGCGCCTGGAGCTGGGCGACGCGGCCGATGCCGAAGGCGGGCCGCTGGTGCGGCGCGCGCGCGGCTGCAGCGCCTGCAACGACACCGGCTACAGCGGCCGCACGGGCGTGTTCGAGTTCATCGAGATGACGCAGGAACTGGTGGACGCCATGAACCACGGCGAGCCGGCGGCGTTCGCTCAGGCTGCGCGCCGCCAGATGGACGGCTACACGCTGCGCCGCGACGCGGTGCGCCTGGCGCTGGCCGGCCGCACCACGCTGGACGAGGCCATGCGCGTGGCCACCCAGCTCGACGACTGACGCTCACTGGGCTGGACGCGCCATGGCTCTGCAACGCTACACCTACACCGGCCACAGTGCCGCCGGCGAGGTTTCGGGCACGCTCGAAGGGGCGAGTGCCGCGGCCGTGGCCGACCTGCTGGTCGCCCGCGGCGTCACGCCGCTGCGCATCGAGGCCCAGGGCGATTCGCCTGCCGGGGCGCAGGCCGATGCCGTCGACTGGCGTGCCTGGCTGCGACCGGCCATGGGCCCGGTCGACCTGATGCTGTTCGCGCGGCAACTGCACACGCTGCTGCGTTCAGGGGTGCCCATCCTGCGCGCCTTGATGGGCCTGCAGGAGTCGGCCACCCACCCCGAGATGAAGGACACCCTGGCCGACGTGCGGCGCAGCCTGGAGTCCGGACTGGAGCTGTCGATGGGCTGCGCCCAGCACCCGCGGGTCTTCGATCCGTTCTTCCTGGCGATGCTGCGGGTGGGCGAGATGACCGGCCGCCTGGATGAGGTGCTGCTGCGCCTGTTCAAGCACCTGGAGTTCGAGGTGCTGATGCGCCAGCAGGTGAAGTCCGCGCTGCGCTATCCGATGTTCGTGGTCATCGCCATGGTGGCCGCCGTCGCGGTGATCAACGTGATGGTGATCCCGGCGTTCGCGTCCGTCTTCGCCACCTTCGGCGCCGAGCTGCCGCTGCCCACACGCATCCTCATCGCGTTGTCGGACTTCACGCTGCGCTGGGGCTGGGCCGTGGCGCTGGCCGCGGTGGGCGGCTGGTTCGCGCTGCGGCGCTGGCGCGCCACGCCCGAAGGGCGCCTGCACTGGGACCGCTGGCAGCTCGCCGTGCCGGTGGCCGGCAAGATCGTGCGCAAGGCCAATCTCGCGCGCTTTGCCCGCAGCTTCGCGCTGGCCCTGCGCAGCGGCGTGCCCGTCGAGCAGGCGCTGGCGGTGGTGGCGCAGACGGCCGACAACGCCTGGATCGCACGCAGCATCGATGGCATGCGCGCCAGTGTCGAGCGGGGCGAGTCCATTCTGCGCTCAGCTGCCGCGGCGCGGGTGTTCACGCCGGTCGTGCTGCAGATGATTGCGGTGGGCGAGGAAACAGGCTCCGTCGACGAGTTGATGGACGAGGTGGCCGAGCTCTATGGCAACGAAGTGCAGTATGAGCTCAAGACTCTGGGCCAGCAGATCGAACCCATCCTGATCGTGTGCCTGGGCGTGCTGGTGCTGGTGCTGGCGCTGGGCGTCTTCCTGCCGGTGTGGGACCTGGGCCGCGTGGCCTTCAAGCGATGAGACGCAATGACCACCCCCACCGTCGCCGCACCGACGCGCCTGCTGCGCCCGAGGGCCAGGACGCGTGGTCTCACGCGCCTGGAGTTCGCGTTGGCGGTGGTGGTCGTGGGTGCGCTCGCGGCGCTGCTGCTGGTGCGGCTGGGCGAGTTGCATCAGGCCTCGCGGCCCGCACGCGTGCAGGCAGCCGCGGCTGCGGTGCGGGCAGCGGCCTCGCTGTTCCACAGCCGCTGCCTGCTCGAGCGTTCGCGCATCGGCACCGACACCCGCGCCGACCCCTGCGACATGCTGGAACTCGACGGTACCGCGGTGCGCGGCGTGCATGGCTGGCCGGCGGCGCAGGCCGATGGCATTGCGCGGGCCGCCGCCCTGCCGCTGCAGCCCGGTCCCGGCCGCGATCCGTTCGTGCTGACGGCGCTGCGGCACGGCGACACGCCGGCGCTGCGCATCGCGCTGCCGGGCACGCACTGCGGGTTCGTCTATGCGCAGGCGGCGTCGGCGCAAGCCGAACCCGAAGTGCTGCCCGACCGCTGCGACTGAACGATGGAGTCCCCATGCGCCGCAGCCACCCACCGGGCCAGGGCCCCTGACCGCATCGCCTGCCCCACTGCTTTCCTGTTCCCATCCCCCCACTGAAAGGACCTCACCATGAAACGCATCCAGCACGGCTTCACCATGATCGAACTGGTCGTCGTCATCGTCATCCTCGGCATCCTCGCGGCCACCGCGCTGCCCAAGTTCATCGACATGCGCACCGAGGCCCAGCTCGCCGCGGTGCAGGGCGTGGCCGGCGCAGCCGGCTCGGCCATGACGCTGAACTACGCGGGCTGCTCGGTGAAGAACAATGTCGTCACCGCCGGCAAGTGCGTGACCATCAACGCCTGCTCGCAGGTGGGCACGCTGATGCAGGGCGGCATGCCCAGCGGCTACAGCGCGGCAGCCTCCGGCACCGACATCGGCAGCACCAACGGCGATACCGCCACCTGCACGGTGACCGGCGGCGGCCAGACGGCCAGCTTCGTCGGCATGTCGGCGGGCAACTGAGGCCCCACCGTCGCGCGCGGACGCCGCCTCGCCGGCGCTGCCGCGCGGCGTGTCGCCTGATCGCCATGCGTCGTCTGCTCGGCCTGCTGCTGCTGTGGACCTGCGCCTGTGCGGCGCAGGCGGCCACCTACGCCTTTCGCAGCGACAGCTACGCCTGGGAGACGGCAGCCAACGCCATCAGCTGGGATCGCAGCTGCACCGGCTACCCCGGCGACGACGACAAGGCCACCGTCACCTTCACCGGCGGCTTCACCTTCACCTTCGCCGGCACGGCCTATTCGTCGGTGCGCGTGCTCAGCAACGGCATGCTGCAGTTCGGTGCCGACACCGGCTTCTTCCGCAACTACTCCAACACCGCGATGCCCGCCGGGACGGCCACGGCCCGCAGCGGGTGCGTGGCCACGGCCACCGCGCGCGTGCTGATGGCCTACTGGACCGACCTCGACCCCTCGCGCGCCGGCAGCGGCAACGTCACCTGGGAGCAAAAGGGCGCGGCGCCCAACCGCTACGTGGTGTTCTCGTGGAACGGCGTGTACCAGTACAACACCAGCACGCCCTACGCCTTCCAGGTCATCCTGTACGAGAACGGCGAGTTCAAGTACCAATACGGCAATGCCAACGCCACCGGCAGCCAGGCGACCATCGGCGTGCAGGTGTCGGCCACCGACTACACGCAGTATTCCTACAACAGCGGCTACAACGCCAACGGCACGGCCATCCGCTGGTTCCAGGCCTCGGGCACACCCACGCGCGTGGCGGACTACCGCCTCGACGAACTGGCTTGGAGCGGCACCGTGGGCGAGGTGCTGGACAGCTCCGGCAACGGCCACCATGGCACCCGGGTGGGCGGCGCCCTCAGCACCGCGAGTGGCTACGTGTGCCGAGGCCTCGATGTGCCGGCCAACACCGACGCCGCCACCATCTCGGCCATCGATACCGCGGTCGATGTCGACAGCCTGCTGGGCTCAGCGGGCAGCGTCTCGATGTGGTTCCGCTCCGGCGTGGCCTGGGGCAGCGGCAATGCCGCCATGCTGGCCGATGCCACCACCCTGGCCGCGCGGCCGTTCTACCTGATGCGCAACGCCGGCACCGGCGCGCTGCGCCTGTCGCTGGCCGACTCGGCCGGCGCGGTACTCACCGCGACCAGCAGCGCGCAGAGCATCGCGGCCAACAACTGGGTGCATGTGGCGGCGAGCTGGCGCCTCGCCCCGGGCACCAATCAGAGTGTGCTGCGCCTATATGTGAACGGCTCGCAGGTGGGCGTGGCGATCGGCACCACCAACGGCACCCTCGACCCCAGCATCGCCACGCTGTTCCTCGGCGACAACCGCAGTGGCGCCACGCCCGCCGGCGCGACGCCGAACTCCGCACGCGGGCGGCTCGACGAGGTGCGGCTGTACAACTACGAAATCAGTGCGGTGGAGCTCGCCGACGACATGGCGGTGGCCCACGACTGCGCGCCGCCGCTGCACCACCTGGAGATACGCCACGGCAGCGGCGCCGGTCTGACCTGCACCCCCGCCACGCTGACGCTGGTGGCCTGTGGCGATGCTGCGTGCAGCGCCGCCTACACCGCGGGCGTGACCGGCACGCTGGCGGCCAGCGGTGCCGGCATGACGGTGAACTGGCCCGACGGCGCGGGCTTCACCATCCCCGTGGGCAGCTCCAGCGTCGATCTGCGCATGCACCTGGTGACCGCGGGCAGCGTCGGCGTCTCGGCCAGCGGCCTGGCGCCGGCACCGACAGCGGCCACCGGCTGCAACTTCGGCGCACCGGCGTGCACCTTCAGCGCGGCCGACAGTGGCCTGCTGTTCGACGTGCCGCACCACGTGGCCGAGGCGCCGCAGACCGTGGCGGTCAGCGCGGTGAGGAAGGCCGACAACAGCCTGGCCTGCACACCCGCCTTTGCCAGCGTCGCGCGGCCGGTGACCTTCACCTGCAGCTATGCCAACCCCGCCACCGGCACGCTGCCGGTGCGCGTGGGCGGGCGTGCGCTCAACGCCGCCAATGCCGCGGGCAGCGCCTGCGACGGCACCGGGCAGGCGGTGACGCTCAGTTTCGACGCCAGCGGCATCGCCAGCACGTCGGTTCAGTATGCCGATGTCGGCCAAGTCACACTCGCGGCGCGCTACAGCGGCTCCGGTGCCGACGCCGGACTGGTGATGACGGGCAGCGACGGCTTCGTCGCCGCCCCAGCGGGCTTTGCCTTCACTGCGATCAGCCCCGCGCCGCTGCGCGCGGGCGTGCCCTTCTCGGCCACCATCACCGCCGTGAACGCTGCCGCCACGCCGGCGGCCACGCCCAACTTTGGTCGTGAGAGCCCGGTCCAGGGTGTCACGCTGCGCTTTGTGCGGGCACAACCCGGCGGCGCAGGCGCGAGCGACGGCAGCTTCAGCGGCAGCGTGGCCGGCTTCAGCGGCGGAGCGGCGGTGGCCAGCAACCTGGTGTGGACCGAGGTCGGTCGCGGTGACCTGCAGGCCAGCGTGGCCGGTGGCAACTACCTGGGCAGCGGAATCGGCGCCAGCGGCAGCACGGGCAGCGCCGGTGCGGTGGGCCGATTTGCGCCGCATCACTTCGACGTCGCCGTCAACCCGGCGTGCGGGCCGGCCACATACGGCGGTCAGCCCTTCACCGCCACCATCACCGCGCGCAACGCGTTGGGCGCGACCACCGTGAACTACGACGGCACGGCCGCCACCAGTCCGAACTTCGCGCAGGCCACGACGCTGGTCGACGCGCCGGTGCTGGGCTTGGGCGGCTTCGGTTCGACGGCCAGCGTGCCGGCGACGGCATTTGCCGCGGGTGTGGCCACGGCGCAGCCGGCCTACGCCTTCGCAATCAAGACCACGGCACCCCAGACACTGGTGCTGCGCGCGACCGACACCGACGCCACCAGCTCGGCCGGGCATGCCGAGGGCAGCACGCTGCTGCGCAGCGGCCGGCTGCGCATCGCCAACGCCTATGGCTCGGAGAAGAGCGTGCTGCAACTGGCGGTGCGCGCCGAATACTGGAGTGGCGCGGCCTGGGTCGTCCACGGCGACGACAGCTGCACCACGGTGCCGGCGACGGCAGTGGCGCTGTCCAATGTGCGCAACCACCAGGGCGGCACCGGTGGCTGGAGCACCACGCCTTCGGCGATCTCGATCGCCGCCGGCAACGGCTGGCTCGCGTTGTCGGCGCCCGCGCCGGCAGCCACCGGCAGCGTGGATGTGGCCCTCAACCTCGGCGCCACGGCGGCCGACCAGTCCTGCCTGCCCGATCATCCGGCCACCACCGGCGCCGCTTTGCCCTGGCTGCGCTCGCGCCACGGCAGCTGCGCCGCCACCTGGGACCGCGACCCCTGGGCGCGGGCCTCGTTCGGCATCTACAGCCCCGAGTCACGCAAGACCATCCATGTGCGCGACCTGTATTGAGCGCCCGCTGCCCCGCGGCTTCACACTGCCCGAGCTGGTGGCGGTGTTGCTGCTGGTGGCCGTGCTCGCCGCGGTCGCGCTGCCGCGGCTGCAGGGCAGCCTGGCGTTGCGCGAGGACAGCTGGCGCGAGGAAGTGGTGGCCAGCTTGCGGCTGGCGCGCCAGGTGGCGGTGTCGCACCGGCGCCTGGTGTGCGCCAGCATCGGCGCCGCCCAGGTGCAGCTCACCATCGCTGCGGCCAATCCGGCCAGCGCTTGCGCCGCCGCCCTCGCGGGCGTGGACGGCAGCGCCGATGCCACCCGCGCCCCGGCCGGCGTGAGCGCCGCTGTCGTGCCTGCGGGCGTGCTGTACTTCCAGCCCGACGGCCGCGTGACGACCGACGGACCCGGCGCAACCGTCGCCGATCGCACCGTCAGCGTCAGCGGCGCGGCCGATATCACCGTTGTCGGTTCCACCGCCCATGTACGCTAGCCATCGCGTCGATCGGGCCTGCACGCGCAGCGGCGCGCGAGGCTTCACGTTGGCCGAACTGCTGGTGGCCATCATCGTGCTCGGCGTCGGGCTGGCCGGCGTGATGCTCGCCTTCTCGAGCACGGTGCGGGGCTCGGCCGATCCCCTGGTGCAGCAGCAACTGCTGGCCATCGCCGAGGAGATGCTCGAGGAAGTTCAGCTCAAGCCCTATGCCGCGGCGCCCAACGCAGCGCCGGTGGGCTGCGCTCGGGACACCTACAACGACATCGGCGACTACCACGGCTATGCCAGTGCCGGCACCGTCTGCGCCGTCGACGGCACCGCGATAGCCGCGCTGGCTGGCTACTCGGTGAACGTGAGCGTCGCGGCGGGCACGCTGGCCGGGGTGGCGGCGGCGCGGCGCATCAGCGTCACGGTCAGCCGCGGCGGCGACAGCCTCACGCTGGTGGGCTGGCGCACGGATTGGGCATCGTGAACGCCGCGCTGCATCCGGCGCCCCGGGCGCGCCCGACCCCAGGCTTCACGCTGGTCGAGCTGGTGGTGGTGATCATCGTGGGTGCGCTGATCGCGGCCGTGCTGTCGGTGTTCGTGCGCCCGGCCCTGGAAAGCTGGCTGGCGGTACGTGTGCGTGCCGACCTCACCGACCAGGCCGCCACCGCCCTGCGGGCGATGCAGCGCGATGTCCGCGCGGCCGTTCCCAACTCGATCCGCACCCCTTCGGCGCAATGCTTCGAGCTCGTGCCCACGCGCGCCGGCGGGCGCTTCCGGCGCGAGGCCGACACCGTGAACGATGCCGGCTGTGCCGGTGCCGGCTGCTCGATGCCGCTGGACGTGAGCACCAGCAGCACCGGCTTCGACGTGCTCACCGCGTTGGCAACCCCGCCGGCCGCGGGTGACTGGGTGGTGGTGGACAACCAGAACCCGGGCGATGTCTATTCCGGCAGCAACCGCGCCGGCGTCACCGGCGTGACGACGCCGGCCGCCACCCTGGGTGTGCACCGCCTGGGCATCGCGCCCACCCAGTTCCCGAGCGGCTACGACGGCGCGCGCTTCGTGGTGGTGCCTGCGGCGCAGCAGGCCGTGTTCTATGTGTGCAGCGGCGCCGATGGCACGCTCGACGCGCAAGGCCGGGGCAAGGGCGTGCTGGCTCGGCTGTCGGGCTATGGTTTCAACGGAGCCTACCCCGCGAGCTGCCCGGCCATCGCCGGCGCCGCGGTGCTGGCCACGCAGGTGCGGTCCTGCCGCTTCATCTACGACCCCAACCAGGGTGCCACCCAGCAAAGCGGCTTCGTCTCGATGCAGCTCGAGCTCGCCAGCGACGGCGAGGTCGTGAGCCTGCTGCTGGGCACGCATGTGGTGAACGTGCCATGAGCAGGGGAAGCATCACCCCTGCGCGAGGGCTCGGTGCGATCGCCGCGGTGATCGTGCTGGTGCTGCTGTCGGCGCTGGCGGCGGCCATCGTGCGCCTGGGCACCGCACAGCAACAGGGGCAGGCGCTGGAGGTGCAGTCGGCGCGCGCGGCACAGGCGGTGCATGCGGGCCTGCAGTGGGCCCAGTATCAGGCGCTCAAGGGCGGCTGGGTGGCTTGCGCCGGTGCCACCACCACGCTGGACCTGCGCGCCGACACCGGGCTGTATGTGACGCTCACCTGCCAGTCCATCACCTACGGCGAGGGCGAGAGCGCCCCCGGCGCGCCGCGCACCGTGCGCGTCTACACCCTGGATGCCGTGGCCTGCAACTCGACCACCTGCCCCGACAACGCCCGCGCGGTGACGCCGGGCTATGTGGAGCGGCGCCGGCAGGTGCAGCTCAGCGACGGCTGACCTTCGGAGCGGCCGTCTGCGACGAGTGTGGCCTGTCGCCCGCACGCCGGTGGCCTTGCCACTGGATGAGTGGGCATCGCTCGAGGTGCAGGCAATTGTGCAGTGCCGTGCCTAGGCGTGGGAGTTGCGAACCGCTTGATTGCTCTGAACCGCAGTGCTACGGTTGGGCCTGGGATCGTGGCGCTGTCGGTCCGTGGCCCGCAGGTCTTCTTTGTTCATGTCAACGGCCAAACTCTTCCCGAAGCCTCGCCGCATCGCGGCGGCGATGCTGTTCCTCTGGCTGTTCGCGACCTTGGCGAGCTGGGCCCATGCCTGTCTCGTGCAGCCGGCTGCTGTCGCGAAGGGCAGGTTCGAGCACCACCAGCGGATCGACCCCGGCGCCGGTGCCCACGCGCACCATGCGGAGACGGGAGCCGCAGCGCACGACGAACGCGACGCCGCCTTGCAGTCCTGCATCAGCTTCTGCGAGTTGGAGCGGGGTATCGTCGCGAAGGCGCTGCCCACCAAGGCTGACGGCGGCGCCGACTTTGGCATGCCACCGCCTGCCGGGTTTGGCCCCTGGCTGGCGCAGACGCCGGGTCGGGGCGAGCCGCGCTGGCGACCGCGCGCAGCGCCTGCGCGAGCGGTTCTGCCGGTGGCCATCGCGTTCCTGCGGCTGACGCGGTAGCCGTTCGGCCGGGCGGGCGCGCGGGTATGCCCCGCGCCCCTGCCGGCCCGTGCTGCATTGCCTGTCCGGTTTGCGTCCGGGGCAGGACTTTCCCCCGTCATACGACACCATGCGACGGCAATCCGTTCATGTCTTTCACAGGAGATTCACCATGGCCACCTTTCGTTCGCGCGTTCTCGCTGGCGCGGCTGCCCTTGCGCTCACCGCCTGCGCCCAGAGCCCGACTTCGCCCGGCGCTGACGACCACGCGGGCCACCATCCTGCCGGTGCCGCGGCTCCAGCATCCGCGCCCGCCGACCGCATGGCGATGATGGATGCGCACATGGCCAAGATGCGCGAGATGCACGAGAAGATGACGCGTGCCGCCGGCACGCCGCAGGAGCGGCAGGCGCTGATGGCCGAGCACATGAAGCTGATGCACGAAGGCATGGCCATGATGGGCGGCATGGGCCCCGGCGGGATGGCAGGCAAGGGCGGCATGGGGATGGGGGGCATGCGGGGCATGGCTCCGGCCGGCGCGGCGAGCGCCCCGATGGACATGGGCACGCGCCATCAGATGATGGAGAAGCGCATGGAAATGATGCAGTCCATGATGCAGATGATGATGGACCGCATGGGTCCGCCTGCCGCCAGGCCCTGAGCGATGGCCTTGGCGACGAAACCTTGGGCCGCGGCGCTGCTTGCAGGCGGCGTGGTCGCCGCCGCTGCGGCCGGCGCGCTCCTGTTCCGCAGCGGCGGGCCTGGCCTGCAGTCCGGCGTCCAGTTGCGTCCGGACGATCGGGCGACCATCGCGCTCGGCCAGCGGATATACACGGCGCAGTGCGCGGCATGCCACGGCGCACGTCTGGAAGGCCAGCCCAACTGGCGCGAGCGCGGCCCCGACGGCAGGTTGCCGGCGCCGCCGCACGATGCGAGCGGGCACACCTGGCATCACCCGGATGCGCTGCTGTTCCGCATCACCAAGCTGGGCGTGGCCAAGGCCGCGAACCTGGAGGACTACCCGTCGGCCATGCCTGCCTACGAGGGCACGCTCAGCGACGAGGAGATCGTGGCCGTGCTCTCGTGGATCAAGTCCCAGTGGCCGCCGGACGTCCGTGCCCGGCACGACGAACTCAATCGGGCAGCCGGCCGCTGATTCACAACGATTGGACTACACATGACGTCTATGCCCACGGTTGTCGGATGGGGTCTTCTTGCGCCGGTCCTGCTGTTACTGCCGGCTGCTGCCCAGGCCGAAGTCATCGACATCGCCTGGAGCGGCGACGGCCGCTTCGAGCGACGGGTGATGGTGGAGCCAGGCAAGTTCGCCGAGGTGTGCGGCAAGCTCACCCGAGCCGACGCGGTGGCCTGGCGCTTCGACGCCAGCGGCGCGCTGAACTTCAACATCCACTACCACGAGGGCAAGGAGGTGCGATATCCCGAGCGCCGCGATGCCCTTGCGAGCGCCAGCGGTCTGCTGCAGGTGGCGCTCGACCAGGACTACTGCTGGATGTGGACCAACAAGTCGGGCCAGCCCGTGCGGCTGGACCTTCAGCTGCGGCGCTGACGCCAAGGCGGGCACGGCCGACGGCTGCGCCGCAACGCGCGGATCGGCGGCGTCGACTCAGGCACCGGCATCGTGCACGGGCAGGTGTATCCAGAACACCGTGTGTCCAGCAGCAGACTCGACGCCCACCGAACCACCATGCGCTTCGGCAATGGCCTTGACGATGGCCAGCCCGAGCCCGGCGCCCTCTCCATCGCGGTGTCGGGCCGGATCGACGCGGTAGAAGCGGTCGAACAGGTGCGCAATGTGCTCGGCAGCGATCGTCTGTCCTGGGTTGTGGACTTCGAGTCGGACGGCTTCGGCCTCGTGCGCCATGCGCACCGTGATGGTCTGTCCACGCGGCGTGTGGCGCAAGGCATTGCCCAGCAGGTTGCCCAGCGCACGCTGGACCATGCCCCGATTGGCCAGGATGGTGCGCGGTTCGGCGGGCTGGCCTTCGAATCGCAGCGCAACGCCGCCGTCCTCGGCCCAAGCCTCGAAGAAGTCGAACGCGGCCCGCACCTCGGCTGCCAGGTCCAGGGCTTCACGCGCCAGCTGCTGCGTGGGGCTCTCCGCCTGCGCAAGAAACAGCATGTCGCCGATCATCTTGCGCAGCCGGTCCAGTTCGTCCAGGCCGGTGTAGAGCACTTCCCGATACTGCGCGCCGGTGCGGTCCTTCGCCAGGGCGACCTGGGTCTGGGTCATCAGGTTCGTGACCGGTGTGCGCAGCTCGTGGGCGATGTCTGCCGAGAAGTGCGCGAGCCGCTCGAAGCTGGCTTGCAACTGGTCCAGCATCGCGTTGAAGGACACCACCAGCGCCGAAAGCTCCGCGGGCGCTTCGCGCGGATCCAGGCGAACGTGCAGGCTCTCCGAGGTAATGCCCTTCACGGTGGCGCCGATGCGCCGTATTGGCGCGTGGCCCCATCGCACCGCCAGCACCGCAGCGAGCACGGACAGCAAGGTGGCCATGATGGCGCCCGCCCACAGGGCGCGGCGCAGATCCGACAGATAGTGCTCGTGCGCATTCGTCGAAATGGCCACGACGACCCGCCTGCCCTCCAGCGCGAGAACGGCGCCGCGATAGGTGTCTCCTGCGGCCGTCCAGACGTGCACCGCACCGCGATCGAGCGACGCTGCCGGCGCGGCGAAGCGGGTGGCATCGAGCAGCGCGGCAGGCGCGCGCGTGTAGATCAGCTGCCCAGCGCCGTCGAAGACCGCATAGTGAATGCCATGGTGGCCGGCCACGGCGTGGCCGAGGTCGTGCCGATGCCCATCTGGAATGTCGCGACCCTGTGCGCTGCCGAGGGCTTGGCGCAGCGACTCGGCCACCACCTGCAGCTCGTCGAAGTCCAGCAACTCGAAGTGGTCATCGATCGATCGCGAGACCAGCCAGGCGCTCACCGCAAACAGTGCGCCGATCGTCACGCTGACGACGAGCGTGATCCTGCGCGCAAGCGACCACGGGTGCCGCTTACCCCGGTCACCCTGCATCGGGAAGGTCCAGCATGTAGCCCATGCCACGAACGGTCTGGATGAGCTTGGGCTCGAATCCGTCGTCGACCTTTGCGCGCAGTCGCCGGATGGCCACATCGATAGCGTTCGAGTCGCCATCGAAGTTCATGTCCCAGACCTGAGAGGCAATCAACGAGCGGGGCAGCACCTCGCCGCGGCGGCGCACCAGCAGTTCCAACAGCGCATACTCCTTGGCCGTCAATGCCAGGCGCCGACCGCTGCGCGTGGCGCGTCGGCGCGGCACGTCGAGCACCAGGTCTGCCACCTCCAGCCGGTCGTCCAGAGGCGGGGCGACGCCCCGGCGCAGCAAGGTGCGCACGCGGGCCAGCAGTTCCGCAAACGCGAACGGCTTGACGAGGTAGTCGTCGGCACCCGCTTCGAGGCCCTTCACGCGGTCGTGCACGCTGTCGCGCGCGGTCAGGAACAGCACCGGCGTGTGGCGGCCGGCGTCGCGCAACGACTTCAGGATGCGCCAGCCATCGACATCGGGCAGCATGACGTCCAGGATCAGCAGGTCGTGGTCGCCGGTCATGGCCAGGTGATGCCCGTCCAGGCCGGTGCGGGCCAGCTCGACCAGGAAACCCGCTTCACTCAAGCCTTGCCGCAGATAGTCCGCGGTGATGCTCTCGTCCTCGACGATCAGCAGCTTCATGGGAAGGGTCTCCAGTTCGGCACCCGCGCATCGTTCGCCAGGGCGCGCCAGCCGAACCTTACGACCTGCGCACTTTCCGGAACATGACAAACAGATGACGCAATCGTAATGTGCGCGTCATCCGGCGGTGCGTGGCGGTTCGGCAGCATCGGGGCCCTTCACAACTTGCACAGCGGCCTCGGGTCCATGAATGCATCGCCCTTCAACCAGCGGTCGGCCCCCGGCGCGCAGCCCGGGGGCCGTCTGGCCAAGGGCGCGCGTGGCTCGGCAATGGCCGCCAAGGCGGCGATGTCGCTGCTGCTGGTCATGGCGTGGCCCGTACGGTCCGGTACCCTGGCGCAGGCGCTCGACCAAGCATGGCTGCGCCATCCGCAAGCCGCCGCACATGCCGCGCGCCAGGCCGAGGCGCAGGCCCAGGGCGACCTGGCCGCCGCCCTCACGCCGGCCCCCCCGGCGCTGGCATTGTCCAGCCTGGGCGACCGCTTCAATGCCAACCGCGGCCAACGGGAGTGGGAGGCCGAAGTGGCCGTGCCGCTGTGGCTGCCCGGGCAACGAAGCGCGCGCCAGGCGCAGGCGCGAAGCGCCGCGGTGGAACTCGAGGCGCGCAGCCTGGAACAGCGCCTGCAGATCGCCGGCGAGCTGCGCGCGGCCTGGTGGCAACTGGCCGCCGCGCGCCAGGCTGCCGCGCTGGCGGCCCGGCGCGCCGAAACGGCCCGCACGCTGGAAGCCGACGTGCGCCGGCGCTTCCTGGCCGGTGAACTGCCTCGCGTGGATGCCAACCTGGCGCAGGCCGAACTGCTGGCCGCGCAGGCAGAGGAACTCGACTCCCGCACCGTGCAGCTCGCGGCCGAGCAGGTCTGGCGCAACCTCACCGGCACAGCGGCGCCCGCCGAACTGGACGATGTGGCGCCGCCTGCCACGGCGACGGTTTCCGACGCCCACCCGTACCTGGCCGCCGCGGCCGCCACCGCGCAGGCTGCACGCGACAAGCTGCGCGTGGCCGAGGCCACCCGCGGCGATGCGCCCGAACTTGCGCTGCGCGTCGTGCGCGAGCGGGGAGGCCACTCCGAGCGCTACGCCAACCAGATGGGCGTCACGCTCAAAATTCCCCTGGGCTCCGCGCCCAGGTTGCGGCAGGAGACATCGGCTGCCCAGGCCGATCTCGCGCTGGCCGAGGCCGTGCTGTCCATGGCTCGCCAGCGGCTGCAGCTCGATGCCGACCGCGCCCGCGACGAACTGGCTGCGGCCGAGCGCCAGCTCGCGATGGCACATCAACGCCGTGCCCTGGCCGCGGACACCCTGCAGCTTGCCGAGAAGTCGTTCGCCCTGGGTGAAGCCGACCTCCAAACGCTGCTGCGCGCCCGCGCAGGCGCCCAGGAGGCAGAAGGCGCCTACGGCCGGATCCAACTGGCCCGCGGCGCTGCGCAGTCCCGCCTTCATCAAGCCTTGGGAGTCTTGCCATGAGACGTCTGCTGGTCTTGTGCGTCGCCGGTCTCGTCAGCCTGGCCGCATGGGCGCACGGTGACGAGGACCACGGCGAGGCTGCCGCGCCTGCGCCGGTGGCCGACATCGCCCCACGCGCCGCGGCGCAAAGCGAAGAGTTCGAACTGGTGGCCATCCTGGCTCACGGCAAGCTGACCTTCTACCTCGATCGCTACACGGACAACGCACCGGTGGCCGACGCCACGATCGACGTCGAGAGCGGTGCCTTCAAGGCCGTCGCCATCCAGCGCGCGCCGGGCGTGTATGAAGTGCCGGGCGCGGCCTTCGCACAGGCCGGCAAGTTCCCGTTGACGCTTTCCGTGCAGACGAGCGACAGCGCCGACCTGCTGAGCGCGACGTTGGAACACGCCGGCCCAGCGGCCGCGCCCGCGCATGTGCACACCCGCAGCGAGTGGGCGATCTGGCTGGCCGCTGCCGCCGTGGCGCTGGCTGGCGCAATGCTGCTGCTGCTCGCGCGCCGCCGCAGGCCGTCCCGGCCGTGATCGGACGAAGTGGATCATCGAATGAAGCCCAAGTTCCTCCCCGTTGTCACGACCGTGCTCGCCACTGTACTGTGTGGCCCGGCCCTGGCCCATGGCGGCGAAGACCACACACACGACCCGCGACCCGCCGCGCCAACCCAGCCAGCGCCGGGAGGCGCCCTCATCGAAGCCGTCTCGGCCCGGCGATTGCCCGACGGCAGCCTGTTCGTGCCGAAGGCGGTGCAACGCCAGCTCGGTCTGCGCCACGTGATCGTCACGGTCGGTGAGCTGGCCGCCACGGTTGAGTTCAATGGCACGGTCGTCGCCGATCCGAACGCCGGCGGGCGCGTGCAGGCCACCCAGGCGGGCCGCGTCGAGGCCGCCACAGGCGGGCTGCCCACGCTGGGCCAGAAGGTGACGCGGGGGCAGGTGCTCGCCCTGCTGCGCCCGGTGGTCAGCAGCATCGAACGCGCCAATCAGCGAGCGCAGCTCGACGATGTGGATGCGCAGCTCGCCATCGCCGAGCGCAGGCGTGAGCGCTACGAGCAACTGGAAGGCAGCATTGCACGCTCGGCCATCGAGGCCGCACGGCTCGATGCACAAGGCCTGAAGCAGCGCCGCGACGCCCTGGCCGCCGGCCTCGGTGCGGCCGAGCCCCTGCGGGCTCCGGTGTCCGGCGTGATCAGCGCGGCACACGTCGTTGCCGGGCAGGTGGTGGACGCCCGAGAGACGGTCTACGAGGTGGTCGACCCGGCGCGCCTGGCGGTCGAGGCGCTGGCCTACGACGCGGCGCTCGTCGAGGGCATCGCCGGCGCGCAGGCCTCGGTGGCCGGGGGCGTGGCGCAACTGCAGTTCCTCGGTGGAGGCCGGCAACTGCGCGAGCAGGCCCTGCCGCTGCTGTTTCGCGTCAAGACTTCGACCGTGCCGCTGGCCGTGGGCCAGCCCTTGAAGATCCTGGCCCAGACCTCGCGCACCCTGAAGGGCGTGGCGGTGCCGCTGTCGGCACAGGTCAAGGCTGGCGCCGGCGAGACGGCGGTGTGGGTGCGCGATGGCGCGGAACGCTTCATCCAGCGCCGCGTGAAAGTGGCACCACTGGACGCCGCGCGCGTGGCCGTGGTCGACGGGCTGGCCGACGGCGAACGTGTGGTGACCGCTGGCGCCGGCTTGCTGGCCCAGGTGAGATGAGCCGATGTTCGACGCCATCGTCCACCTCGCCCTGAAGCAGCGCCTGATCGTCCTGGGCGTCTCGCTGCTGCTCGTGATCTACGGCGTGCTCACGGTGCGGCAGATGCCGGTGGACGTCTTTCCCGACCTCAACAAGCCCACGGTGACGCTGATGACCGAGGCCGGCGGCATGGCGCCGGAGGAGGTGGAGCAGCTCGTCACCTTCCCCATCGAGTCGAGCATGAACGGCATGCCGGGGGTGACCCGCGTGCGCTCGGTGTCCGGCGTGGGACTGTCCATCGTGTACGTCGAGTTCGAGTGGGGCTCGGACATCTATCGCAATCGCCAGCAGATCAGCGAGCGGCTGAACCTGGTGCGCGAGCAGTTGCCCGAGGGCATCGTGCCGCAGCTGGGGCCCATCTCGTCCATCATGGGCGAGATCCTGCTGATCGCACTACCGGCCGATCCGACCCAGGTCAGCCCGATGCAGGTGCGCGAGTACGCCGATTGGGTGATGCGCCCACGCCTGCTGACGGTGCCCGGCATCGCCCAGGTGATCTCCATCGGTGGCGAGGTGCGGCAGTACCGGGTGGAGATCAAGCCGTCGCAGCTGCAGGCGCTGGGCGTCGAGCGCGAGCGGATGGAGGCGGCGCTCCGGGACTTCGGCGCCAACACCAGCGGCGGCTTTCTCGAGTCGCAGGGGCGCGAATACCTGATCCGCCAGCTCGGTCGCACCAGCCGCATCGAGGACCTGCGCAACCTGGTGGTGTCGGTGAAGAACGGCCAGCCCATCCTGCTCGAGCAGGTGGCCGACGTGGTGGTGGCGCCCGCCACCAAGCGCGGCGATGCCGGCTACAACGGTCGCCCGGCGGTGATCCTGTCGGTGCAGAAGCAGCCAGCCGCGGACAGCGTGCGGCTCACGCGCGAGGTCGAGCGGGCGCTCGACGAGCTGCGCAAGGGATTGCCGCACGGGATGGAGCCGCCGCAGTTCCTCTTCAAGCAGGCCAGCTTCATCGAGAACTCGGTGAACAACGTCGAGGAGGCGCTGCGCGACGGCGCGATCCTGGTCGCGGTGGTCCTGTTCCTGTTCCTGCTCAACGTGCGCACCACGCTCATTTCGCTGGCGGCGATCCCGCTGTCGCTGCTGGTGACGGCGCTGGTGTTCCGCTACTTCGGCTTGTCCATCAACACCATGACGCTCGGCGGTCTGGCGATCGCGATCGGGGAGCTGGTCGACGACGCCGTCGTGGGCGTCGAGAACGTGTTGCGCCGCTTGAAGGCGCAACACGTTCCGGCGAAGGCCAACGTGAACGAAGCGAGCGGTACGGCGCAAGCCGCCGGCCGCAGCCAAAACGTGCTGCAGGTCATCGCCGCGGCCACGCTGGAAGTGCGCTCGGCCATCGTCTACGCCACCTTCATCATCGTGCTGGTCTTCGTGCCGCTGTTCGTGCTGCCAGGCATCGAAGGCCGGCTGTTCACTCCGCTGGGCGTGGCCTACATCGTCTCCATCCTCGCGAGCATGGTCGTCTCGGTCACCGTCACGCCGGTGCTGGCGTACTACCTGCTGCCGCGCATGAAGCAACTGCACGCCGGCGACAGCCCGCTGGTGAACTGGCTCAAGCGCTGGGACGCCAGGCTGCTGCACTGGTCGTTCGGCCACGGCCGGGCGCTGCTGGCCGTGGCGTTGGCGGCCGTGGTTGCCGCGGCGGCCAGCGTGCCGTTCTTCCCGCGGTCCTTCCTGCCGCCGTTCAACGAGGGCACGCTGACGGTCAACGTGCTGCTCAACCCCGGCACCTCCCTGGAAGAGTCCAACCGCATCGGCGAAGCGGCCGAGAAGCTCATCGCTCAGGTGCCCGAGGTGACGCTGGTGGGCCGGCGCACCGGCCGCGCCGAGCTCGACGAGCATGCCGAGGGCGTGCACTACAGCGAGCTCGACGTCGATCTGAAGCCCTCGGCGCGCAGCCGCGAAGCCATCATCGGCGACCTGCGTGCGCGCCTGGCCCTGCTGCCGGCGGCGAGCAACGTCGGCCAGCCGATCTCGCACCGCCTGGATCACCTGCTCTCCGGTGTGCGCGCGCAGATCGCGCTGAAGATCTACGGCGACGACCTCGACACCCTGCGCGGCCTGGCAGACGACCTGCGCACCCGACTGGCGCGCATTTCTGGCGTTACCGATCTGCAGATCGAAAAGCTGGTGCTCATCCCGCAGATCAAGATACACGTGAACTACGAGCAGGCGGCCCGCCACGGCGTCGCGCCGGGGGCGCTGCTGCGGTCGCTCGAGCAGATGATCGAAGGCGAGCGCATCACGCAGATTGTCGAAGGCAACCGCCGGTTCGATCTCGTCGTGCGGCTCCCGGAGGCCGGGCGCGGCCTGCAGGCGCTGCGCAACCTGCTGATCGAGACCCCCACCGGCCATGTGCCGCTGTCGCAGCTGGCGACGATCGAGGACAGCGAAGGGCCGAACCAGGTCAGCCGCGAGAACTCGCGTCGTCGCATCGTGCTGTCGGCCAACACCGATGGCCGCGACATGTCGCAGGTGATCGCCGACATCCGCGCCGACCTGGCCGCGCGCGCCATGCCCGAGGGCTACTTCACTTCGCTGGAAGGTCAGTTCCAGGCGCAGGAGGATGCGGCGCGCCTGATCGCGCTGCTGGCCCTGGTGTCGCTGACCATGATCTTCCTGGTGCTCTACAGCCGCTACCGCTCGGCGGTGCTGACGGCCATCATCATGGGCAACATCCCGCTGGCCCTGGTCGGCAGCGTGGTGGCGCTGTGGATCTCCGGCCAGCCGCTCTCCGTGGCCGCGCTGGTGGGCTTCATCACGCTGACGGGCATCGCCACCCGCAACGGCATCCTGAAGATCAGCCACTACATCAACCTGTGCGCCTTCGAAGGCGAGACCTTCGGCGACCCCATGATCGTGCGCGGCTCGCTGGAGCGCCTGACGCCCGTGCTGATGACGGCACTGGTCGCGGCCTTCGCGCTGGTGCCCCTGCTGGTGTCGGCCGACGCACCGGGCAAGGAGGTGCTGCACCCGGTGGCTGTGGTGATCTTCGGCGGCCTGGTGAGCTCCACGCTGCTGGACACCCTGCTCACGCCCGTGATGTTTCGCCTGTGGGGCGAGAAGCCGCTGAGGCACCTGCTGGCGCAACAGGAACAAACGAGTTTTTGACCCGAAAGGAGCACCCATGAAGTCCCTGGTCCCGATCCTGGCAGCAGTGGCCATGGCCATCGGCAGTGGCGCCGCGCTGGCGCACGACGACGCGACACTGGACAAGCAGAAGGCGCCTCACGGCGGCCAGATGCGGATGGCCGGCGCCTATCACTTCGAGTTGGTGCTGGCCAAGGACGCCACGGGCGCGCAGGACAGCCCGGTCGTCGTCTATGTCACCGACCATGCCGGCGCCCAGGTTCCTTCAGCGGGTGCCACCGGCAGCGCCACCTTGCTGTCCGGCAAGACCAAGGTCGCGGTGACGCTGACGCCCGATGGCGACAACCGCCTGAAGGGCATGGCGCGATACGCGGCTGCGCCCGGCATCAAGGCCGTGGTGTCGGTCACGCTCGCCGGGAAGGCGCCCGAGCAGGCACGATTCACGCCCATGGCCGCGGGCGGGGCGGGGCACGCGCACTGACGCGGGACCCACAGCCGGGGCGGGATGCAGCAAGGCGCGGGGGCCGTGTGCTCTCGGCGGCGCAGTTGCGCCGACTTCGGGCATATGGAAAATGGTCGCCTCGGGGGGTCCCGGTCTGGGGAGGGCGGCTATGGCTCGGTGCGTTGCTCTTGTACTGGCCGTGTGCGTCAGCAGTGCCCTCGTTCCGGCATCGGCCCAGCAGTCCGACCTGTCAGTCAACGTTGAGCTCGCACCTCCAGGTGCCACCGCAGCATTGCCTTCACTGGCCGACCGGCCGCTGGTACTGCCTCACCCCATCGGGTCGGCCTCGTTCACCGTGGCCACTCGCAATGCAGGGGCGAGCGGCGCCGTCACGGTGCTCGCC
>JAKLLB010000061.1:0-4589 GCA_023150345.1 Aquabacterium sp.
ACAAGGTGCTGCACGAGTACAACCTGTTCGTGGCCGTGAAGCACCACGAGGTGCCGTGGATCGGCTTCGACAAGCGCATCGAGATGGAGCCGCTGGGCCATGACTGCTGGCAGATCGTGCTGCACTTCGGCTTCAAGAACGATCCCGACGTGCCCGAGGCGCTCAAGCTGCTGGAGGACCGCGGCATACCGCTGCCAGAGATGGACACCAGCTACTTCCTCAGCCGCGACATCGTCATCCCCACCTTCGGCGCAGGCATGGCGATGTGGCGCGAGAAGCTGTTCGCGAGCATGCACCGCAATGCCGCGGCGGCGGCCGACTTCCTGAATCTGCCGTCCAACCGGATCGTCGAGCTCGGCGCCAAAGTCGAGATCTGAGGCTGGCAGACCGGCCGCCCCAGCCGCGGCGCCGACCTGTCAGCCCGGAGCGCCCGAGCCCGGCGGGCGCGGTGTGCCAGTTGCGGGCAGGCGCGTCAGCGTGTCCTCGAGCCACGGCACGGCTTCGTCGAACGCGCGCGCCAGGGCCTGCGACAGCGCCGCGGCCGCGCCGGTGGCATCGGCCGATGGCAGCGGGGCATCGGTCGTGAAGCTGCGCCGTGCCGCGCGCTGGCGGCTGCGTCGGTCCACCAATTCGAGTGTCAACCCCACGCGGCCCACGCCGGGGTCGCTGCTGGCATCGTGGTGCAGGCTGTCCACGGCCACCGTCAGCAGCCAGTCGGCGCGCAGGGGTTCACCCATCAAGCCCACCGCAGTGGCGACGCCTCGCGCCTGCAGGCGCTGTTGCAGCAGCCGCGGCACCTGGCGCAGCGGGCGATCGGTCCAGAACGCGTGCTGGTAGTAGGCGTAGACATGGGGCTGGCGCGCATAGGCCATGGCCTGGGTGTCGACCAGCGTGCCGCCCGGCAGCGCCTGAACCAGCAACGCATCGCGCAACGGCGTGGTGAGCGCTGGGGTCGCCGCCAGGCCGGGATCGCGCAGGCGGTGGTGCAGCGTGGGCACCGGATCGCTGCCGCCCAGCGACATGCAGCCACCCAGCGCGGCGCCGGACAGCGCCGATGCAGCCAACAGCAGGTGCCGGCGCCCGAGGGCGGTACCGGGCTTGGTGATCGGTTTCATCGCTTCGCCTCCCCGGGGCCGAGCTGATTGGGTGCCGGACCGAGCAGCGCGGCGCGCGGATCGGCCAGGCGGTCGAGCAGACGGCCTGCCGAGTCGACAGTGCTGCGCAGGTCGGCCACGGCCGCCGTGAGCTGGTCGTCGACGCTGGTGGCGCTGTCTTCCAGGCGGCGCGCGGTACTCACGGTCTGGGTCTGGATCGCCTGCAGTGCCTGGCGTGCGTCGTCGATGGCTCGCCGGGCATCGGCCACGGCGGTGCGGGTATCGGTCAGCGTGGCATCGGCCTGGTTGCCCAGGTTCTCGGCCACATCGGCGATGCGATCGCCGGCGGCGCCCACCCGATCGGCTGCCGCGCCCACCTGTCGCATGGCAGAGGCGGTGTTCTGCAGTGCACGCTCGAGCGCGCCCATGCGGCGGTTCAGGCCCACGGCCAGGTCGCGCACGGCGCGCACGGCGCCCATTGCATCGTCGCGGTTCTGGCTGGACAGCAACTGGTTGAGCTGGGCCAGCGTCACGCTGGCCATCTCGCCCACCTTGCTGACGCGACCGACGATCTCCTGTACGTCGGACTGCCCCTCTGCAATGCGCGGTTCGGTCTCTCCGTCGGCTGCGTCGGTCAGAACGGCACCGGGTGGCTCGGGCGTGAACAGTGTGATCGAGGCGATGCCGGTGACGAAGTTGCGCGACACCACCGCCACCGTGTTGGTGTACACCGGTGCTCGGCGGTCCAGGCGCACGGTCACCCGAACCCGGTTGAACTTGGCCGGCGACAGCGCGTAGTCTTCCACTCGGCCCACCCGAATGCCGCGCAGCGACACCTCGGCACCCACGTCGAGCCCATCCAGGGCCTGATGCTCGAAGTGGATGACGTAGCGGCGGTACTCACCCCGGCCGCCCACATGCTTGAGCCACACCACGGCGGCCACCAGCGCCGCCAGCAGCAGCAGCACGGTGATGCCGACCCGGGTGTAGCGTGCCTCAGCTTCCATGTCGGGGCCTTTCGAAGATGGCGATTCAGGGGGTGGACGGCGCTGCCACCGACGCCGCGGTGGTCGAGTGCCCGGCATCGTGGGCCACCAGCGTGCGCACCGAGAAGTAGGTGCGCAGCCACTCGTCGTCGACCTGCATCACCTCATGCACCGGGCCGTCGGCGCGCACCGTGCCACGGGTGAGCGCGATCAGCCGGTCCACGCTGGTCAGCAGCGTGTCGAGGTCGTGCGTGACCAGGAACACCGTGATCCCCAGTTCGTCGACCAGCGAGCGCACCAGGCGGTCGAAGGCGCGGGCGGTGATGGGATCGAGCCCCGATGTCGGCTCGTCCAGGAACAGGATCTCGGGCTCGAGCGCGATGGCGCGCGCGATGGCGGCGCGCTTGCGCATGCCGCCGGAGAGCTCGCTGGGCATCTTGGCGCCGGCCTCCGCCGGCAGCCCGGCCTGCTGCAGGCGCAGTGCCACCAGGGCATCGATGGTCTGTGCATCCAGCGCGGTGTGCTCGTGCAGCGGCACCGCCACGTTCTGCGCCACGGTGAGCGACGAGAACAAGGCGCCGTCCTGGAACATCATGCCGAAGCGTCGCCGCACCGCATCGACCTCGGCCGCCGGGGCAGACCACATGTCGGTGCCCAGCAGGCGCAGGCGTCCGGCCGTGGGGCGCTGCAGGCCGATCATCTCGCGCAGCAGTACCGACTTGCCGGTGCCGCTGGCGCCGATCAGCCCCACCAGAGTGCCGGGCTGAACGGTGAAGCTCACGCCGTCGTGCACCGTCTGGCTGCCGAAGCGGGTCACGACCCCCTCGACCTCGATCACCGCGGCCGGCCCGGGGTCGGCCGCGGGGTCTGGTGCTGGCGCGGCAACGGCTTGCATCACCAGCCCAGCGCCTGCAGCACCACCGCAAAGGCCGCATCGAGCAGGATCACGGCGACGATGCCCTGCACCACGGTGGATGTGGTCGCGGTGCCCACGGCGCGCGTGTCGCGGCCTACCGTCATGCCCATGCGCGTGCCGATCATCGCGATGAACAACGCAAACGCCGGCGCCTTGATCAGCCCGATCACGACGTGGTGCAGTCCCAGCGACTCGCGCAGCCGCGCCAGAAAGGCCGCCGGCGTGATGCCGAGCATCGGTTCGGCGATCAGCATGGCGCCGGCGATGGATGCGAGGTCGCCCACGAACACCAGCAGGGGCAGTGCCAGCATCAACGCCAGCACCCGCGGCACCACCAGCACCTGCATCGGCGACAGGCCCAGCGTGCGGATGGCGTCGATCTCCTCGGTCAGCCGCATCGAGCCCAGCTGCGCGGTGTAGGCCGCACCCGAACGTCCGGCCACGATCACCGCCACGATGATGGGCGCGAACTCGCGCGTGGCGCCGATGGCCACGCCGTCGACGACGAAGATGTTGGCGCCGTACTTCTCCGCCTGCAGCCCGAGCAGGTAGGCGATCACCACGCCGATCAGCAGCGTCACCAGCGCCACCACCGGGATGGCGTTGAGGCCGGCCTGCTCGAGTTGCACCGTGAGCTCGCGCAGGCGCAGCCGCCGCGGCCGGCGCATCACTTCGCCCAGCGCCATCAGCGTGGCGCCGCCGAAGTTCAGGTGGCCGTGCAGCAGCGCCCCCAGCTCCAGCGTGTGCCGGCCCAGCTCGGCCAGCACGGTCTCGGGCGCCGGCGGTGCGGTGGCTGCCGTGCCCATCTGGCGGCGCACGCGCTCGATGATGCGCAGGTGCAGGCGGTCGAACCCGTCCCAGCTCGGCTCGGCAGCGCCGGTACTGTGCAATGCACGCAGCAGCACCAGCGCGCCGGCGGAGTCGATCTGCTCGAGCGCGCGGCCGTCGATGCGCGGCGGGGCCGAGAGATGCAGCTGCGCCAACGCCCGCTCGATGGCCGCCAGATGCGCCATGCGCCAGGCACCCGACAGCCGCAGTACCGGCTGCGCCGCGGCATCGGCGTCAAGGGTGTACCAGGGGGTGTGCATCGAGTCGGCGGCTGGACGATCCAGCGCCGAAGTATCACCCGGGTCGCGGTGCCTGCGCCGGCGCGCTCAGGCGCGGATCGTCGCGCCTTCGCGGCACAGGTGCACCCAGCTGTCCGGGGGCACGGCCTGCCAGTTGCGGGTGCCGCTGGCGCGGCCGTCCAGCGGCTCGGACGCGACGATGCGTCCGTTGCCGCTCTCGCCGATGTACAGCGTGGGCGGTCGGTTGTCGCTGGAGTAGCGGAAGGCCCAGACCTGCTCGCCGTCGGACAGCGCGGCGGCAAAGCGCAGCGGCTCGGCGACGCCGGCGCGCTTCATCAGGGCCAGGGTGTCGTCGAGCACGGTGGGCACCGCCTGATCCGGCGTCTCGCCGGCCTCGATGCGTGCCAGCGCCAGCAGGAACAGCAGCTCCGAGTCGGTGGCGCCGCGGCGCGCGGCGTAGAAGGCATCGGACAGGCGTGCCTCCAGCGTGCGCCGCACCCGGGCATAGCCGCCGATCTGGCCGTTG
>JAKLLB010000061.1:4599-26452 GCA_023150345.1 Aquabacterium sp.
AACATCCAGCGGCCGTGGCGGAACGGGTGGCAGTTCTGCCGCGCCACCGGCGTGCCGGTAGCCGCCCGTACATGGGCGAAGAACAGGTGCGAGCGCAGCGTGGCGCACAGCGACAGCAGGTTCTCGTCCGACCACGCCGGCATCACCTCGCGGTAGACACCCGGCTCCTCGCGCTCGGCGTACCAGCCGATGCCGAAGCCGTCGCCGTTGGTCGAGACCTTGGCCTCCACCGCGTTCAGTGCCTGTCGCAGCAACGAGTGCTGCGGCAGGCAGACCAGCTGGTCGAGGTGGATCGGATCACCGAGGTAGGCAAGCAGGCGGCACATGGGACATCCCGGGAGGCAGTTCAGTGGCTTATCGGCCGGGCACCGCCGCAGGTTGACACGGCGGGCCCGTTCCCGCACCCGATATGCTGGCGCGATGCGTAATGTGTGGCGTGAATTCCGGCACGATGCGTCGCTGCCGGCGGCGGTGGCCGGCTTCGTGGCGGTGCTGGTGGGCTACACCAGCTCAGTGGCCATCGTCTTCCAGGCCGCCCAGGCCCTGGGTGCGAACGCGGCGCAGACGGCGTCGTGGATGTGGGCGCTGGGCCTGGCGATGGGCGTGTCGTGCATCGGGCTGTCGCTGGCCTACCGCGCGCCGGTGCTCACCGCCTGGAGCACGCCCGGCGCGGCCCTGCTGGCCGCCACCCAGGGCGTGGGATTGCCCGAAGCCACCGGCGCCTTCATCGTCTGCGCGCTGCTGATCACCGCCGCCGGCGCCAGCGGGCTGTTCGAGCGGGTGATGGACCGCGTGCCCATGGCGGTGGCCGCGGCGCTGCTGGCCGGCGTGCTGGCGCGATTCGGCCTGGACGCGGTGCTGGCGGTGCGCGGCGCGCCACTGCTGGTGCTGGCGATGGCCGCGGCCTACCTGCTGGGCCGGCGCGCCTGGCCGCGCTATGCGGTGCCCGGCGTGCTCGTCGCCGGGGTGGCGGTGGCGGCCGCCCAGGGCAGGCTGGCAATGCAGGCGGTCGCGCTCGACTGGGCACATCCGGTGTGGGTGAGCCCGGTGTTCTCTCCTGCCGCGATGGTGGGTGTGGCGCTGCCGCTGTTCATCGTCACCATGGCGTCGCAAAACCTGCCTGGCGTGGCGGCCCAGCGTGCGGCGGGCTTCCGGCCGCCGATCTCGCCGGTGATCACCGCTACCGGGCTGGTGACGCTGGTTCTGGCGCCCTTCGGCGCCTACGCCATCAACCTGGCGGCCATCACCGCGGCCATCTGCATGGGTCGCGAGGCCCATGAGCAGCCGGGCCGGCGCTGGCCGGCTTCGGTGTTCGCAGGCCTGTTCTACACCGCGCTGGGATTGGCCGGCGGCGCGGTAGCGGGGCTGCTGGCGGCATTCCCGCGCGAGCTGGTGGCGGCGGTGGCGGGCCTGGCGTTGCTGGGCACCATCGCCGGCGGGTTGGCCGTGGCGCTGAAAGACGAACACCACCGCGACGCCGCGGCGCTGACCTTCCTGGTGACGCTGTCGGGCGTCTCGATCGCCGGCATCGGTTCGGCCTTCTGGGGTGTGGTCGCCGGCAGCGTGGCGCTGGCTGTGCAACACTGGCGGCCCGCCCAAGCCCAGCGATGAGCCCGCCCATGAAGCTGTTGTTCGTTGCCGACCCGCTGGAGTCGTTCAAGACCTACAAAGACACCACCTACGCGATGATGCGCGAGGCGGCGCGGCGCGGCCATCAGCTCTGGGCCTGCGAGCCGGCCGACCTGGTGTGGCGGCGCGACGCCCGCGTGGTGGCCCGCGCCGCCCGCGGCATCAGCCTCACGGGCGATGCCGAGCGGTGGTTCGAGGTGGCCGCCCAGGCCGAGCTCGCACTGGCCGATGCCGATGCGGTGCTGATGCGCAAGGATCCGCCATTCGACAGCGAATACTTTTACGCCACCCACCTGCTGGGCCAGGCCGAGCGCGAGGGCGCTCGGGTGTTCAACGCGCCGGCCGCGCTGCGCGACCATCCCGAGAAGCTGGCGATCCTGGAGTTCCCGCAGTACATCGCGCCCACGCTGGTCACGCGCAGCGACGCCGCGGTGCGCGCCTTCCATGCCGAGCACCGCGACATCATCCTCAAGCCGCTGGACGGCATGGGCGGCATGGGCATCTTCCGCGTCGGTGCCGATGGCCTGAACCTGGGCTCCATCATCGAGACACTCAACCAGCAGGGCGCACGCACGCTGATGGTGCAGCGTTACCTGCCCGAAATCGTCCACGGCGACAAGCGCGTGCTGCTGATCGGCGGCGCTCCGGTGCCCTACGCGCTGGCCCGTATCCCGCAGGGCAGCGAGATCCGCGGCAACCTCGCCGCCGGCGGCAAGGGCGTGGCCCAGCCGCTCAGCGATCGCGACCGCGAGATCGCCAGCGCGCTCGGCCCGGTGCTGGCCGCGCGCGGCCTGCTGCTGGTGGGCCTGGACGTGATCGGCGCCTGCCTCACCGAGATCAACGTCACCAGCCCCACGTGCTTCCAGGAAATCACCGACCAGACCGGCTTCGACGTCGCCGCCATGTTCATCGACGCGCTGCAGCAGGCGGTCGGCTGGACGGCGCGCACCTGAAGACGCGCACCTGACGGCGCGCTCCGGGGCCGCTGCGCCGGGCGTTGCACCGCGCCCGCGACAATCGGTCCCATGGCCCTGCTCAATCTCCTGAACGCACAGCTCGCCTACGGCCACTGGGCGCTGCTCGACCACACCGCCTTTGCACTGGAACCCGGCGAGCGGGTGGCGTTGATCGGGCGCAACGGCAGTGGCAAGTCGTCGCTGCTGAAGGTGCTGGCCGGGCTGGAGCGCCTGGACGACGGCACGCTGCAACTGCAGCAGGGCCTGCGCGTGCACTATGTGCCGCAGGAGCCGCAGTTCGACGCCGACGCCACGGTGTTCGAAGCCGTGGGCCAGACGCTGGCCGAGCCGCGGGCGCTGCGCCGGCGCTACGAGGCGCTGGCCGCCGACCCGGCAGCGGCCACGCATCCGCACGAGCTCGACGAGCTGCAGTCGCGCCTGGAGGCGCTTGGCGGCTGGACCTGGGAGCAGCGCGTGACCGAGGCGCTGCAGCGGCTGCAGCTCGACCCCGAGGCGCCGATCGAGGCGCTGTCGGGCGGCACGCGCAAGCGGGTGGCGCTGGCCCAGGCGCTGGTGGCGCGGCCCGACGTGCTGCTGCTGGACGAACCCACCAACCACCTCGACCTCGATGCCATCGAGTGGTTGCAGGCCCTGCTGGTCGAGTGGCAGGGCGCGCTGGTCGTCGTCTCGCACGACCGCGCGTTCATCGACGCCGTGGCCACCCGCATCGTCGAGCTCGACCGCGGCCAACTGCGCAGCTACCCGGGCCGCTGGCGCGACTACGAAGCCGGCAAGGAGCGCGAGCTCGATGCCGAGGCGCTGGAGAACGCGCGCGCCGACAAGCTGCTGGCGCAGGAAGAGGTGTGGGTGCGCAAGGGCGTCGAGGCGCGGCGCACGCGCAGCGTCGGGCGGGTGGCGCGGCTGCAGCGCCTGCGCCAGGAGCGCGCGGCGCGGCGCGAGCGCCTGGGGCAGGTGCGGCTGGAGCTCGATGCCGGCGTGCGCAGCGGCAAGCTGGTGGCCGAGCTGCAGGACGTGAGCCTGTCCTACCCGGCCCCCGATGGTGGCCGGCGGATCGTCATCGACCACTACACCACCACCGTGCTGCGCGGCGACAAGATCGGCCTGATCGGGCCCAACGGTGCCGGCAAGACCAGCCTGCTGCGCCTGATCCTGGGCGAGCAGGCGCCCGACAGCGGCAGCGTGCGCCGCGGCACCCAGCTGCAGGTGGCCTACTTCGACCAGATGCGCGCCGGCCTCGATCTCGAGGCCACGCTGGCCCACACCATCAGCCCGGGCAGCGACTGGATCGAGCAAGGCGGGGTGCGCAAGCACGTGATGAGCTACCTGGGCGACTTCCTGTTCGCGCCCGAGCGCGCCAACGCCCCGGTGCGCACGCTGTCGGGTGGCGAGCGCAACCGTTTGCTGCTGGCGCGGCTGTTCGCGCTGCCGGCCAATGTGCTCGTGCTCGACGAACCCACCAACGACCTCGACATCGACACGCTCGAGCTGCTGGAGGAACTGCTGCAGGGCTATGCCGGCACGGTGTTTCTGGTCAGCCACGACCGCACCTTCCTCGACAACGTCGTCACCAGCCTGATTGCCTGGGAGGGTGACTTGCGCCCCGGCCTGTGGCGCGACTACGAGGGCGGCATCGAGGACTGGCGAGTGCAGCGCGAGCGCTCGCGGGCGCGGGCTGCGCCCGTCGTCGAGCGCCGGGCGGCACCGGCCGTGGCCGAGGCCCCGCCGGCGGCCCCGCGGCCCCGCACCAAGCTCAGCTACAAGGAGCAGCGCGAGCTCGATGAGCTGCCCGGGCGCATCGAGGCGCTCGAGGCCGAGCAGGCGGCGATCGCCGAGCGGCTGTCCGGCAGCGAGCTCTACACCCGAGAGCCGCAGCGGGTGGCCGAGCTGCAGGCGCGCTATGCCCAGATCGAGGAGCTGCTGATGGCCGCCCTCGAACGCTGGGAGGCCCTGGGCGCCCAGCAGCGCTGAGCAGGCGCTCGAGCGCCGCGACCCCGGCGCACGGGCGCCCGTGACGAAGTGCGCGTGACCGCCGACGCGCACCCCCGTGGAAACCAGCAGGCTGTAGCTTGGGCGACAAGCCACACGTCGCCGTGGTGGCCCACTGCCGGCACTCGAGTCGGTCTCCATGCGCCAGGCTCGTCATCACCCCGACAGGGGCGGCTTCACACCTGAACAGGAGCACGACATGGGTGTCGGTTTGCAGCGACGTCATTGGTTGGCCGGCGCCGCGGCGCTGGCGTCCCCGGCATGGGCGGCACCGCCCACACCGGGGCCGGGTGGCGAGATCGTCATTGGCCAGAGCGCACACCTCAGCGGGACCTTGGCCGGTACCTTCACCAACGTGGTCAAGGGACAGGAGTTGGCGCTGGAGGAGTTCAACCGGCGCGGCGGCGTGGCCGGGCGCCGGGTGCGGCTGGTGACCCTGGACGATGCCTACGACCCCAAGCGGTGCGTGGACAACGTACGCACGCTGATCGATACACACGGCGCCTCGGTGCTGTTCGGTCTGGCCAGCACTGCCAACGTCGGTGCGGTGCTGCCAACGCTGTCCGAACGCAAGGTGCCCTTGGTGGGGGTGTACACCGGCGCGCCTGCATTGCGCGCCCGGCATCATCCGTACTTCTTCACGCTGATGGCGAGCTACCGGGACGAGGTGGTGCAGATGGTGCGCAATCTGGCCACCGTTGGCCGCACGCAGATCGCGCTGGCCTACCACGACAGCCCGTTCGGTCAGCTGATGCTGCCGGTGGTCGAGGAGGCCTGCCGCGAGGCCGGCTCCACGCTGGTGGCCAAGGCGCCGCTGGACATCCCCGGGGCGCAGTCGGCGACCACGGTCCAGGCGCTGGCCGCGGCGGCCCCGCAGGCGCTGATCTTCATGGCCTTCGGACCCGCGCTCGTTCCGTTCGTGCGCGCCGCCCGAGCGCAACTGGGCGTGCCGATCTACTGCCCCTCGATCGCCAACTCCAAGGCACTGCTGCAGGCGCTGGGCGATGACGCGCGCGGGCTTGCCTTCACCAACATCCTGCCCTATCCCATGCGCGCCACCAGCACGCTCACGCGCGACTACGCCGCGGCCATGGAGCGTGCCCGGCTGCCGGTGGACTTCGACCACTTCTTCGGCTATCTCAACCTGCGGTTGCTGCTCGAGATGATGCGTCGCACCGGCAAGTCACTGACCAGCCAGGGCCTGGTGAACACCATCGAAGGGCTGGGCAAGCTCGATTTCGGCGGCTACACGCTGGCCTTCGGGCCTCACAACCACCACGGTTCGAGCTTTGTCGAGCTGCTGATCGTGGGCCCGGGCGGGCGATTCATCCGCTGATCACGACGCGCGGCGCGTGGCGACGCCCGCCGCATGCCGCGTCTGCCTACCGATACCCCAGCCACCCTTCGTTGGTGGCCGCCGGGTGCGTGCGGCTGACGATCAGGCCGGCCTGCAGGTAGATGCCGTTGAGCAGCCGCTGTGCGCGCTCGCGGTCCATGCCGGAGAAGTCGCAGATTTCGCGCAGGTTGCTGGTCTGGCGGCGCAGCCGGGTGATGGCGCGCGACAGCACGGTGGGCAGGTCCATGCCGTCGAAGCTCACGCCCGGGGCCACGCGGTAGGCCGCCTGGCCGGCGATCTCGGGCAGCAGGGTGTCACGGGCGCCGCGCATGGCCATGGCCCACAGCACGGGGGCCAGCGGCGCGTACAGCTCGGCATCACCGACCAGGCCCTGCGGGCCCTCGCCGGGGGTGCGCAGCGTGGCGCGTTCGACCTGCAGCACCTGCAGGTCCGACAGCCGGCTGGCCATGAAGCGGTGCATGGGCAGCGCGCAGTGCGCGAGCTTCTGCGCCGGGAAGATGGTCAGCGTGACGACCTGGTCGCCCCATTGCAGGTGGATGGCCAGCGGCTGACCGTGGCGCACCGCCGCGGCCAATACCTCGAGCAGTTCGCTTTGCTGGCCGCGCTGTTCGAACCGTTGCAAGTCTTGCAACAGCGACGGGCTGAGCGAGGTCAGCCGCGAATTCGCGGCGTCGGTGCCGTGCAGCTGGTCGAGTTCGTCGAGGTAGCGACGGAACTCGCTGACGCGCATCAGATCGGGGGCCCCTTGGGGCAGCGTGGAGCGAAACATGACAGGCGAAAGCGTGACCGAACATCGTACGCTTGCGCATCGACACAAGTGGTGACCTTGCGTATCTTCGCCCCCCGGATTCGCGGGATCAACCGGGTTCAACGCGTATCAGTTCACGCCGCGTCGCCGCAAATTGCTGCCAGAAGCGCGGATCTTGAGAACTCGCAAAATTGATGCGCATGCGGCTGTCCCGTTGCGCGCTGGCGTGGAACAGGCTGCCCGGCGCCAGCAGCCAGCCCTGGGTGGCCATGCGTGCCGCCAGCACGTCCGCATCCACCCCGGTGTCCACCCAACCGAACAGCCCCTGCGGCGGTGTCGCATACTGGCAGCCAGCCTCGAGGGCCAGGCGCGTCACGCGCGGGCGGGCGGCCTGCAGGCGCTCGGCCACCCGCTCGGCGTGGCGGCGCAGCAGTCCCTGGTCGAGGCACCAGGCCACGGCGCGTTCCATCAGCGCCGGCGAGGTCAGCGTCATCACGAGCTTGGTGTCGATGAACCGTTGCGCCAGGGCAGGCGAGGCTGCGGCGTAACCCACCCGCCAGTTGGGCGCCAGGATCTTCGAGAATCCCGACACGTAGACCGTGCGCTGCAGGCCATCCAGCGCCGCCAGCCGTGGCGCATGCGCCGGTGCCAGCCAGGCATAGGTGTCGTCTTCGACGATGGTGAGGTCATAGGTGTCGGCCAGCTTGAGCACCTGGTGCGCCGCCGCCAGCGACAGCGACTGCCCGGTCGGGTTGTGCAGCACCGACACCGTGGCATACAGCCGCGGCCGGTGGGCTTGCAGCAACTGCTCCAACACCGCCAGATCGGGCCCCTGCGGGCCACGCGGCACCGGCAGCAGGCGCATCCCCAACTGGGTGAAACGGGCGAACTCCACCGCCCAGCCGGGGTCATCCACCAAGACGGCGTCGCCGGGGCGCAACAGGGTGCGGGCCACGATGTCCAGCGCCTGTGTCGCCCCGACGGTGGTGACGATCTGGCCCGGTGTCGCGGCGATGCCCAACTCGCCCGCCAGGCGCTGCGCCAGCGCCTCGCGCAGCGGCGGATCGCCGGCCGGATCGCCGTAGCGCAAGGCGTCGCCGGCGCCTCCGATCGCGCGGCGCAGCGCGCGCTCGATGAGGCTGCCGTCCAGCCACGGCTCGGGCAGCGTGCCCAGGCCGGGGCCGCCCTGGGCCGGGCCGCGCTGGAACATGCCGCGGATCAGCGCCGTGGCGTCCACCGGCGCCTGCAACGCCACCGGCGTTGAGGCCGGTGCGGTGTGGCCCGTCGGCCGGGGGCGCGGATCCCGCACGAAGAAGCCACGCTGCCGGCGGGCCTCCACCAGCCCCTGTGCCTGCAGCAGATCGTAGGCCGCCACCACCGTGCTCGGGCTCACGCCGTGGGTGTGGGCGCAGGCGCGCACCGAGGGCAGCCGCGCGCCGGGGGCCAGGGCGCGCAGGCGGATGCGCTCGCCGAACCAGGCGGCCAGTTGCTGCCCGAGGGTGTGGGCGCTGCCGTCTCGCAGCAGATGAGCGGGCAGGTCGCGAGGTGAGTTCATGCGCTTGGGTGACGGCTGACGCCGGTTGTTGTACTGGTGCCGCTCGCAGTACAGATTGACGGTTTGTGTCGGCAAGTGTACTGCTCGTGTACCGTTGCCGCCCCTAGACTGTGCGCCATGGTGACCGCAGTCGATCCGCCCCACGATCCGGCGAACGAGGCTCGCCGCCGCGAGGCCCGCGGCTGGCTGCTTGGCGCGCTGGGTGTTCTGATCTTCGCGTTCTCGATTCCGATGACTCGACTGGCCAGCGGGCCGGCCACCGACGCGCAACTGCCCGCGGCCTTTGTCGCCATCGGCCGGGCCGCCGTGGCCGGGCTGCTGGCGCTGGGCTGGCTGGCCTGGCGGCGGTCACCGCTGCCGGCGCGCCAGCACTGGCCGGCGCTGGCCATCACCGCCGCCGGGGTGGTCTTCGGCTGGCCACTGTGCCTGGGCTACGCGGTGCTGCATGTCGATGCCATCCATGCCTCGGTGGTGACCGGCGTGCTGCCCATCGCCACGGCCGGGGTGGCGGCGTTGCTGCTGCGCCAGCGGGCCAGCGCCGCCTTCTGGGCCTGCGCGTTGGTCGGCAGCGCGCTGGTGATGGGCTACGCCGCCTGGAAGGGCGGCGCGCGGCTGCAAGCGGCCGATGCGCTGCTGCTGGCGGCCGTGTTCAGCGCCGCGGTCGGCTATGTGCAGGGCGCGCGCCTGTCGGCTCCCGCGGCACCCGGTGCGGCACCACCCCTGGAACCTGAGCAGGTGATCAGCTGGGTGCTGGTGATCTCGCTGCCGCTCACATTGCCCTGGGCCTGGCACACCTTCCCCACGGTGCCGGTGCGGCCGTCGGCCTGGCTGGGCTTCGGCTACGTGGCGGTGTTCTCGATGTGGCTGGGCTTTTTCGCCTGGTACCGCGGCCTGGCGCTGGGTGGCGCCCTGCGCGTCAGCCAAGTGCAACTGCTGCAGCCCTTCCTGTCGATGCTGCTGGCCGTGCCGCTGCTGGGCGAATCCCTGGATGCCGCCACCATCGCCTTTGCGCTGGCGGTGCTGCTCACCGTGGCGGCTTCGCGTCGGCTGGGTGCGGTGGCGCCGCGCGCGACGTCCGCGGGCGCATCATCATGACCTCACCCAAACCCGAAAGTACCTGCCCATGAGCCTGTGGACCCAGGCGCGCCGCAGCGCGCGCATGAACCCGTCGATCATCCGCGAGATCCTGAAGGTGACCGAGCGCCCCGGCGTGCTGTCGATGGCCGGCGGCCTGCCCTCGCCGGATTCCTTCCCGGTCGAGGCCATGCGCGAGGCCTGCGCCCGCGTGCTCGCCACCACCGCGCGCGAGGCGCTGCAGTACTCGGCCAGCGAAGGCTACGGCCCGCTGCGCGACTGGGTGGCCGAGCGGCTGAACGCCAGCGGCATGGCGGTGCAGGCCTCACAGGTGCTGGTGACCACCGGCTCGCAGCAGGGGCTGGATCTGGTCGGCAAGGTGCTGATCGACGCCGGCGCGCCGGTGGCCGTCGAGACGCCCACCTACCTGGGCGCGCTGCAGGCCTTCAACCCCTACGAGCCGCAGTACGTGGGTCTGGCCAGCGACGGCGACGGTCCGCTGCCCGAGGCCATCGCGGCACTGCGCCACGATGCCCCCGGCACGCGCTACGCCTACGTGCTGCCCAACTTCCAGAACCCCACCGGCCGCGTGATGCCGCACTCGCGCCGCGCCGATGTGGTGGCCGCGGCGCAGCGCGCCGGCGTGCCGCTGGTCGAGGACAACCCCTACGGCGACCTGTGGTTCGACGAGCCGCCGCCGGCGCCGCTGGCCGCGCGCTGGCCCGAAGGCACGATCTACCTGGGCTCGTTCTCGAAGGTGCTGGCGCCGGGTTTCCGGCTGGGCTACGTGGTGGCGCCCGAGGCGCTGTGCCCCAAGCTGCTGCAGGCCAAGCAGGCGGCCGACCTGCACAGCCCCGGCTTCAACCAGCGTGTGGTTTACGAGGTGATCCGCGACGGCTTCCTCGATCGACACATCCCGACCATCCGCGAGCGCTACCGTGCCCAGCGCGACGCCATGGCGCAGGCGCTGGCGCGCCATTTGCCCGACGGCTGCCAGTGGCGGGCGCCGCAGGGCGGCATGTTCTTCTGGGTGCAGCTGCCGGCCGGCTGCGATGCGATGGCCCTGCTGCCGCTGGCGGTGGAGGCAGGCATCGCCTTCGTGCCCGGTGCGGCCTTCTACGCCCACGCGCCCGATCCGCGCACGCTGCGGCTGTCGTTCGTCACCCTGTCACCGCTGGACATCGCCGACGGCGTGGCCGTGCTCGGCCGGGTGTTGCGCGAACACCTGGACGCGCTGGCCGAGGCGACACCGTGAGGCAACCGGGCCACCCCGCGGGCGCACCCCGCCAGGCGCAGTGCTGGGTACTCAGTGGTGCGACCATCGACCGCGCGCTCAGTGCACCTGTGATGGCAATTGGCTCGCAATGCGGTCAAAACGTTCGCACCTGGCATGCATCTGTCGGCAATCTCTAATCATCAGGCCCAGGGGGCTTCGACATGACCATAGTTCGGCGCTATTCGCAGGTCGACGTCTTCACGCGGCAGCCCTTGCGTGGCAATCCGCTGGCGGTGGTGCACGACGCGCAGGGCCTGGACGACGCCACGATGGCGGCAGTGGCGCGCTGGACCCACCTGTCGGAAACCACCTTCTTGCTGCCGCCGGATGACCCCGGCGCCGACTACCGCGTGCGCATCTTCACGCCGGGTGGCGAACTGCCGTTTGCCGGGCATCCGACGCTGGGCAGTTGTCACGCCTGGCTCGCTGCGGGCGGGCGTCCGCGGCGCACGGACGAGGTGGTCCAGCAGTGCGGCGTGGGCCTGGTGAGGGTGCGCCGCGACGGCGATCGCCTGGCCTTCGCCGCGCCGCCGCTGAGGCGCGCCGGGCCGGTTGAGCCTGCGCTGCGCGACCAAGTGCAGGCGGCCTTGCGCCTGCCTGCCGCAGCGGTGCAGCGCGTGCAGTGGATCGACAACGGTCCGGGCTGGATGGCCGCGTGGCTGGCCGATGCCGGCACCGTGCTGGCGCTGCAGCCCGACTTCGGCGTGATGAGGGGCCTCAAGCTGGGCGTGATCGGTCCGTTCCCGGCCGGCAGCGAGTGCGCATTCGAGGTGCGCGCCTTCGTGCCCGACCTGGGCGTGCCGGAAGACCCGGTGACCGGCAGCCTGAATGCCGGCCTGGCGCAGTGGCTGATCGGTGAAGGCCTCGCACCCGCGCGCTACTGTGTCTCTCAGGGGGCCGCGCTCGGCCGTGCGGGCCGGGTGCAGGTGCATGCGCTCGATGCCGACATCTGGATCGGCGGCGACATCTGCCCGCTCATCGATGGCAGCATCACGCTATGACCACCGACCTGTTGTTCCGCGAAGATGCCTACCTGGCCCATTGTGACGCCCGCATCACCGCCATCGGCGAACAGGGCATCGAGCTGGACCGCACGGTGTTCTACCCCCACGGCGGCGGGCAGGCGGGTGACGCCGGCGTGTTGCGACATGCGGCTGGCCGTGAGATCGCGATCGCCGATACCCGCAAGGGCGCCGAGCCCGGCCGTGTGGTCCATGTGCCGGCCGCAGGCGCCAGCCTCGACGGCTGGTCGGTGGGCGATGCGGTCACCGCGCAGATCGACTGGGCCCGCCGACACCGGCACATGCGCCTGCACACCGCCACCCACCTGCTGTGCGCGCTCGTGCCGCACCCGGTGGACGGCTGCTCCATCACCGCCGGCTATGCCCGGCTCGACTTCCACACGGCCGAACCGCTGGACAAGCAGGCACTCACCGAGGGCATCGCCCGGCTGGTCTCGCAGGCCAGTGCGGTGCGCCAGCGCTGGATCAGCGAAGCCGAACTCGATGCCAACCCGGGCCTGGTGCGCAGCATGAGCGTTCAGCCACCGCGCGGTCAGGGACAGGTGCGCGTGCTCGAGATCGTGGGTGTCGACCTGCAGCCGTGCGGCGGCACGCACGTGGCCAACACGGCGGAGGTCGGCGCCGTGGTGGTCACCAAGGTCGAGAAGAAGTCGGCCCAGACCCGCCGCGTGGTGCTGGGGTTCGCTGAACCCGGCCCGAAACCCTGACGACGTGCGGCCTGCGAGCGGCTGCGTTGCTGCGCCGCCGCGCTGCAACGTCAGTTCGAGTACTTCTCGGCGCGGAAATCGTCGTGGCAGGCCTTGCACGAGTTGCCCACCGCACCCACCGCAGCCTTGATGGCGTCGAGGTTGCCACCCTTCGCGGCCGCTTCGAACTTCGCCACCTCCGCCTGCATCTTGTCGGCGGCGGCCTTGAACTTGGCTGACTCTTTCCAGATTTCCGGCTTGGCGCGGTGCGGCATGCCCTTGTCCGATCCTTCCGTGAAGCCGGCGAAGGGCAGGCGCGACATCGTCGCCACGATCTGCGCGTTGTCGGCCGCCGCCTTGGCGTCGAAGGGCGCCTTGCCCTGTGCCATGGCCGCCACCCGACCGAAGTGGTTGGCCCTCACCGTGAAGGCCGCCTGGCGGTACTTGATGGCATCTTCGGGCTTCTGGAACTGCGCGGCGGCCGGCAGGCTGGCCAGCGTCCCGAGCGTGGCCAGCGCCGCCACGAGCGTCTTCTTGTGCATGGGCTGTCTCCTTGCGTGCCTGGGCACGCCACGATTGGCATGCCACTGGGTGCGAAGCAGTGTAGGCAGCGCGGGGTGTCCGACTGCTGGACGGGGGCTTGCATCGTCGCGCGGCAGCGCAGCGGCCATCCCACCCGGCGCGCGTCCGTGCGGATTGCGCTATCGTGCAGGCCCAGCGCCGGCGGGCTTCGTCGGCGCGAGGCGACCCCACCCGAATGAACACGCTGCCCTCCGATCTGCGCCCGGTGCGCGTCTGGGACCTGCCCACCCGGGTGTTCCACTGGGCGCTGGTGCTGGCCGTGGTGGGCCTGGTGATCACCGGCAAGACCGGTGGCAACGCCCTGGTGTGGCACATGCGGCTGGGCCTGTGCGTCCTGGCGCTGCTGGTGTTCCGCCTCCTTTGGGGCGTGGCCGGCGGGCACTGGTCGCGCTTTGCGCAGTTTTCCTACGGTCCGGCCGCGGCGTGGCGCTATTTCCGGTCGACGCCCCGGGCGAACGAGCGCTTCGACGTGGGCCACAACCCGCTGGGCGGCTACTCCGTCTGGGCGATGCTCGTGGTGCTGGCGGTTCAGGTGTCCACCGGTCTGCTGGCCGATGACGAGATCGCCACGACCGGGCCGCTCAACCGTTTCGTCGCCACTGCCACCGGCCTGGCGGCGACAGCCTGGCACAAGGGGCCGGGCCTGGCTGCGCTGCTGGCGCTGGTGGTGTTGCACGTGGTGGCCATCGTGAGCTACCGGGTCCGGGGCAACGACCTGGTCACGCCCATGCTGCGCGGCGACAAGCAGCTGGCGGGCGCGGTGATGCCCAGTGCCGACACGCTGCGGACCCGTGTGCGGGCGTTGGTGGCGCTGGCCGTGGGCGCCGCGCTGGCTGTCGCCATCGCGAGGCTCGGCGGTTAGACTGGCGCGCCCGCACCCGCCCACTCGCTTCGGCCCGATGCCAGCGCCCGACATACGCCTGCAGCCGCCTGACACACCGCAGTTGCTGGGCGACACCCGCACGATTTTTCGCGAGTACGCCGCCGGCCTGGGCGTCGACCTGTGCTTCCAGAACTTCGAGGCCGAGCTGGCCGCGCTGCCGGGCGAGTATGCGGCGCCCTCGGGCCTGCTGTTGCTGGCATGGGTCGACGATGAACTGGCCGGCTGCGGCGCCTATCGGCGGCTGGCCGACGTCGACTATCCCAACGCCTGCGAAATGAAGCGCCTGTACGTACGCCGGCCGTTCCGCCGGTTCGGACTGGGGCGCGTGCTGGCGCAGGCCCTGATCGATCGCGCCACCGAGGCCGGCTACTCGCACATGCTGCTGGATACGCTCGACGACATGGAGGCCGCCCGCGGCCTGTACCAGTCGCTGGGCTTCGAGGAGGTGCCGCCGTACTATTACAACCCCATCCCCGGCGCGCACTACCTGAAGGTGGATCTGGCGCTGCGGGAGCGCCGATGACCGCTGCCGGTGCCTCCACGAGCCGGTCATGCCCGATACCTCACCAGCGACCCGATTCTGCGGGCCCATACCCCATGACAGATGCCTCCACCGTCCTCGAACTGAGCAGCGGGCCGCTGCGCCTGGCGCTGCGGCCCGATTTGGGGGGCGCGATAGCCGGCCTGTGGCGCAATGACCTGCCCGTGCTGCGCGGCGGTGATGCCCGCGCCATCGAGTCATCGGCCCAGGCCGGCGCATTCGTGATGGCGCCCTACTGCAACCGCATCGGCCCAGGGCGGTTCCGCTGGCATGGCCGCGACCATGCGCTGCGCCTGAATGCGCCCGGGTCGCCTTACCCCATGCACGGCCTGGCCTGGCAGCGCCCGTGGCGGGTGCGGGGTGCCGAGAGCCACCGCGCCGAGCTCGAACTGGAGCACCGCGCCGACGCCGATTGGCCGTTCGATTTCCACTTTTCTCAGCGGCTGGTGCTGTCACCCACGGCGCTCGAGCTGCATCTGGTTCTCCGCAACACCGGCGACCGGCCCGCTCCCGCCGGCATGGGCTGGCAACCTCGCTTTCCGAAGCGAGCGCGCAGTCGGCTGCACGCCGAGGTCGCGCAGCGCTGGGAAACCGGTCCGGACCAGTTGCCGACGCGTCGCGTCGTCCACTCGGGCATCGACGGCGACGTCGCGCACCTGGCGTTCGACCACTGTTTCGAAGGCTGGACCGGCGCCGCGCGGCTGCGCGACGAGAAGTTGTCGCTGCGCCTGACGTCGTCGCTGCCGTACCTGGTGGTGTCCACGCCGTCCGATGCCGACCACTACTGCGTCGAGCCGGTCAGCCATGTCAGCAATGCGCTGCACATGGCCGAGCCTGCCGCGCACGGCATGCGCACACTTGAAGCCGGTCAATCGCTGGAGGCCTGGGTGCGGCTCGATGTCGGCGCCATCTGAACCTGCCATGGGTGGCGGAACCATGGGTGCCCCCACGTCAGCAGTGGCGTCGACTCGCTGTGCGCCGCCCGACATCCAGCCCTTGCCGGTGCCACCGTCGCGGTTGGGTGAGTCGCCGTTCTGGCATCCGCTGGAGCACAGCCTGTATTGGCTGGACATCCCCGGCCGCGCGCTTCACCGCTGGCATCCCGACTCCGGGCGGCACGCGCAGTGGCCGCTGCCTTCAGAGCCCGGCAGCATGGCGCCGCTCGATGATGGCGCGCTGCTCATCGCCATGCGTGACGGGTTGTGGCGCTTCGATCCCGCCACCGGCCAACGTTACGAGGTGGCGCCGCCGCCCTACGACCCTGGTTCGCAGCGATTCAACGACGGCAAGGCCGATGCGTTTGGACGGTTCTGGGTCGGAACACTCGATGACCAGCGCCAACCCAACGCGGCGCTCTATTGCTTCGACAGCGGGCGACTCGACCGCGTGGCCGAGGGCATCACGGTCAGCAACGGACTGGCCTTCAGCCCCGATCGGCGCACCGCCTACTGGACGGACACGACGGCCCATGCGGTGTACCGGCTCGAGCTCGACCCCGAAGGCCGCTGCGCCGGCGCACGCCAACTGTTGCGCCAGTTCGATCTGCGCGAGCCGCAGCAGCCGTTGACCACCTACGGCGGCCGGCCCGACGGCGCGACAGTGGACAGCCAAGGCGCGTACTGGGTCGCCATGTTCGAGGGGCAGCGCGTGCTGCGGCTGGCGCCCGATGGCCGCGTGCTTCAGGAGGTTCACCTACCGGTGCGATGCGCCACCATGCCCTGCTTCGGCGGCGACGACCTGCGCACCTTGTATGTCACGACCGCGCGCGACAAGCGCCCCGCCGATGAACTGGCCGCCCAGCCTTGGGCCGGCTGTGTGCTGCACTGGCGGGTGGATGTGCCAGGCCTGCCGGTGTCCTTTGCGCGGCTGTAGCGCGGCCGGCAGCGCACGTGGGCCAGGCGGCCTGAATCCGGGCCGTCGACACGCTGCCGCTGCGGCCCCTTTTGGCGGGCCCGGGTTTCCACGTATACTTCTCAGGTTTGCCGAAACCGAGCGTAATCTGCAATGCCACAGCGGGCCGACGTCACAAGAGGCCGCGCAACGGCAGGACCAGCGAGCTGGCCCGAGCAGGAAGATGAGGCGGCAGACGCATCCTTCAAGAGGCTGTCCCGCGAGGAAGCAGCCGCACTGAGGGAGAAGGACCCGCCGATCTCACCGTGGCGGGTCGTCGCGGCGCAAGCCGCGCTGGGTGGGGTGCTGGCTCTCGCGGGCTGGTTGCTCACCGGGAGGAACGAGGTGGCGTGGTCGCTGCTCTACGGGGCGGCCATCGTGGTGGTGCCGGGCGCCTTGATGGCACGTGGCATGACCAGTCGGCTCTCGAGCACAGCACCGGCGGTCTCTGCTGTCAGTGTGCTGTTATGGGAGTCGGTGAAGATAGTCTTTTCGGTCGCGATGCTCGTCATCGCGAACCGGGTCGTACAGCCTTTGGTTTGGCCGGCCCTGTTGGTGGGCCTGGTGCTGTGCATCAAGGTATATGCGGTTGCGCTGCTGTGGCGCGGCCGCCGAACGAGTTGAACTGAGCGAGACGAAGCAACATGGCAGCAGAAGCCCACGCCGCGGCGGCGCACGGCCCCACCGCCGGTGAGTACATCGTTCACCACCTGACCCATCTGCGGAACAAGGAACTGCACGGTCCGGTCGACTTCTCCGTGGTGGCTTGGGACTCGATGTTCTTCTCGGCCCTGATGGGCGTGATCGGGTGCTTCATCCTGTGGCGTGCGGCGCGCAACGCGACGTCCGGGGTGCCGGGTCGCTTCCAGGCCGCCGTCGAATTGCTGGTCGAGATGGTCGAGGGCCAGGCCAAGGGCATAGTCCACAACGCCAAGAGCCGCAAGCTGGTCTCGCCGCTGGCGCTGACGGTGTTCGTCTGGATCTTCCTGATGAATGCCATGGACCTGCTGCCGGTTGACCTGCTGCCCTTCATCTGGGAGAAGATCGTCGGCGCCACCGGTGGCGATCCACACCACGCCTACCTGCGCGTCGTGCCCACTGCCGACCTGTCGGTCACGATGGGGCTGTCGGTCTCGGTGCTCGTCGTCTGCCTGGTCTACAACGTCAAGATCAAGGGCATCGGCGGCTGGGTGCATGAACTGTTCGCCGCGCCGTTCGGCGATCACTGGGCGCTGTACCCGTTCAATTTCGCCATGCAGATTGTCGAGTTCGTGGCCAAGACCATCTCTCATGGCATGCGGCTGTTCGGCAACATGTACGCCGGCGAACTGATCTTCCTGCTGATCGCGCTGCTGGGCGGTGCCTGGTCGGCGTCGGCCCTGGGGGTCGCACTGGCGCTGGGTCATATCGTGCTGGGATCGGTGTGGGCCATCTTCCACATCCTGATCATCACGCTGCAGGCTTTCGTGTTCATGATGCTGACGCTGGTGTATGTCGGCCAGGCGCATGACGCGCATTGACGCGGGCTGCCCTCCCTCGCGGTTTTCGCTTTCCCTTTCCTTCACACAACCTCAATCTGACTAGGAGTCATCATGGAAGTCATCAGCTTTGTCGCTCTCGCTGCCGGCCTGATCATCGGTCTGGGTGCGCTGGGTGCTTGCGTCGGCATCGGCATCATGGGTAGCAAGTACCTGGAGTCGGCCGCTCGCCAGCCCGAACTGATGGGCGAACTGCAGACCAAGATGTTCCTGCTGGTCGGCCTGATCGACGCGTCGTTCATCATCGGTACCGGTGTGGCCCTGTGGTTCGCCACCGCCAACCCGTTCCTGGGCCAACTGGCCGCCATCGCTGCCAAGTAATCCGGCTCGTTGTGTGAGGTCAGGGGCGCTGCGAGGCGCCCCTCGCCGTCCATCCCCGTCACCGTGATTGAGGCAATAACGTGAGCATCACCGGTACCCTCATCGTCCAGATGATCGTGTTCCTGATCCTGGTCTGGTTCACGATGAAGTTTGTCTGGCCGCCGATCACCGCCGCGCTCGACGAGCGCGCGAAGAAGATCGCCGATGGCCTGTCCGCTGCCGACAAGGCCAAGGCCGACTCGGCCGCCGCCGAGCGGCGCATCCAAAACGAGCTGTCCGCTGCCAAGGACGACGCCGCCAAGCGCCTGGCCGACGCCGAGCGTCTGGCCCAGTCGATGGTCGAAGACGCCAAGACGCGCGCCGCCGAAGAGGGCGCGAAGATCATCGCTGCCGCTCGTGCCGAAGCCGAGCAGGAGTCGGTGAAGGCCCGCGAAGCGCTGCGCGAGCAGGTTGCCGGGCTTGCCGTGAAGGGCGCCGAGCAGATCCTGCGCCGCGAGATCAACGCCGGCGTTCACGCAGAACTGCTGGGCCGCTTGAAGGCGGAACTCTGATCATGGCCGAACTCGCCACCATCGCCCGTCCGTACGCCGAAGCCTTGTTCAAGGCTGCTGGCGGTCAGGCCGCCGCGCTGACCGGCCAAACCGATGCGCTGGCCGCAGTAGCGGCCCATGCCGAGTTGCGCCAGTTCGCCGACAACCCGAAGGTCGCTCCCGCCGACGTCGTGGCCGTGGTGACCCAGTCCGCCAAGACGGTGCTCGACCCCATGGTTGCCAATCTGGTTCGCGCGGTGGTCGAGAACGGCCGTCTGGCTGCTCTTCCGGAGATTGCCTCGCAGTTCAAGGCCCTGGTCAATGCGCAATCGGGAAGTTCTGACGCCGTCATCTACAGCGCCTTTCCGATCGAGCCCGCTGCCCTGGTCGATGTGATTGCGACGCTCGAGCGGCGCTTCGCACGCAAGCTCAACGCGACCGTCGCGGTCGATCCCGAGCTGATCGGAGGCGTTCGCGTGGTGGTCGGTGACGAGGTGCTGGACACCTCGGTCAAGGCCCGTCTCGAACACATGAAGGTCGCCCTGACGGCTTGACGCCGGTGCCGCACACAAGCCGTCTTAGGAGAATGCTATGCAACTGAATCCCGCTGAGATTTCCGAGCTGATCAAGAGCCGCATCGAGGGCCTTGGCGCTTCGGCCGACATCAAGAACCAGGGCACCGTGGTGTCCGTCACCGACGGCATCTGCCGCATCCACGGCCTGTCCGACGTGATGGCCGGCGAAATGCTGGAGTTCCCGGTCACCGCCAGCGGCCAGCCGACCTTCGGCCTGGCGCTGAACCTCGAGCGCGACTCGGTGGGCGCGGTGATCCTGGGCGAGTACGAGCACATCTCCGAGGGCGACACCGTCAAGTGCACGGGCCGCATCCTGGAAGTGCCGGTGGGCCCGGAACTGATCGGTCGCGTCGTCAATGCGCTGGGCCAGCCCATCGACGGCAAGGGCCCGATCAACGCCAAGATGACCGACGTGATCGAGAAGGTCGCCCCGGGCGTGATCGCGCGCCAGTCGGTCAGCCAGCCGGTGCAGACCGGCCTGAAGTGTATCGACTCGATGGTGCCGATCGGGCGCGGCCAGCGCGAGCTGATCATCGGCGACCGCCAGACCGGCAAGACCGCGGTCGCGATCGACACGATCATCAACCAGAAGGGTCAGAACATGACCTGCGTGTACGTCGCCATCGGCCAGAAGGCGTCGTCCATCAAGAACGTCGTGCGTGCCCTCGAGCAGCACGGCGCGATGGAATACACGATCGTCGTGGCGGCATCGGCTTCCGAGTCGGCCGCCATGCAGTACGTGGCCGCGTATTCCGGCTGCACGATGGGTGAGTACTTCCGCGACCGCGGCCAGGACGCACTCATCATCTATGACGACCTGTCCAAGCAGGCCGTCGCCTACCGCCAGGTCTCGCTGCTGCTGCGCCGCCCCCCGGGCCGCGAAGCCTTCCCTGGCGACGTGTTCTATCTCCACAGCCGCCTGCTCGAGCGTGCCGCGCGCGTGAACGCCGACTACGTCGAGGCCTTCACCAAGGGCGAAGTCAAGGGCAAGACCGGCTCGCTGACCGCGCTGCCGATCATCGAGACGCAGGCCGGCGACGTGTCCGCGTTCGTGCCGACCAACGTGATCTCGATCACCGACGGCCAGATCTTCCTGGAAACCAGCCTGTTCAACTCCGGCATCCGCCCCGCCATCAACGCCGGCATCTCGGTGTCGCGGGTGGGTGGTGCGGCTCAGACCAAGCTGATCAAGGGCCTGTCCGGCGGTATTCGCACCGACCTGGCGCAGTACCGCGAGCTGGCGGCGTTCGCCCAGTTCGCCTCCGACCTCGATGACGCCACGCGCAAGCAGCTCGACCGCGGCGCCCGCGTGACCGAGCTGCTCAAGCAGGCGCAGTACTCGCCGCTGCCCATCAGCCTGATGGCCGCCTCGATCTACGCCGTGAACAAGGGCTTCCTCGACGACATCGATGTGAAGAAGGTGCTCGCGTTCGAGCACGGCCTGCACCAGCACCTCAAGAGCAGCCACGCTGCGCTGCTGGCCAAGCTCGAGAACGACAAGGCGATGGACAAGGGTGCCGAGGAAGAACTCACCAACGCCATCGCTGCGTTCAAGAAGTCCTTCGCTTAACCACACCCGAAGCGGCCTGGCGGCCGCCTCCCCCTCGCGGGGGCGACGCCAGCGGCCCGGCTCAGCCGGTACCGCTGCGTCCGCTTGAAAGGAGTGCCAGATGGCAGTCGGAAAAGAGATACGCGGCAAGATCAAGAGCTTCGAGAACACGAAGAAGATCACCAAGGCCATGGAAATGGTCTCGGCGTCGAAGATGCGCAAGGCGCAGGACCGCATGCGCGCGGCCCGCCCGTACGCCGACAAGATCCGCAACATCACGGCGAACCTGTCGCAGGCCAACCCCGAGTACCACTCGCCCTACATGCGCAAGGGCGGTGATGCCAAGGTGTCCGGCTTCATCGTCGTGTCGACCGACAAGGGGCTGTGCGGTGGCCTGAACACCAACGTGCTGCGTTCGGTCACCAACAAGATGCGCGACCTGCAAGCCGCAGGCAGCGCGACGCAGGCGGTGGCCATCGGCAACAAGGGCTTCAGCTTCCTCAACCGCATCGGCGTGCCGGTGGTCAGCCATGCCACTCAGCTGGGCGACAAGCCCCAGCTCGACAAGCTGATCGGCCCGGTCAAGGTGATGCTCGACGCATTCGTGGCGGGCAAGGTCGACGCCGTCTACCTGTGCTACACGAAGTTCATCAACACGATGAAGCAGGAGCCGATGGTCGAGCAGCTGCTGCCGCTGACCGCCGATCGCCTGCAGCAGACCGCCGCCGAAAAGGCCTTGCACGGCTGGGACTACATCTACGAGCCCGATGCGCCCAGCGTCATCGACGAGCTGCTCACGCGCTACATCGAAGCCCTGGTGTACCAGGCGGTGGCCGAAAACATGGCCTCCGAACAATCGGCCCGCATGGTGGCGATGAAGGCGGCCACCGACAACGCCGGCAACCTGATCAACGAGCTCAAGCTGGTCTACAACAAGACCCGCCAGGCCGCGATCACCAAGGAACTCTCCGAGATCGTCGGCGGCGCGGCCGCCATCAGCGGCTGATCATCGGGCCGCACGCATCGAATACCGTTTGAAGGATTCCAAGATGGCTAATACCCAAGCACAAGGCAAGATCGTTCAGTGCATCGGCGCCGTGGTGGACGTTGAGTTCCCACGCGATCGCATGCCGC
>JAKLLB010000062.1:0-20542 GCA_023150345.1 Aquabacterium sp.
AAAGACCACTCCAGAGGCCGAGCGAGATTACAGCACGGGTGAGGTTGGTGCTGCCAAGGATCGGTGGACGCTGAATCTTGGCTATGACATCGGGTCCTGGGGGATCAAGAGCTCGGTTACTTATGTTGGTAAGTCCTATATTGACGACCAATTCATGATCGGCAACGAGTTTCCGAAGGAAGCAGGCAAGGTGGCGGCCAAGACCTACACCGACGCTCAAGTCACCTATACACAGGGCAAGGCGCAGTTCTATGCAGGTGTAAACAACCTGTTTGATACCAAGCCGCCAGTAATCCCGTCGGGCGTTCCCGGCAACAACACTGGTGTGGAGACTGCCGCGGGAACTTATGATGCTATCGGTCGCCGCTATTACCTTGGTGTTCGCTACGCCTTCGATTGATGGCTGAAGCGGGTTAGCGAGAGGTTGAGGAAGACGCAGGCGCCCAAACGGCACGCACATGGCAAGTCTGTGCGGACGTCTGGTTTGTCAGCGTTCTTCCAATAACACCCGCGCAGCCCGCTCCCCCTGCTCGAACGCCTCCTCGAATACCGAGTAGCCGGCCAGATCGGCATGTGCGAACTGCACGGGCCCGCGCAGTTCACGCAGCGCAGCCAGTGCCGTGCTGCCTCGGGTGCCGGGAACCGGAATGCTCATGGCATGGCCGTGGCGAGCGAGGTCGATTTGCTGCACCTTCTCGGGCAGGTCCGGGTGGGCGGCCTGCAGGTCGGCCGTGATGCGGTGGCCCCAGTCCGAAGCGGTGTCGGCCAACAGTTTGCTCCGCTCGGTCGTGGTCAATGGCCAGTAGGCGGTGATCACGGTAGGACCGGCGGCAGGTGACAAGCGCTGATGGCCGGCGTCGACGTAACCCAGCGAGGGCGAGCCGTAGCGCACGTTGTCCCATGACGCCGGCGCGCCCAGACCGCGATCGAGCAGTGGCTCGCGCAGGGCCAGGTTGGCGACGAGCCAGGGCGCATAGCGCATGCGTGACGCGGCGGCAACCAGCGCCGGCGGTGGATCTGCAAGCAGGCGTGCCGCAACGAACAGCGGCACCGCCACCACGACGGCGCGTGCCTGCCACCGCTCCGGCCGCCCGGATGCGATGTCCCAGGCGTCGACCTGCACGCCCTCGCGCTCGACGCGCACGGCGTGGACCAGGCGCCCGGCATGCAGGCGGCCGGCCAACGGCTGCGCGAGCCGCCGGATCAGCCAGGCATTGCCCTCGGGCCACGTGAACACGGCGTCGCGGCCGGGCGCGTCGTCGCCGGGGGCATGAAAGCCCTGGCGGCCGGCGAAGTAGTGCAACCCCGCCCACGCCGGATACTGGATCAGGGTGGAACCGCCCGGTTCAGCCGGCGGCAGCAGCCCGTCGTGCCAGGCGCCGTCGATGAACAAGCGCTCCTGCGGGCTGTGGCACAGGTGGCGCTCGTCGGGCACCGACCGACCATGGCTCGTGTGCAGCAGGCCGATTTCGTGCAGCCACTCGGACACGGCCAGCGCGTTCGGGCCGGGTAGCGGCAGGTAGTGGGCACCGAGCGGGCAGTCCAGTCCGGCCATGCGGTGACCGCGGCTGTTGCCGCCGGGTTGGCTCTCGAGATCCAGCACGGCCAGGTCATCCAGACCCCGACGCCCAAGCGCACGCGCCGCGGCCAGGCCGGCCACGCCGGCACCGACCACCACGATCTGCGCGCGGCGCACGGCGGGCGCACCACTGGGCGCACCACTGGGCGCACCGCCCCTCGCATCTGGCAAGTGGGTGTGCAAGCGGTGCCCGCGCTCCGCGGAGTCCCCCACCCACTGCGCTGGCGGCACGGGCGGCGGCGAACGTCGGCAGCCGCCGGCCCCGGCCAGACCCGCGCCCGCTGCCGCCAGCAGGAAGCGCCGACGATCGGTGTCGCCGGCATTCATTCGTGCAGGTGCCCCCATTCCTCTTCGAAGGTGTGCACCAGCGTCTGGTTCGACAGCCGGTTGGGTTCAGCCTTCATGCGCGACATGTCAGGCGGGAAGTGCAGCATGCCCGCCATCGCCTGCGGCGTGAGGAAGCGCAGCCCCCCGGGCAACTGCTGCGGCGCACGCCAGGGCCGGCGATGCGCCAGCACGAACCCCCACTCGCCGAACGAGGGCACATGCGCATGGTAGGGCGTGGCCTGCAGGCCCACGGCCTCGATGGTGGCCACAACCGTCCAGAAGCTGCGACGGGCGATCAGCGGGGAGGTGGTCTGCACCACGGCATAGCCGCCGGCAGCCAGGTGCTGGTCGACCTGCTGGTAGAACGTGGTGGTGTAGAGCTTGCCCAGCGAGAAGTTGGTGGGATCGGGGAAGTCGACGACGATGACGTCGAAGACTTCGTCATGGGACTGCAACCATCCGAACGCATCGGCGTTGACGATCCGCAGCTTCGATGAGTGCAAGGCATCGGCGTTCAGTGCCCGCAGCATCGGCTCGTCGCGGAACAGGCGCGTCATGTGCGGATCGAGTTCGACCAGCGTGACCTGTTCCACCTGCGGGTGGCGCAGCACCTCGCGTACCGCCATGCCGTCGCCACCGCCGAGCACCAGCACCCGCTTCGGCGCTCCGTGGGCGGCCAGCGCCGGATGCACCAGTGCCTCGTGGTAGCGGTACTCGTCACGGGAGTGGAACTGCAGATTGCCGTTGAGGAACAGGCGCATGCCCGTCGGGCCCGATGTGACCACCACCCGCTGGTAGGGGCTGCTCTGGCGCAGCACCACGCGGTCACCATAGAAGCGGTCTTCGGCCCAGGTCGTCAGGTGGTCGGCGCCGGCCAGCGTCGCCAGCAGGGTGGCGATGACGAACGCGCAGGCCCCAGCATGCGAACGCCACGTCCGCAGCTCGGCGCGGAACAGCCATAACGCCCACACCGCCACCGCCGCATTGAGCAGCCCGAACACCACGCCGGTGCGCACCAGGCCCAGGTGCGGCACCAGCAGCAGCGGAAACGCCACGGCCACCGCCAGTGCGCCCAGGTAGTCGAACGTCAGCACCTGAGAGACCAGCTCGCGCAGCGCATAGCGCTCGGCAAAGTGGCGCTTGAGGATGCGCATCACCAGCGGGATCTCCAGCCCGACCAGCATGCCCACCACCAGCACCATCGCGTACAGCAGCAGGCGAAACGGCAGCCCGCGGTCTATCGGCAACAGGTTGTGGGCCACGAACAACCCCGCCGGCATGAGGCCGCCGATCAGGCCCACCAGCAACTCGATGCGCAGGAACTGCGCCACCAGCTGGCGATCGAAGAAGCGAGACAGCCACGACCCCACACCCATCGCAAACAAGTAGGCCCCGATCACGGTGGAAAACTGCAGCACCGAATCGCCCAGCAGATAACTTGCCAGAGCGCCGGCAGCCAGCTCGTAGATCAGCCCGCACGCCGCAATGACGAACACCGACGCCAGCAGCGCCACCTCGGCCACCGACACCCGAGCCGCACGAGACTCGACCACCTCACCAGACAAGACAGACATCCGTCGTCAGAGAAAGCACCACGTCACCTGCAACCCATCTGACCGACCGCGACGAGCCGATCGGGCGCCTACCGTCAGCCAGTGCGCCACCCCCACCGGGGACAGGCCGCCAAAGGCGGCCAGGGGGCTGCGACCGCCATCGAAGGCGCCCGGCCGGATCCGGGTCCCCCGGTCCGGCCGGGTCACCCCTCGGGGGTGGCCGCCAGGCGGCCGGGGCCAACCATGCCCCGGCCGGGGCTAACCATGTATCGCCGCAGCGACGATCTGCCCGATGGCGATGAACATGCCCGCGACCATGATCGCCAGCGCCACGTTCTTGTGCTGGACGATCTCTTCCCAGAGCTTGTACGGCGTGATCTTGTCGATCACGACGAAGCTCACCCACAGGATGACGACACCGATCACGGCGTACATCACCGATCCCAGCACCACGCCGGGCTTGAGCCATTCGAGTCCCATGTCGCTTGCTCCTTGTAGTCGCGCCGGCCTACTTGTGGCCGCCGCCCGAACTGAATCCGCCGCTCGAGCCGCCGCCGAAGCGCGTGCCGGTGCTCGAGCGCTGGCTGCGCAGGCATTGCTGGTATTCGGCACTGGCCTCGCCGAAGGAATCACGCAGCGGCTGGCAATCGTTGGAGCCGCACTGCGCCATCGACATCACCACGACCACGATGATGACGGCGGCGACGACCCAGAACAGCGCTCCGCGCCCGCTCCCAGAGACCGCCTGGGCGTCGCGCTTCATCGCCATCGACTCCACCGTACCCAGGCCGAAAGCCTTAGCCACGGCGTCGGAGTCGAGTGCGCCCCCAGCCGACCAGGTGACCTCCTGGCCGACCTGTTCGCGATTCAACCGCTTCACGCCGGCGGCGTAATCGGTGTTGCGGGTCTTCTCGCCCTTTCTCAGCCGCCAATAGAACTCGCCCAGCACGTAGGTAACGGCGCCGCTGTAGCTGTAGAGCTGGGCGTAGGTGACGCCTTCCAGGATGGCGCGGTCACCCTTGACCTTGGGCACGCCGGTGATCGGGATGGCATAGCTCCAGCCATCCTCGGCATCGACGATGAAGGCGAAGCCCTCCTGGCGGTGATAGAGCAGGTACTCGCGCCAGGCCGTCTGCTCTTCGCCCGGATCGACGTCGACCTCCACCCGCTCGGCATATCCGACCACCTGCCAGGGCAGCGCGGGTGCCTTGGGACCCAGGGCCAGCGTGCCGGTGCGGCCCAGCGGGATGAGGGGCGGGCTGCCGGCGTTGTCCTGCGCATAGTGGGCAAGATCGCCGCCCACGCCTTGCGAGACATCCACCACCGAGTGGCACTGGTCGCAGACGATGCTCTGCGTGCTGTCGAGCTTGATCTGCAGCGAGGCACCGCAGCTCGGGCAGGCCAGGCTGCGCCCACCCACCGCGCCGGCGCTCTCCTCGCGCAGACCGGTGAGCACCAGGTCCGACAGCCGCACCGAGCGGCCGATCGACCATCCCACCTCGGGCGCGTCGCGCCAATCCAGAGTCGCGACCTCGCCGCGGTCGTTGCGCAGGTCGACCACCGTGAAGGGCGCACCCTCCAGACGCGGCGGCCGGGGCAGTTCGCCTTCGGCGGCGAGCACCCGTGCCTGCACCACCGACGCCACGCTCCAGACGCCGCCGGCCACGGCACGCTGCTCACCGGCATGCAACTCACCGGGCGCAGGCACCGGCCCGGTGAGCGGGCCATCGAAGGCCATCACATAGCGGCCGTTGTCCTCGGACAGCCAGCCGCTGCGCAGGCCGGCGTCGGCATCGCCACCGGCGTCGAACAGCACATGCCACTCGGACCAGCGCGCGTCGTCGTCGCCGAGCTGCTGGCGCCCGACCACGGTGAAGGCGGCGCCGGAGTAACGCCCGCTGGCGCCCAGCTGCAGCGGCGAGTGGTCGTCGAACAGCTCGGCGCTGCGGCCGATGCGCCGCAGGGCATCGCCGTCGCGCACCAGCGTCGAGCGGCAATAGCCGCAGACGGCGCTGGCCGAGGCTGCCGAGGCGAACTCGACCGACGCGCCGCAGTTCGGGCACGCGGCGCGCCAGCGGCGCTGCGGCGTCGCTGGCGCGGTCACACCAGCTTCTTCAGCAGCTCAGCCTTCTTGGCGCCGAATTCCTCGTCTGTGAGGATGCCCTTGGCCTTGAGCTCGGCCAGCTTTTCCAGGGTGGCCATCACGTCCTCGGGTCGCAACGCGGCCGGCGCCGGCGCGGCGCTCGCTGCGGCGGGCTGCGCGCCTTGCAGGCCGGCGGTGAGGTTCTGGGCCATCACCTGGCCCAGTGCCACTCCGGCGCCCAGCCCCATGGCGCTGCCGGCGATGCCGCCGCCATCGCCCTGCGCCGCGCCCTTGGCCAGCTCGGGCATGGCCTGCGCGGTCTGGTACTGCATGAACTTGCCCATGTCGTTGCCGACCATGCCCATGCCGATCTTCTGGTCGAGGATCTTCTGCAGCTCTTCGGGCAGCGATAGGTTCTGCACCGTCACCGCCTCGAGTTTCAGGCCGATGGCCTCGAACGAGGGGGCCGTGGCGGCCAGCAGTTGCTTGGCGAACTCCACCTGATTGGCCGCCAGGTCGAGGAAGGCGATGCCGCTTTGCGCCACCGCGTCGCTGATGTGCTGCAGCATCATGCCGCGCAGCTGGCCATCGAGGTCGCCCGCCGTGTAGGTTTCACGTGTGCCGGAGATTTCGGTGTAGAACTTCTTCGGGTCGGTGATGCGGTAGGCGTAGTTGCCGAAGGCACGCAGGCGCACGGCGCCGAAGTCCTTGTCGCGGATGGTGACCGGCTGCTGGGTGCCCCAGCGCTGATCGATCTGCTGGCGCGTGCTGAAGAAGACGACGTCGCTCTTGAACGGACTCTGGAACAACTTGTCCCAGTTCTTCAGGTAGGTCAGCACCGGCAGCGTCTGCGTCGTCAGCTTGTACATGCCGGGACCGAAGACATCGGCCACCTTGCCCTCGTTGACGAACAGCGCCATCTGGCTCTCGCGCACCGTCAGCGAGCCGCCGTACTGGATCTCGTTGTCGGCCATGGGGTAGCGCCAGGCCAGCACGCCGTCGCCGCTTTCCTGCCACTCGAGGATGTCGATGAACTGTTTCTTGATGAAATCCATCAGGCCCATGCTGCCCTCTCCTTCGGTTAGGCACGCCCGGCGCGCCGGGTTGGCGCGGCGGGACGCGGGCAATCATAAGGCGCCTGTGTGGCGGGGCACAGCCCGCTGCGGCCCGTCTTCCGGGGGGTGATCAGAGCCGACGGTGGGCCAGGGCCGGGAGTTGCGCGCGCACCTGGGCCAAGCGGGCCGGGTCGAGTTCGGCGACGACCGCCGCTTCGCCTTCGGGCTGGCAGGCCAGCAGGTCTCCCCAGGGGTCGCACACCAGGCTGTGGCCCCAGGTGCGGCGGCCGTTGTCATGGCGCCCGCCCTGGGCCGGGGCCATCACATAGCACTGGTTCTCCACCGCACGGGCGCGCAGCAGCAACTCCCAGTGCGCGGCCCCTGTGGTGTAGGTGAACGCCGACGGCACCACGACGAGGTCGCACGGCGGCTGCATCATGGCGCGGTACAGCTCGGGGAAGCGCAGGTCGTAGCACACCGACAGGCCCACGCGCAGGCCCTCGATGTCCACCGTTACCGGCGTGGTGCCGGCCTGCAGCACGCGAGCCTCGTCGTATCGCTCACGGCCGTTGTCGAAGGCGAACAGGTGGATCTTGTCGTAGCAGGCCACGCGTTGACCGGTCGGGCTCCACACCGTGCAGGCATTGCGCACACGGCCAGGCTGGGTGCTGCGCAGCGGCAGGGTGCCGCCCACCACCCACAGCCCATCCTGGCGGGCGATGTCGGACAGCGCCTCCTGGATCGGGCCGCCCCCGTCGTCCTCGGCAATGGCCAGCTTGTCTTCGTCGCGCCGTCCCATCAGGCAGAAGTACTCGGGCAGTGCCACCAGTCGGGCGCCCTCGGCCGCAGCCCGGCGACACAGCTTCCTGGCAGCCGCGAGGTTGGCTTGGACGTCTGGCGTGGACACCATCTGCACGGCCGCGATGCGCATGCGTGGACTCCTCAGCGCGCGGCGCCCGATGCCGCCGCCGCGGTCGGCTGGGCCTGCGGGCTTCGTTGCGGCGGGGTGACCGCCGCAGCGGACGATGCACTGCTGCCGGCGCGCTCGACCGGTGTCACCTTCGGGTCGCCCCATCCACCCGTGATATGGAATTCGCGCGTGTTGGCCTCGCTCAGCGCCCCGCTGAGCAGCCATTGCGTCAGGAACGTCCCCAGGCCGACGACCGGGTTGATGGCCGCGTAGGCCAGCGACGCCGTGCCTGCGTTGACCTCGGGCACCACCCGCACGCGCAGGTCCTGGGTCTCGTGGGCGATGTCCGCCGATCCTTCCATCAGCACCGACGCCTGCACGCCACGCAGGCGCATGTTGCGCGTGGTGGCCACGCCTTGGGTGAGTTCCAGGTTGCCGCTGATGCTGTCGAACGCAAAACCCTCCTGGAACACGTCGCGGAAGTCCAGCAGCAGCCGCCGCGGAAGGGCCTGCAGGCTGAGCACGCCCAACAGCCGGGCCACGCCGGGCTCGGCCTTCAGGAACTGCCCGGCGTCGAGCGCCAGCGTCATGCGCCCTTCCAGACTCGGTGCGTCCAGCGCCAGTGGCGAACCGGCCCAGGCCACCTGTCCCTGCAGTGCGCCCTTGCCGCCCCGCAGCACGTCGCGAAAGCCCAATCGACCGAGCAGCAGGCCGGCATCGTCGATGTCGAGGCGGAAGTCCAACCCCATGCGGCGGCGGTTCACCACGCCGGTGGCGTAGCCCCATTGCCCGGTTGCGGTCAACCGGCCCTCAGGGGTATCGAGCGCCAGGTTCGACAGATGCCACTCGCGCGCGGACTCCGTGCCCCCCACTCCGCGGTTCACGGCCTGCACCGAAAGCCGGCCCAGGTGCTTGCCGCGCAACTCGAAGTCGTCGATGCGGATGTCCAGCGCCGGCACGGTGGCTGGCGCCTGTTCGAGCAGCTGGTCCACACCCTCGGCCTCGCTGCGGGGCAGTGACAGGCGTGACATCCGCGCGCGCACCATGCCTGCGCTGGTGCTGCCCTGGGCTTCCTGGTAGTCGATCCGGCCGCTGGCCTGGTCGGCCTTCACCACGATGCGCCAGCTTGGCACTGCGGCAGCCTCGACTCGGTCAAGATCGAGGACCACCTGCGTCAGGCGTCGCGACGCCAGCCGCAGTTCACCGGCGCGCAGGGAGATCGAGCGCGGCGCATACGGGCTGTCGGCGTGGGCGGCAGGGCCCGGTGCTGCCGCAGCGGCCGATGCCGGTGCGCCGGGCGCGGCGGCAGCGTCGGCCAGCAGCGGTCGCCAGGCGTCGAGGTCGACCTGCGGCAGGTCGACGGTGGCCCGCACGCCCTCGGCCATGGGCGGCAACTCGGTGCCCAGCGCCACGGCGCCACCGAGCACGCGCGGCTCGCCAGTCGCCCGTTCGCGCAGGTAGCGTGCACGCAGGGCGGAGCCGAGGCTGAGGTCGAGCGTCTCGCGCATGGGACCCAGGCCGTTGCGTGCCTCGGCCGTCAGTCGGGTCTGCAGGTGGAACGGCCAGTTCGCAGCCGCCGGCTTGCCCAGTGGTGCGGGCAGGGCGATGGCCATGCCGGCCAGCCCGCTGGTCACCGCCAGTTCGACCTGACCGCGCACGATGTCGAGCTGCGCCCGGTACGGTGCCTGGCCCGACAGGTGCGTCAGCCAGTGCGCTGCACCTGCAAGCTCCGGCGCGCGCGCCAGTGCCTCGCCGCTGGCCTGCCCCTCGGCGATGAAGCGCAGCGTCCCGTCGGGCTGGCTGCCGCCGTCGATGCGGGTCTCGCCGCCGTACAGCCGGGCACTGGCGCCCGCCAGCTGCACGCCCCGGTGCGTGAACTCGACGCGTCCCCGGGCCTGCGCCAGCGCGGGCGCTCCCGGTGTCACCCGAACGTCGCTGGAGCTCAGTGTGACGCTGCCCTTGACCTGCGAGCGCGCGATGTTGTCCAGTGGCAATTGCAGCGCCAGCTTCAACTCGGCAGAGCCGCTGGCGGTGGCCTCGGACAGCGCATCGCCGATCCAGTGGCCCACCGGCGTCTGGTTCACGTAGCGCAGCAGGTCGACCGCGGGCCCGCTGGCGTTGCCGTCGATCTCGAGCACCGGGTTTTCGGCCAGGTTGCGTATGCCGCCCTGGACACCGCTGAGCTGCACACCCCACATCCGCCCGCGCGCACCGCGGATCTGCATCGAGCTGCGCTCGAAGATCAATTCGCCCGCCACGTCGGTAAACGCGGGCCACGGCGAGGCAAAGGCGGGTTGGGCGCCGCGCGCCGGCATCGACGGTACGTACTCCAGCGTGACGCCGCTGACTTGCCCGGCGATGCGGAACTCGCCATCGCGCCGATGCATGTACGGGAAGTCCCAGAGATCGCCCTTGACGCGAAAACCGACGTCGCTCACACGCCCGACCTGGACGGCCTGCTGCACGTAGCGGCGGGTGGCATCGGGTATCCCCAAGGGCAGGTAGCGGGCGACCCGGGTGCCCAAACCCTGGGCCAGGCGGCCGTCCATCTCGAGCACGCCGGGAAGTCGCGCGCCGCGGCCGAAGCCGTCGGCTGCGCCGGTGTGCCAGCGGGCGGTGACTTCACCTTGGGCATCGGTATTCTCGAAGCGCGCCTGCTCGACGGCCAGGCTGATGCGCGGGCCCGACGCACCGGCTGCGGGCGCCTCGATGCGCCAATTCAGCTGGGCGGCAAACCGCGTCAGCGGCACCACGGGGTCCTCGAAGACGCCGGGGAACTCCAGCGCACCGCCATCGAGCACCAGGCGGGCCGTCCCGCCGGTGTCGGTCGCATGGAAGTCGAAGTCGGCCCCGCGCCAGCCGGGCCTGCCGATCGGTTGAGCGGCTTCTTGCGCGTTGCTTGCGGTAGGTGGGGCCGCCTGTGCGGCGATCGACATGTCCTGCACCGACGCGCGCACGTCGTAGTGCGCTGGTGCGTCCAGCGGCCCCTGCCAGCGCGCCTGCAGCCGCTGCACCTGCCCTTTGGGCTGCAGTTCGCGCAGCAGAGCGCGCACGCTGCTGCCCAGCGGCAGGCGACCGGCCAGCGCCGCGGTGGTGGCCAGGTCCAAGGCGTCGATGCGCAACTCGCCGCCGGTCACCGGATGAATGGTTTCGATCTCCGCCAGTGTGTGCGGCTGGCGCTGTTGCCACGTCAGCGACAGGTCGCCCAGCGGCCACTCCAGGCCGTCGGCCGTGCGGGCCGAAAAGCGCTGCGCCTGCACGCTGACGCCCTTGGCCTCGCGGCTGGCAGTGAAGCGACCGCCGGCATGCTCGAGCGTCAGCGGCTCCAGATCGGGGGCCAGGCGCACCGCGACGTCGCGCAGGGCCAGATCGACGGTTGCGGCACGGGGCAGGCCTTGTTCGAAGTCGATCCAGGCGCGCATCGCGCCGGCGCCGCTGGACAGTTCCACCGGCAGGTGCACATGCCGCTGCAGCTCGCCGACGGCCACCTGGGGCAGCTCGGCATGCACGGTGCCACGCCACCGCTGCCAGTCGCCAGCGCGTGCCAGCAAGGGCTGGCGCGCCTTCAGCGCGATGGTGAACCGCTGCCCCCAGCTGGGTGGGGGCGTGCCATCGAGCCGAAGCTCGTGGCGACGGGACCGGTTGCGTACGACGATCTGCACGTCCGCCAGTGCCAGCGGTGGGGCCACGCGCATTTCGTCCACCCAACGCAGCGCGCCGCCGCGGATCACGAATTCGTGTTGCTCGAAGAACCAGTCGGCCAATGCGGTGCCGTCGGCAGCGGCACCGATGTCGCCGTCCATGTCCATGCCCGCGACACGGATGCGACCCTGGCGGTCACGCCGCACGTCCAGCCTGGCACCATCGATCAGCAATTGCTCGAAGCGCAGGTGGGCACCGGCCAGCGCCGGCACCGACAACGCCGCGTAGACCCGCGGCAGCGCCAGCACGGTGCGCCCCTGGTCGTCTCGCAGGGTCACATCGTCGAGCTCGAACGCCGGCACCCAGCCCGACGAGCGCACGCCAATGCGCCCGATGCTCAGCTGGGCGCCGATCGCGCGGCTGGCGTAAGCCTCGATGCGGGGGCGCCAGTCGTCCAGGCGGGGCAGAATCCCCCAGTGCAGAGTCAGCCAAGCGACCAGGCATAAGCTCCAGGCCGCGAACAACAGCCAGGCGCCCCAGGTCAGCGTGCGCCGCCAGTAACGGCGGACGCGGCGCGGGCGGTCTCGCAGGGACAGGGCGGCGGCGAGTTTCAAGAAGGACATGAATGAGGGACCACCGGCACACAGCCCATGACGGCTCGCAGCCCGCGCCCGTGTCGGGCCAGCCGAGCACTGAGGCAGCAAGCCCCACCGAACGGGGCACTCCGTTCGGCGGCGCCGTCGCGTTTGCGCGGGCGGCTGGTCGTCCGAGCCCGCACTGCGGGGCAATCTAGCACACGCATTCAGAGCCGGGACACGCCGATGGGTTCCCTCGCCACGCCAGACGCGCGCGCCGCGTGCGCCGATCACAGCCGCTACGTCCAGCGCGTGCGCCGGCGCTACGAGGACTCGCTGCCGCTGCTGGCCGCTGGGGTTCCCGGTGCGGGCTCGATCTCGGCGCTGGTCGACCAACTGCTCGGGCAGGGCCGGCCGCTGGCCTCGGCGCTGCGGGTGGCGCGCCATCTCGTGATGGAGCGGCTGGTGGTGCTCGACGTCGAGCAGGGGGCGGCGCTTGCCGATATCACCGGCGCGGTCACTTCGCTGGCCGAGGTCGCGCTCGAGCGTGCCCTGGCCCAGGCGCGGGCCGACGAGGATGCGCGCACCGGTCCCCCGCTGGACGCGCAGGGCCAGCCGATCGACTTCTGGATCATCGGCATGGGCAAGCTGGGCGCGCGCGAGCTCAACGTGTCGTCGGACATCGACCTGATCTACATCTACGAGGACGAGGGTCAGACCCACGGGCCCCATCCGGTCAGCGCGCACGAGTATTTCGCCGCCGTCGCGCGGCGCCTTTACGCGCTGATCGGCGACTCGACGGACGATGGCTTCGTCTTCCGCGTCGACCTCGCGCTGCGACCCAACGGCATGTCCGGGCCGCCGGTGGTCAGCCTGGGCATGCTGGAGGAGTATTTCCTCGTGCAGGGCCGCGAATGGGAACGCTTCGCCTGGCTCAAGAGCCGCGTGGTGGCCCCGGGCGCGTCGGTGTCCAGCGGACGCGCCTTGCCGCTGCGCAGTCTCGTCACCGCGTTCGTCTATCGGCGCTACCTCGACTACGGTGTGTTCGAGGGTCTGCGCCAACTCCACCACAAGATCCGCGAAGAAGCCCAGCGCCGCGCCGCAGGGCGGCCCGAGCGGGCCAACGACGTCAAGCTCTCGCGCGGCGGCATCCGCGAGATCGAGTTCATCGTGCAACTGCTGTTGGTGGTGCGCGGCGGCCAGTTCCCGGAGATCCGCACGCGGTCGACGCTGCGGGGGCTGCAGCGCCTGGTGGCCCGGGGCCTGATGGCGCCCGAAACGGCCGCGCAGCTGGCCGATGCCTATGTCTTCCTGCGCCAGGTCGAACACCGCATCCAGTATCTCGACGACCAGCAGACCCACTTGTTGCCGACCCAGGACGCCGACCTGGCCTGGATCGGCGCGTCCCTGGGCCTGGGTGGTGTCGACGGCGCCCCGGCCTGCGCGCTGCTCAATCGGCTCGGCGAGATCCGCGAACTGGTGGCCACCGAGTTCGATGCCCTGCTGCACGATGGCCGTACGCCCAAACCGGCCGCCGCAGCCGGTGGCTGTCGCCAATGCGGCGCCGAGTTGCCGCTCGACAGCGAAGCCTTGATCGAGCGGTTGCCCGCGCCGCTGGCCGACCGGGTGCGCCAGTGGAGCGCGCAGCCGCGTGTCCAGGCGCTGCGCGACGACAGCAAGCTGCGGCTGGGGCGACTGGTCCAGCGTGCGGCGGCGGCGGTCAACGACGGGCATTGCGAGATGGAGGCCGCACTGCGCTTCATCGACTGGCTCGAACCGCTGCTGCGGCGCGACAGTTACCTGGCCCTGCTGATCGAGCGCCCCGAGGTCCTGCGCCGCCTGTTGCGGCTGCTGGGCCTGGCCCGCTGGCCGATGCGCTACCTCATGCGCCACCCCGGCGTGATCGACGAGCTGGCCGACCCGCGCCTGCTGCACGGGCGATTCGACGCTGCGGAGTACCAGCAGACGCTGCTCGAGCGCCACCAGGCGTGGCAGCGCAGTGGCGAGGCCGACGAGGACGCTCTGCTCGACACGCTGCGTCACGCACACCACGCCGAAGTGATGCGCACGCTGGTGCGCGACGTCGAAGGCCTGATCACCGTCGAGCAGGTGGCCGACGACCTTTCGGCGCTGGCCGATGCGACCATCGACCTGACCCTGCGCTGGGTCTGGCCGCGGCTGAAGCAGCGCCATCGCGACGAGCCGCGCTTCGCCGTGATCGCCTACGGCAAGCTCGGCGGCCTCGAGCTGGGCTACGGCAGCGACCTGGATGTCGTCTTCCTGTATGACGACGCGGACGAACCCGATCCCGACCGGGCCCAGGAGGTGTACGGGCACTTCGTGCGCAAGCTCATCACCTGGCTGACGCTGCGCACCGCGGCGGGCGAGTTGTTCGACATCGACACGGCCCTGCGGCCCAACGGCAATTCCGGGCTGCTGGTCACCTCGCTGGCGGCATTCGAACGCTACCAGATCGGCCGTGGCGGCAACACCGCCTGGACCTGGGAGCATCAGGCGCTGACGCGGGCGCGCTTCGGTGCCGGCGATCGGGCCATGGCCGCGCGATTCGAGGCGGTGCGGCGCCAGGTGCTGGCCGCCGAACGCGATACGCAGGCCCTGCGACGCGAGGTCATGGAGATGCGCGACAAGGTGCGCCAGGCGCGACCGGTCAAGGCCGGCCTGTTCGATGTGAAGCACAGCCCCGGCGGCATGATGGATGCCGAGTTTGCCGTGCAGGTGCTGGTGCTCTCCCACTCCGGACGCCACCCCGCGCTGCTGGACAACGCCGGCAACATCGCGCTGCTGCAGCGTGCCGAGGCCGAGGGCTTGCTGCCCGTCGGCGTCGGCCGCGCGGCCGCCGATGCCTACCGTGAGTTGCGGCGTGCGCAGCACCGCGCTCGGCTCGACGAGCAGCCGACCCAGTTCCCGCCCGAAACGCTGGCCGCCGAACGCGATGCGGTGTTGACACTGTGGCAGTCCGTGTTCGGGCCGGTCAGTGGTGGGCGCTGAGTGCGTTGCTGGCCGCCGGCGCACTGGCCGGCGCGCTGCTGCCCTCGAGTGCGCTGGACTGGCAGCCCACTCTGGCGTACGCCGAGCCGTGGCGCGCCTGGAGCGCCGCCTTCGTGCACTGGAGCGCGCGCCATCTGGTGGCCAACCTGGCCGCGCTGCTGCTGGTAGGGGCGCTGGGCGCCGCCGCCGGCTGCCAGGGGCGAGCCGTGCTGGCCTGGGCGCTGGCCTGGCCGATCGGACATGCGCTGTTGCTCATGCAGCCGCGGCTGCTGCACTACGGCGGCTTGTCGGGGGTGCTGCATGCCGGGGTGGCCGTTGCGGCATGGCAGTTGGTGGCGGGTGCGCGGGGCGTGCGGCGGGCCATCGGCATCGCCGTGCTCGGCGGCCTGGCACTGAAGCTGCTGCTCGAAGCCCCCTGGGCCGGCCCCGTGCGCACGGTGGTCGGGTGGGACATCCCGATCGCGCCGCTGGCGCATGCCACCGGGGCCCTGGCGGGCCTGTGCTGTGCGGTCGCGCTGCGTCGATGACTCGGGGGTGCTGGGTGTGAGTGCCGAGCGCAAACCGCGGCTGGACGTCCTGGCCATGGGGTTGCTGGTGCTGTGCTGCGCCCTGTGGGGTGTCAACCAGGTGGTGACCAAGCTGACGCTGGTGCACATCCCGCCCCTGGCGCAGGCGGCTGCGCGATCACTGGGCGCTGCGGTGCTGGTGGCGGCCTGGGCGATTGCACGGGGCCAGCGGTTGAGCGCGCGCGACGGCACGCTCGCAGGCGGGCTGCTGGCCGGCATCCTGTTCGCGCTGGAGTTCGGCTGCATCTTCGTCGGCCTGCAGTACACGACCGCCTCGCGCATGGTGGTGTTCATCTACCTGGCGCCCTTCGTGGTGGCGTTGGGCATGCCGCTGGTCACCCGCAGCGAGCATCCCGATCGCTGGCAGCTGCTGGGCCTGCTGGTCGCCTTCGCCGGCGTGGCGTGGGCGTTTGCGGAAGGCTGGCAGGCGCCCTCGGCCGGGCCGCGGCAATGGCTGGGCGATGCCCTGGGCGTGGCCGGCGCGCTGCTGTGGGGGGGCACCACGCTCGTGATCCGGGGCAGTCGGCTGTCCACTGCGCCAGCCGAGGTCACCTTGCTCTACCAGTTGGCCATCTCCGGCGTGGCATTGGCGGCGGCGGCCGTGGCCGCCGGGGAAGCCTGGCCAGCGCAGATCCCGATCGCGGGCTGGGCGGGCCTGGGCTTCCAGACGGTGATCGTCTGCTTCGCAAGCTATCTGCTGTGGTTCTGGCTGATCCGCCACTACCCGGCCACCCGCCTGGCCGCGTTCACGTTGCTCACGCCGCTGCTCGGGCTGCTGGCCGGCGTGCTGCTGCTGGACGAGCCGTTGACGCTGCGACTGATGGTCGCCGGCGCGGCGGTTGCGCTGGGCATTGCACTGGTCAACCGGCCCCGCTGACGGCCGCTGCGTCACTGTCCTAGACTGGCCCGCTGCCCCTGTAACCCTGGAGAACCGAACCATGATCACCCTGTGCGGCATCCCGTTGTCGAACTACTACAACAAGGTCAAGCTCGTCATGCTCGAGAAAGGCGTGCCGTTCCAGGAAGAGCGTGTACCCACCGGTTGCACGGACGAGGCCGTGCTGGCCTGTTCGCCGCTGGGCAAGATCCCCTACATCCGCACGCCCGATGGCGCGTTGTGCGAAAGCCAGGTGATCGTCGACTACCTCGAAGAAGCCTTCCCATCGCCGGCGCTGCTGCCGAGTGACCCGTGGCAACGCGCCAAGGTGCGCGAGCTGTGCACCTTCGTCGACCTGCATCTCGAACTCGTGGCCCGCGAGCTGTATGCGCAAGCCTTCTTCGGCGGCACGGTGCCCGAGGCCACGCAGCAGCGGGTGCGAAAGCTGCTCACCCGCAACGTGGTCGCGTTCCGGCGCCTGGCGCGGTTCGCGCCCTACCTGGCCGGCGAGCAGTTCACGCTGGCCGACTGCTCGGGCTGGGTGAGCCTGCCGCTGGTGGGCCTGTCCAGCCGCATCGTGCTGGGCGAGGACCTGCTGGCCGCCGGCGGGGTCGATTGGAAGACCTATGCGGCGCTCATCGGACAGCGCTCGAGTGCCCTGAAGGTCGCCGCCGACCGCAAGGTCGACCAGGATGCGCTGGTGAAGAGGGGCTAGGCGGGGCCAGGCACGGCGCGGAACTTTTCCGCGCCATCGGCACTCCACTGCTTACGACTGTCGCGTCGGGCGAGGCTGTGTGGGTAGCCGGCCAGCCGGGCGTGACGAGACAGCGGTTTTTCAGTCGTGCAGCCGTCCGGGAAGCCGGATGACCCCCTGAGGCGGTTCTCCTCCTCCTCCCTCCCTCCCTCGTTCGCGTCAGGGTGCTGCACGACTCCTTCATTCGGGACTGGACCCGCTGTGCGTCTGGTCACCGCCGGGTGGTCCGGGCCGGCGCCGTCTCAGCGCAGCCAGCCCTTGCGCCGGAAGTAGATGAACGGGGCCGCGACTGAGGCCACCATCAATGCGATGGCGAACGGGTAGCCCCAGGGCTGCTCCAGTTCGGGCATGTGCCGGAAGTTCATGCCGTAGATGCTGGCGATCAACGTCGGCGGCAGCAGCGCCACCGACGCCACCGAGAAGATCTTGATGATCTTGTTCTGGTTGATGTTGATGAAGCCGACGGTGGCGTCCATCAGGAAGTTGATCTTGTCGAACAGGAATGCGGTGTGCGAGTCGAGCGAGTCGATGTCGCGAAGAATCTGCCGCGCTTCCTCGAACTGCTCGGCGTTGAGCATGCGGCTGCGCATCATGAAGCTGAGGGCGCGGCGCGTGTCCATCACGTTGCGGCGGATGCGGCCGTTGAGGTCTTCTTCCTTGGCGATGGCGCCCAGCGCCTCGCCGGCGGCCCTGTCGTCGACGTCCTGCTTGAGCACCCGAGCGCTGACCTTTTCGAGGCTGTCGTAGATGCCCTCGAGCGCGTCGGCGGAGTACTCGGCATCGGCGTCGTACAGCTTGAGCAGCACGTCCTTGGCATCCTCGATCAGCGCTGGAATGCGACGTGCGCGCAGCCGCAGCAGCCGGAACACGGGCAGGTCCTCGCCATGCACCGAGAACAGCACGCCGTCCTTCAGGATGAAGGCCACGCGCACGTTGCGCGGTGTCACGTCGTCGTCGATCAGGAAGTCCGAGCGGATGTGCAACTCGCCGTTGTCTTCCTCGTAGAAGCGCGCCGACTCCTCGAGGTCGTCGTCGACGATGTCGCCTGGAATCGTCAGAGCAAAGCGCGACGCGATCCAGCCCTTTTCCAGCGGCGTGGGCGACTCCATGTCGACCCACACCGGACTGGTGCGGGCCAGCGCTTCGGCCGACTCGATTTCCTCCTGGACGAGCCGGCCGTTGACCAGGGCGAACACATTGAGCATCGGGGCAACTCCGGCGCAGGCCCTGCCGAAAACGGCGGCCGGGCGTGCGTGCGTGACGGGGCGGGCATGTCGATCGACCGTCTCACCCCTGCTGCTGCACGACCGCCTCGGGCGGACTCGCGGCGCTGGAGCGGACGGTCACCGAGGGTGACTCTGGTCCAACGGATGGCTCCGAAATCGAAACCCGCGAATTATGGCACCCGGTCGTCGGCACAATGGGCGCCGACGGCAGCCGCGCGACAGCGCGGGCCGTGCCGGCGGTTCAGGCCGACACCTCGCTGCGTGCGTCCGACTGGAAGTGCCGGCGGACCAGCGCCTCGAGCTCGTTGAAGTCGACCGGCTTGCCGAACACGGTGACATCGGGCGGCAGGCCGCCATGCGCGGCCACCTCGGCATCGTCGAGCGCGGACACCACCACGATGCGCATGGCCTTGCCCGCGGGGCGGTGCTCGCGCAGGGCCCGGATCATCCGGAAACCGTCCATCCCTGGCATGCGCAGGTCGGTCAGCAGGAGATCCGGGCAGCGATCGCCGATGCGCAGCAGCGCCTGGAAACCGTCGGCTGCAGTGGTGACTTCGAGGTCCAGGTCCCAGCCCTCGATCATCAACGCGTAGAGCTCGAGCAGCTGTGGGTCATCCTCCACCACGAGGAGGTGGCCGCCGCGGCGCCCGCCCGATGCGGCGAGGGTCGCGGATGATGGGTGCCCCTGCAGCGCCTGGGCTCGCTCGGCGATCAGTTGCTCGACGGCCGTGCGCGAGATGCGTCGGTGGCCGCCGGCGGTCTTCCAGGCTGGCAGCACCCCGCCCTCGACCCACAACTGGACCGTGCGCAACGCCACGCCCAGGCGTTCGGCGGCCTCGCGGGTGGACAGCACATCGGCATTGGCCGCGCTCTTGCGCATCGGTCGTGTCGGGTTTGGCAAACCGTCCGATGCTACACCGGGCCCCACACTTGTCACGGTTGTCAAAACAGGAGCACACTGGATTCGCGGCAGGGGGCCAGCGGCGGCGTTCCACGGCGACGAAGGTTCTCTACGCAAGCAGTCAGCGGGTCGAGCCGGCGCCTGCGCCCGGTCCGGCCCGCGAGCCTTGGGCCAACCCTTGTGAATAGGAGGTTCGGATGAACCTGACGATCAGCGGACACCACCTGGAAGTGACGCCGGCATTGCGTGAGTACGTACTTACTAAGCTGGATCGGGTCACCCGCCACTTCGATCAGGTGGTCGACATCAATGTGCTGCTGACGGTTGAGAAGCTGGCTGAAAAGGAACGCAGGCAGAAGGCCGAGGTCACCGTGCATGTCAAGGGCAAGGACATCTACGTCGAGCAGGCGCACGAGGATCTTTACGCCGCGATCGACCAGTTGATGGACAAGCTCGACCGCCAGGTCTGCCGCCACAAGGATCGGCTGCAGAACCACCACCATGTCGCTGCCAAGCGACTGGACGCTGGCGCAGTCTGACCGCGCCGCAGGCGCTGCTGCGAGCAGCCCGCCTGCGTCTGCCGGACGCGCGTCCGGCGCCCTGACGGCCCCCGAATGGGGGCCGTTTTCGTCAACGGCAGGTCTGCGTGGACGGCCACAACGTGACAACATGGCGCCACACCCCCGGAAACCCGGGTCTTGTCAACCGTGCAGTGCAGCAATGCATTTCTATAATCACCGAACTGTCACAGGTCCTGGGCGCGTGCTGGTCCATCTCAGGCACGCTCCAAGGTGAACGCCATGAACCGTCTCGCCGCCATCCTGCCTGCTTCCAACGTGTTGGTGGATATCGATGCCACCAGCAAGAAGCGGGCGTTCGAGCACGCTGGCCTGTTGTTCGAGAACCAGCATGCCATCGCGCGCGCGACCGTCACCGACAACCTCTTCGCGCGCGAACGACTGGGCTCCACCGGTCTGGGCCACGGGGTGGCCATCCCGCACGGGCGCATCAAGGGCCTGAAGAACCCCCTGGCGGCGGTGATCCGGGTTCAGCAGCCCATTCCCTTCGATGCCCCCGACGACGAACCGGTGGGGTTGTTGATCTTCCTGCTGGTGCCCGAGGCGGCCACGCAGCGCCACCTCGAGATCCTGTCCGAGATCGCCGAGCTGCTGTCGGACCGCGAATTGCGCGAGCGCATGAAGTCCGCCGAGGACGCAGCGGCATTGCACCGACTGATCGCCGACTGGGCGCCGCTGAAGTCAGTCGCATGATCCGGCGCTTCGGGCTTGCGCGAGGGGCAGCGCGCGACTGCACCGCGCGATGAAGCCCACCTCGATCAGTGCAGAAGCGCTGTTCGAAGCGCAGCGCAGCACCTTGCGCTGGGAGTGGGTGGCCGGCCATGCTCACCCCGAGCGTCGTTTCGACGAGGCGGCGGTGCGCGACGCGCAATCCGCCGCCGACTTGGTGGGTTATCTCAACTACATC
>JAKLLB010000062.1:20552-26160 GCA_023150345.1 Aquabacterium sp.
GTCGCATCTCGCGCATCGTCACGCTCGAACCGCCGGTGATCATCGCGGCCGACGGCGTGGCGCCGCCCGACCGCCTGGTGGCCATGTGCGACCGCGCCGAGATCCCGTTGTTCGTGACCGCCGACTCGGCCGGCCATGTCATCGACATCGTGCGTGCCTACCTGGCACAACTGTTTGCCGACCGCATCACCCGCCACGGCGTGTTCATGGACATCCTGGGCCTGGGTGTGCTCTTGACTGGCGAATCCGGTCTTGGCAAGAGCGAACTTGGCCTGGAACTGATCTCCCGCGGCCACGGCCTGGTGGCCGACGACGCGGTCGACCTGTACAAGGTGTCGCAGAGCGCGCTCGAAGGGCGCTGCCCCGACCTGCTGCTCAACCTGCTGGAGGTGCGCGGCATCGGCCTGCTCGACATCAAGGCCATCTTCGGCGAGACGGCGGTGCGGCGCAAAATGCGCCTCAAGCTGATCGTCCACTTGGTGCGCAAGGAGACGATGGAGCGCGAGTTCGAGCGCCTGCCCTACGAGCCGTTGTACGAGGACATACTCGGCATACCTGTGCGCAAGGTGGTCATCACGGTCGATGCCGGCCGCAACCTTGCGGTGCTGGTCGAGGCGGCGGTGCGCAACACCATCCTGCAGCTGCGCGGCATCGACACCTACCAGGAGTTCATCGCCCGGCACCAGAAGGCGATGGAGCACGGCGAGGAATAGCGCGCGCCGGCCAGCTCCTCACTTGCCGCGATGCGGGCAGGGATTGCGGGTGCAGACGGCGTACAGCGACAGCGAGTGGTCCTGCAACTCGAAGCCCTTGGTCTGGGCGACCGCGCGCTGCCGCTTCTCGATCTCAGGATCGTAGAACTCCTCGACGCGCCCGCAGGTCAGGCACACCAGGTGGTCGTGGTGCCGGCCTTCATTGAGCTCGAAAACCGACTTGCCCGACTCGAAATGGCTGCGCGACAGCAGCCCCGCCTGCTCGAACTGCATCAGCACCCGGTAAACCGTGGCCAGCCCGATGTCGGCGCCTTCGGCCAGCAGGGCCTTGAAGACATCCTCGGCCGTCATGTGACGCTGCGGTGATCGCTGGAACACTTCCAGCACCTTGATGCGCGGCAGCGTGGCCTTCAGCCCGCTGCTCTTGAGTTCTTCGGCGTGCGTCATGGGCGGTTCCTGCGGCGGGCTGGACGATCGGGTCGCTAGAATCGTCCGATCATATCCAGACACGCGAACGCCCCGCCTGCAGCGGGGTGGCCCCGAAAGGAATTCATGCCCGGACGCAACCGATCCCGCCGGCCGGTCGCCGCCGCCACGATCGCCGCAATGGCGGCGATCGTGCTGGCCAGCGGCTGCAGCTCGACGCCGATGGCCGACCGCTTCCTCGGCGTCGTCACGCCGTTTCGCATCGACATCGTGCAGGGAAATGTCGTCACTGCCGAGCGTGCGGCGCTGGTCAAGCCCGGCATGACCCGCGAACAGGTGCGCGACATCCTCGGCTCGCCCATGCTCACGGATGTGTTCCATGCCGACCGCTGGGACTATGTCTTCACCATCGTGCGCCAGGGCACCGAGCCGCAGCGCCGCACGGTGGTCGCCCACTTCGAGGGCGATGCACTCAAGCGGCTGGACGCGCCGGCACTGCCCTCCGAGCGTGAGTTCGTCGCCTCGATCAGCCGAACCAAACCCAGCGGCAAGGCACCGCGGCTGGAGCTCTCCGACGATGAGCGCCGTGCGCTGCCCCGCCCGGTGGCGCCGGCACCGGCCGCGCAGAGCGAACCGGCCGGTGCGTTGCGCACGTATCCACCGCTGGAGCCTTCGTGATGCGCGCGCGTGAGCGCCGCCGTGGAGTCGCGCCGTGACGGCGGCGTCCGCGCCGCTGCGCGTGGCCATTGCCGGTGCCAGCGGCCGCATGGGCCGCATGCTCGTCGAGGCCGTACTGGGCGCCGCCGACTGCACGCTGGCGGGGGCGCTCGACCGGCCCAATGGCCCGATGCTGGGCCAGGACGCCGGCGCTGCGCTGGGGCGGGCCACCGGCGTTGCCGTCACTGCAGACCTGGCCGCCGGGCTGGCGCAGGCACAGGTCCTGATCGACTTCACCCGGCCCGAGGGCACGCTTGCGCACCTGCAGGTCTGCCGAGCGCATGGGGTGGCCGCGGTCATCGGCACCACCGGCTTCACACCGGCGCAGAAGGCCGAGATCGGCGAGCATGCCCGGCACATCGGCATCGTGATGGCGCCCAACATGAGCGTGGGTGTCAACGTCGTGATGAAGCTGCTCGACCAGGCCGCGCGTGCGCTGAGCCAGGGCTATGACATCGAGATCGTCGAGGCCCATCACCGACACAAGGTCGACGCGCCCAGCGGTACGGCTTTGCAGATGGGCGAGGTGGTCGCACAGGCGCTGGGTCGCGACCTGTCGCAGTGCGCCGTCTACGGTCGCGAAGGCGTCACCGGCGAACGGGATCCGTCCACCATCGGTTTTGCCACGGTGCGCGGCGGCGACATCGTCGGCGACCATACCGTGCTGTTCGCCGGCATCGGCGAGCGCATCGAGATCACTCACCGCAGCAGCAGCCGTGTCACCTATGCCCAGGGCAGCCTGCGCGCGGCGCGCTTCCTGGCCGGTCGGGCGCCGGGGCTGTACGACATGAACGACGTGCTGGGCCTGCGTTGAGCGGGCACTGTCCAACATGGAAGGCCTGACCCAGTTCTGGAACCAGAGCGACGCCATCGGGCGCGCCGTTGCGACGCTGCTGCTGGCGATGTCTGTCAGTGCCTGGGTGGTCATCGTCTGGAAAACCTGGGTGCTGCAACGTGCGCGGCGCGACATTGCGCGGGCGGTGCCGGCCTTCTGGGCTGCCGACACGCTCGCTGCCGGGCAGGCGCGACTGGATGCGCTCGACCGCGAGCGCGTGCTGGCGCCGCTGCTGGCGGCCACAGGAGTGCCGCAGGGCAGTGGCACGCTCGAGACCCACGGCGCGCTCGAGTCGCAGCTCACGCGGCGACTGCGCGACGCACTTCACCGCGGTCTGGCGCACCTGCAGTTCGGGCAGGTGCTGCTGGCCTCGATCGGCAGCACCGCGCCGTTCATTGGCTTGTTCGGCACGGTCTGGGGCATCTACCACGCGCTGGTGAGCATCTCTGCGGCCGGATCCATCACCATCGAGAAGGTGGCCGGACCGGTGGGCGAGGCACTCATCATGACCGCCGCCGGCCTGGCCGTGGCCATACCGGCGGTGCTGGCCTACAACTTGTTCGGCAAGTGGGTGGCCGGTTGCGAGGCCGAGCTCGAGGGCTTCGCCCACGACCTGCGCGAGATGGCGCTCGAGTCCGGCGGCGCCAGGAGCGGCTGATGGCCTTCGGCCGCCTGGAACGCCGCGCCGGTGCCGAACCGATGAGCGACATCAACATGACGCCGCTGATCGACGTGATGCTGGTGCTGCTGGTGATCTTCATGATCACCGCGCCACTGATGACGTCCAGCCTCAAGCTCGACCTGCCCAAGGCAGCCGGCGCCAAGCCCACCGATGCCGGCCTCGTGGTCACCGTCGCGGTCGATCCGCAGGGCCAGCTCTACTGGGGCGACGAGGCCGTCGACGCCGAGCAGCTCAAGCTGCGTGTGCGCGAGGCCGCCCTGCGCAGCGCGGGCACCGAGGTGCAACTGCGCGCCGACAAGACCGTGTCCTATGGGCGCATCGCCGAGCTCATCGGTCTGGTGCAGGAGGGCGGCCTCACGCGCATCGGCTTCGTCACCGAGACCGGCGCAGCGGCCGCGAACTGAGCACGGCGGCCACGCTGGCGCCCGCCATGGCGGCAGCCGGCCTGGCGCCAGCGCCCCGGGGCGGCAGGGGGGGCTCCTACAATCGACGCATGAACGAGCGTTACGCCCCTGCCGAAGTCGAAGCCGCCGCCCATGCCCACTGGAGCGCCACCGACGCCTACCGCGTCACCGAAGGTGCGCTCGACCCCCACGGCCAGCCCCGGCCCAAGTTCTACGCCTGCAGCATGCTGCCCTACCCGAGCGGCAAGCTGCACATGGGCCATGTGCGCAACTACACCATCAACGACATGCTGGCGCGTCAGCTGCGCATGAAGGGCTGGAACGTGCTCATGCCCATGGGCTGGGACGCCTTCGGCCTGCCCGCCGAGAACGCGGCGATGAAGAACAGGGTGCCGCCCGCGCGCTGGACCTACGACAACATCGCCCACATGAAGGGCCAGATGCAGGCCATGGGTCTGGCCATCGACTGGAGTCGCGAGGTCGCCACCTGCACGCCCGAGTACTACAGGTGGAACCAGTGGCTGTTCCTGAAGATGCTGGAAAAGGGCATCGCCGAGCGCCGCACCCAGGTGGTGAACTGGGATCCGGTGGACCAGACCGTGCTCGCCAACGAGCAGGTGATCGACGGGCGCGGCTGGCGCTCGGGGGCGATCGTCGAGAAGCGCGAGATCCCCGGCTACTACCTGAAGATCACCGATTACGCCGAAGAGCTGCTCTCGGCCGTGGCCAACCCCGACGACCCGAACTACCTCGCCGGCTGGCCCGAGCGTGTGCGGCTGATGCAGGAGAACTGGATCGGCAAGAGCGAAGGCGTGCGCTTCGCGTTCACGCATGACATCCGCGATGCGGGCGGCACCCTGATCGGCGATGGACGGATGTGGGTCTTCACCACCCGCGCCGACACCATCATGGGCGTGACCTTCTGCGCCGTGGCACCTGAGCATCCGCTGGCCGCGCACGCGGCGGCGACCAACCCCGCGCTCGCAGCCTTCATCGACGCCTGCAAGGCCGGCGGCACCACCGAGGCCGAGCTCGCCACCAAGGACAAGGAAGGCCTGGCGACGGGGCTGTTCGTGACCCATCCGCTGACCGGCGGCCGGGTGGAGGTATGGGTCGGCAACTATGTGCTGATGAGCTACGGTGACGGCGCCGTGATGGGCGTGCCGGCGCATGACGAACGCGACTTCGCCTTTGCTCGCAAGTACGGCCTGCCCATCCGGCAGGTCGTGGCGGTGCCGGGCAAGGGTTTCAGCACCGACGCGTGGGATGAAAGTTTTGCCGACAAGGCCAACGGCCGCTGCGTCAACAGCGGTGTGCTCGACGGTCTGGGCTACAAGGCCGCGGTCGACAAGGTGGCCGAACTGCTGATCGCCCAGGGCCTGGGCGAGAAGAAGACCACCTGGCGCCTGCGCGACTGGGGCGTGAGCCGCCAGCGCTACTGGGGCACGCCCATCCCCATCATCCACTGCGACGTGCACGGCGCGGTGCCGGTGCCCGAGGCCGACCTGCCCGTGGTGCTGCCCGAGGATTGCATCCCCGACGGCAGCGGCAACCCGCTGAACAAGCGCGAGGACTTCCTGAAGTGTTCGTGTCCGGTGTGCGGCGCCAGTGCGCGCCGCGAAACCGACACCATGGACACCTTCGTCGACAGCTCCTGGTACTACATGCGCTATTGCGACCCGCGCGATGCCCAGCGCATGGTGGCCCAGGGCACGCAGTACTGGATGCCCGGGGCCAACGAGCGCGGCGCCGCGCCCGGTATGGACCAGTACATCGGTGGCATCGAGCATGCCATCTTGCACCTGCTGTATGCGCGCTTCTGGACCAAGGT
>JAKLLB010000063.1 GCA_023150345.1 Aquabacterium sp.
TGACCTGCCCCCTGTAGCCGTACCAGCGATAAGTCAGGAGTCCGGGTTGAAGGTTACTGGATCTCGTTGCTTGCTGGGGTGAGGTGTCGAGCAGCATCGCCGGCATGCCGGCGATGCTGCTCGGCGAAGCGGGCCGGTGGAATGCGCCCGATGCTGCTGTGAGGCCTGACCTCGTTGTAGTCGCGGCGCCATCTGGCGATCTCGGTCCGGGCCTGGTGCAGTGTCTCGAACCAGTGCTCGTTCAGACACTCGTCCCGGAAGCGGCCGTTGAAGCTCTCGATGTAGCCGTTCTGCATGGGTCGCCCGGGCTCGATCAGGATGTGTCGGATGCCGTGGCTCTGCGCCCAGGCGATGAAGGCTCGGCAGGTGAACTCCGGGCCGTTGTCGGTTCGCACCGCCGCTGGGTAGCCCCTGAACAGCGCCGCTTGGTCCAGCAGGCGCGTCACGTATTGACCGCTGATGCCGTAGTCCACCGCGATGTCCACGGCTTCGTGGCTGAAGTCGTCGGCCACGGTCAGGCACTTCAGGCGCCGTCCGTTGGCCAGGCTGTCGCTGACGAAGTCCATGCTCCATACCTCGTTGACCTTGGTGGCGATGTTCAGTGGTGTGCGCTCCGCTGCTGGCCTGCGGGCCTTCTTGCGCTTGCGAACCGCGAGGTTGGCTGCGCTGTACAGCCGGTACACGCGCTTGTGGTTGACACCGGGGAAGTCCGGGCGCAGCAGGTCGTGCACGCGTCGGTACCCGAACCGTCGTCGTGCATGGGCGATCTCGACGATCCTGGTCTTGAGCGTCTGGGTCTGCTCGCTGGCCACCGGTGCGTTGCGGTAGCTGTCTCGGCTGAGCCCCACAAGCCTGCAGGCGTGCCGCTCGGACATCTGATGCTGGCTGATCAGCTGCCCGATGGCTTCCCGCTTGGCCTGCGGGGCTAGCGCTTTACCCCGAGAACGCTCTTGAGCGCATGCATGTCCAGGTGGGCCTCGGCCAGCAGGTGCTTGAGCTTGGCGTTCTCCGCCTCCAGCTCGCGCAGCCGCTTGGCATCGGAGGCCTCCATGCCACCGAACTTGGCGCGCCACTTGTAGAACGTCGCGTCCGAAAACCCGCCCTTGCGGCAGATCTCCGCCACGGACAAGCCGGCATCCGCCTGCTTGAGGAACCCGATGATCTGTTCCTCGGTGAACTTGCTCTTCCTCATGTCCGCCATTCTCCTGGTTGGCGGACCCCTGCTACTTCAGGTTGGTACGGCTGGAGGGGAGCAGGTCAGAGGTACTGTTCGGCGAGTCGCTCGGAGTCGTCCATTTGAGGCCTAACTCCAAGTGGCCGAAACCGCGGAGCGCCCAGATCCAGGCACATCTGGCCACGAGTCTGGCCGCGTCGATAGATCTGCATTCCACATGTGGCACCTATTCGGCAATGCGGTAGGTGACTCGGAGTATGCCGGCAACGCGGCTGGCTCGAGTCGTTCGAAGTGGGGATGAGCGCGGCGAACGCCCTTGCGCCTTGAGTCGGAGCGTGGTACTGTATAAAACAACAGTCAAAACGCGAGTAGCGAGCGTGTGCGGGGCGCGCAGGCAGGCGCCAAGGTCGTGGCACCTGCCGGTGCAGCAGCGGCGGCGCAATGCCGCCGGGCGATGCGTTCGATGCTGATGGTCCACTCGCCCCAGCGGTGTGCGAGGCTTTACCGTGTTGGTGCGTCCACATGCGTCCCCGTGCGTCCGAGCTGCCGGCCTATGCCGAGCTTTTGTGCCGCAGCAACTTCAGCTTCCTGAGCGGGGCGTCGCATCCGCATGAGCTGGTCGATTGTGCGCAGCAGCGCGGCTATGCGGCGCTGGCGGTGGCCGACGAGTGCTCGCTGGCGGGGGTGGTGCGGGCGCATGCGCAGGCGCGCGAGCGTGGCCTGCACCTGGTGGTGGGGGCGCAGTTCCGGCTGGTCGATCCGCAGGCGCGGGTAGGGGCGCCGCCGCTGGCGGGCATGCGCCTGGCGGTGCTGGTGCAGAACCACCGCGGCTACGTCAACCTGTCGCGCTGGATCACCGTGGCGCGGCGCCGCTCCGCCAAGGGCGCCTACGAGGCCCGGGTGGCCGATCTGGAAGGCCAGGTGCCCCAGGCGCCGTTCCTGGCCGGGCTGCCGGGCTGCCTGGTGCTGCTGGTGGTGGAGCCGGGGGTCGATCTGGCCGTCTGGCATGCGCGTGCGGCCTGGCTGCAGCAGTGGTTCGGCGACCGCGCGGCGCTGGCGCTGGCGCTGCACCGCAGTCCGCATGATGCGCAGCGGGTGGGCATGGTGCGGCACCTGGCCGCGCTCACCGGGCTGGCGGTGCTGGCCGTGGGCGATGTGCGCATGCACGCGCGTTCGCGCAAGCCGTTGCTCGATGTGCTGGAGGCCACGCGCCTGAACTGCCGCGTGGCCGAGGCCGGTGCGGCGCTGCAGCCCAACGCCGAGGCCCACCTGCGTTCGCGGCTGCGCCTGGGCCTGCTGTATCCGCCCGAGTGGCTGGCCGCGAGCGTGGCCTGGGCCGAGCGCTGCACCTTTTCGCTCGACGAGCTGAGCTACCAGTACCCGCGCGAGATCGTGCCGCAGGGGCACACGCCGGCGAGCTGGCTGCGCGCGCTCACCGCCGAGGGCGAGCGCCGGCGCTTTCCGCGCGGCACGCCGGTCGCGGTGCGCGCCACGCTCGACAAGGAGCTCGCGCTGATCGGCCGCCTGCAGTACGAGGCCTATTTCCTCACGGTGGCCGATATCGTGCAATGGGCGCGGGCGCAGGGCATCCTGTGTCAGGGGCGGGGCAGCGCGGCCAATTCGCTGGTGTGCTTCTGCCTGGGCATCACCGAGGTCGATCCGCAGCGCGCCACGCTGCTGTTCGAGCGCTTCGTCAGCGCCGAGCGCAACGAGCCGCCCGACATCGATGTCGACTTCGAGCACCAGCGCCGCGAAGAGGTCATCCAGTACATCTATCGCAAGTACGGCCGCCATCGGGCCGCGCTCACCGCGGTGGTCATCAGCTACCGCCCGCGCTCGGCGCTGCGCGATGTCGGGCGCGCGCTGGGTTTCGACCTCGACCGCATCGCCGCCGTGGCGCGTGGCCAGCAGTGGTGGGACGGCCGCGAGATCGACATCGAGCGCCTGCGCGAGCACGGGCTCGACCCGGCCGCGCCGGTGTGCCGGCTGTGGATCGAGCTCACGCGCCAGCTCATCGGCTTTCCGCGCCATCTCAGCCAGCACCCGGGCGGCTTCCTGATCGCGTGCGAGGAGATCGCCCAGATCGTGCCGGTCGAGAACGCGGCGATGGACGATCGCACCGTCATCCAGTGGGACAAGGACGACCTCGACGCACTGCGGCTGCTCAAGGTCGACATCCTGGCGCTGGGCATGCTCAGCGCCATCCGCCGCGGCATCGACTTCATCCGCGGCAAGACCGGCCGGCCGTTCGACATCGCCCGCCTGATGCAGCGCGCCGACGATCCGCAGGTGTTCGACATGCTCTGCCGCGGCGACAGCGTGGGTGTGTTCCAGGTCGAGAGCCGCGCCCAGATGAGCATGCTGCCGCGCCTGCAACCGCGCAGCTATTACGACCTGGTGGTGCAGGTGGCCATCGTGCGCCCCGGCCCCATCCAGGGCGGCATGGTGCACCCCTACCTGCGCCGGCGCAGCGGCACCGAGCCCGCCGACATACCCACGCCCGAGCTTGAGCCGGCGCTGGGCCGCACCCTGGGCGTGCCCATCTTCCAGGAGCAGGTGATGCAGGTGGCGATGATCGCCGCCGACTTCACCCCGGGCGAGGCCGACCAGCTGCGCCGCGCCATGGCCGCCTGGAAGCGCAAGGGCGGCCTGGGCCCCTTCTACGAGCGCCTGGTCGGGCGCATGGTGGCCAAGGGCTACGACGAGGCCTTTGCCGAGCGCATCTTCAAGCAGATCGAGGGCTTCGGCGAATACGGCTTCCCCGAAAGCCATGCCGCGAGCTTTGCGCTGCTGGTGTATGTGAGCGCCTGGATCAAGTGCCACCACCCCGATGCCTTCCTGGCCGCGCTGCTCGACAGCCAGCCCATGGGCTTTTGCGCGCCGGCGCAGCTGGTGCGCGATGCGCGCGCCCACGGCGTTGCCGTGCGTCCGGTGGATGTGCTGCACAGCCAGTGGGAAACCACGCTCGAGCCGCCCGACGACGTGCCGGCTGGCGCAGCTGCCGGTGCAGCCTTCGGTGCCTCGCCCGATGGGCCGGGCTGCCACCGCGGCCCCTGGGCGGTGCGCCTGGGCCTGAACCGGCTGGCCGGGCTGCGGCGCGAGGACGCGCTGCGCCTGCTGCGCGCGCGCGAGCAGGGCCCGTTTGCCGGGGTGGAAGACCTGGCGCGCCGCGCCGGCCTCGACGCGCAGGCGCTGCGCCTGCTGGCGCAGGGCGATGCGCTGGTGTCGCTGGCCGGGCACCGCCACCAGGCCGCCTGGACGGTGGGCGGCATCGACACCCGCGCGCCCGCGCTGCTGCAGGCCAGCCGCACCCATGAGCCGGCGGCGGCGCTGGCCGCGCCGGTGCTGGGCGAGGACGTGGTGGCCGACTACCGATCGGCCGGCCTGTCGCTCAAGGCCCATCCGCTGGCGCTGCTGCGCCCGGCGCTGGCGGCGTTCAAGGTGCTGCCCGCGGCCGAGCTGGCGCAGGCCCGTCCCGGACAACTGGTGCGCGCATCGGGCCTGGTCACCCACCGCCAGCGGCCCGAGACGGCCCGCGGCGTGGTGTTCGTCACCCTCGAGGACGACACCGGCGCGGTCAATGTCATCGTCTGGCCCGACGTGGCGCTCGCGCAGCGCCAGGCGCTGCTCGGCGCGCGGCTGCTCACCGTCTACGGCACCTGGCAGTGCGAGGGCCGCGGCGAGCGCGCGGTGCGCCACCTCATCGCCCGCCGCCTGGTCGACCACAGCGCCCTGCTGGCGCAGCTGCCGCACCGCTCGCGCGACTTCCGCTGAAGATGCCACCGCACCGCACCGCACCGGGCCGGGGCAGTGCCACCCCGGCGCCGCGCGGCGATACGATGGAACTTGCACGCCGCAGGGCGGTCCCATGCGGGGCCGCTGCGCAGCGGGCGCCAACCTGCAGCGTGGCCCTGACCCCGAACCCACGCCAGTCACCACCCCCACACCCCAAACCGCCATGGCCGATCGCCCCGCCGCATCCGATGCCTCCGCCGCCCCCGAGCCCGCCACCGGGCGCTGGGCCGACCTGGTGCTCGACCTGATCGCGCACATCCCACGCAGCCGGCGCGTGGCGTCGTCGGCGCCGGCACGGGCCGCGCGCGATGCCGCCAACGCAGCGGCGGCGCGGGCCGCGCTGGCGGCGGGCTCGCTGGCGTTGCCGCCAGGGCCGCTGGGCTGGCTCACCATCGGGCCCGAGCTGATGACGGTGTGGCGCATCCAGTCGCGCCTGGTGGCCGACATCGCCGCCCTGTACGGGCGCAGTGCAGCGCTCGGGCGCGAACAGATGCTGTACTGCCTGTTTCGCCACGCCGCCTCGCAGGCGGTGCGCGACCTGCTGGTGCGCGCCGGTGAGCGCTGGGTGACGCGCAAGCTGGGCGCCGCGGCCATGCGTGCCATCGCACGGCGCATCGGCAGGCGCTGGACCGAGCGCACGGTCGGGCGCGGGGTGTCGCGCTGGTGGCCGGTGGTCGGTGCGGTGGGCGTCGGTGCCTATGCGTATGTCGACACGCTGCAGGTGGCCCACACCGCCATCGAGGTGTTCGAGCGCGAGGTGCAGCCCGCGCTCGAATCCGGCGACACCGCGGCGGGCGCGTCGGCTGCAGCTGCGGTGCCGCAGGGGTCCTGAGTGGCCGCTCCCCATCGGCGCCGATGTCGCGTCGGCGCCGCAACCCGGCTGGTCTCGGCCGGCACGGCACGCCACAATCGCGGCCCATGTCGAAGCAGGTCGTCACCCCCGAGTTGCAGCAGTGGATCATCGAGCAGGCCCGGGCCGGCTGTCGCCCCGAAGACGTGCTGGCGGCCATGCGCGCCAGCGGCTGGGAAGACGAGGTGGCCGTGCGCGGGCTCGAGGACACGCTGAGCCAGTTCCTGGCCGAGCGCACCAACGGGGCAGACCCGGCGGCGCTGCCCGAGCCGCTGCCCGTGCCCGAGCCCAACCTCGATGGTTCGCCCGCGCGCGTGCGTGCCGGCGACCGCGAGGTGCAGGTGCTGCTCACGCTGCACCATCCGCGCATCGTGCTGTTCGGTGGGCTGCTGTCCGACGATGAGTGCGACGAGCTCATCGCCGCTGCGCGCCCGCGCCTGAGCCGCTCCGAGACGGTGATGAACGACACCGGGGGCAGCGAGGTTCATGCCTCGCGCACCAGCGACGGCATGTTTTTCGGACGCGGCGAGAACCCGTTGTGCGAGCGCATCGAGCAGCGCATCGCCACCTTGCTGCGCTGGCCGCTCACCCATGGCGAGGGGCTGCAGGTGCTGCACTACACGGCCGGTGCCGAGTACAAACCCCATTACGACTATTTCGATCCGGCTCAGCCGGGCACCTCGGCCGTGCTGCGCCGCGGTGGCCAGCGCGTGGGCACGCTGGTGATGTACCTGAACACGCCGGCGCGCGGTGGCGGCACCGTGTTTCCCGATGCGGGCCTGGAAATCGCACCCACCCGAGGCCATGCGGTGTTCTTCAGCTACGACCGCCCGCACCCCGCCAGCCGCACCCTGCATGGTGGCGCGCCGGTCACCGAAGGCGAGAAGTGGGTGGCCACCAAGTGGCTGCGCGAGGGCGAGTTCAGCTGATCACGCCTCGACCCGCTGGCCGTGCTCGGCCACGTGGGCCGGCCAGTGCAGTTCGTCCTTCAGCCGCATGCGCAGCGTGTCCGCAGCATCGGGCTCGCCGTGGACGATCCAGGTCTGCTGCGGCGGGCGCCGCATGCCGCGCATCCACTGCACCAGCTCGTCGGCATCGGCATGGCCCGAGAAGCCCTCGAGACCGCTGACCTGGGCGCGCACGGGCACGTACTCGCCATGGATCTTCACCTCGGTGGCGCCTGCCACCATGTGGGCGCCGCGGCTACCGGCCACCTGGAAGCCGGCAAACACGACGTGGTGCCGCGGATCGGGCGCCAGGTGCTTCAGGTGGTGCAGCACCCGCCCACCGGTGGCCATGCCGCTGGCCGAGATGATGACCGACGGATAGCGCGAGGCCACCAGCCGCTGCGACTGCGCTGCGCTGCCCACGATGCGCACGCCGTCGCACAGGCGCGCCGCCTCGGCCGGCGCAATGCGCAGCAGCCGGCGGTGGCGGCGGTACAGCTCGGTGGCCTGGGCGGCCATCGGGCTGTCCAGGTAGATGGGCACGTTGGCCGGGATCTCGCCGGCGGCCTTCAGGCGCTGCAGCACCAGCATCAGCGCCTGCGCGCGCCCCACTGCGAACGACGGCAGCAGCACGCTGCCGCCTCGCTTGATGGTGTCGCGGATGATGTAGGCCAACCGCATGGCCACGTCTTCGGCCGGGTGGCGGCGGTTGCCGTAGGTGGACTCGACCAGCAGCACGTCGGCGCCGTCGAGCGCTTCGGGCGCCGGCATCAGCAGGTCGTGGCGACGCCCGACGTCGCCGCTGTAGGCCAGCGTCTGCCGCTTGTGCCGCAGCGTCACCGCGCAGGCACCCAGCAGGTGTCCCACCGGTGTCAGCGTGACGCCCACCTCGCCCAGCGGCAGCTCGCGGTGCGTGGGCAGGGGCGTGATCTTGGCGATCGCCCGCCGCGCATCGGCGGTGGTGTACAGCGGCAGTGCCTTCTCGTGCCGCGTATAGCCGTGCCGGTTGGCCCGCCGGGCGTCTTCTTCCTGCAGGTGGGCGCTGTCCAGCAGCAACACCTCGGCCAGGTCGCGCGTGGCCGGCGAAGCGTAGATCGGCCCGCGGTAGCCATGGCGCACCAGCCCGGGCAGCCAGCCGCTGTGGTCGAGGTGGGCGTGGCTGAGCACCACGGCGTCGATGGATCGCACATCGAACGCGGGCGGCGCCCAATTGCGCTCGCGCAGTGTCTTGAAACCCTGGAACAGCCCGCAGTCGAGCAGGATGCGCCGCCCACCCAGCGTGACCAGGTGCTTGCTGCCGGTCACCGTGCCGGCAGCGCCGTGAAATTCGACTTCCATGACTGCGCAGTGTCGCGCAATCCGGATCGAGGCTCAGCGCTTGGGCTGCGTCAGCCGTGGGCCCGGCTTGGCGCCATCGCGGCGGCCGTGCGGCTGGCCGTGGGGCGCAGGCTGGGTGGCATGCCCGGCGCCCTGGCGATCGTGGCGCGCCGGCGGATTTGCGGGCTTGGGCGCAGGTGCCGGCCCCGACGGCCGCGCCCGCGAGTCGGGGCGGGCAGGCGCGCCGCCGCCCGGCCTGCCGGACGACGGACGGCCGCCATCCGGTCGGCCGGAGTGCGAACGGCCCCCCTCCGGTCGGCCATTGCCGCCGTGACGACCACCGCCGCCGCCACCACCGGCGTTGCGCCGTGTGCCACCGACGCCGATGGTCATGCGACCCAGCACGATGGGCTCGGCACGCTCGCCGCTGGGCGCTTCGAAGCCGGATACCGCATCGCGCGGGATGCTGCGCTTGATGAGCTTCTCGATGTCCTTGAGGAAGATCTCTTCGTCCAGGCACACCAGGCTGATGGCTTCGCCCTGCGCGCCGGCGCGGCCGGTGCGTCCGATGCGGTGCACATAGTCCTCGGGCACGTTGGGCAGCTCGAAGTTCACCACGTGCGGCAACTGGTCGATGTCGATGCCGCGCGCGGCGATGTCGGTGGCCACCAGCACCGGCAGCTCGCCGCTCTTGAACTCGGCCAGCGCCTTGGTGCGCGCGCCCTGGCTCTTGTTGCCATGGATGGCCATCGCGCCGATACCTTCCTTGTTCAGGTACTCGGCCAGGCGGTTGGCGCCGTGCTTCATGCGCGTGAACACCAGCACCTGATGCCAGTCGCCCTGGCGGATCAGGTGGGCGAGCAGGTCTTTCTTGCGCTCGCGGCCCACCTGGTAGACCTTCTGCGCAATGGTGTCGGCGGTGGCGTTGCGGCGGGCCACCTCGATCAGCGCGGGCTTGTTCAGCAGCCGGTCGGCCAGGGCCTTGATGTCGTCGCTGAAGGTGGCGCTGAACAGCAGGCTCTGCTTGTGCTGCGGCACGATGGCCAGCACCTTCTTGATGTCGTGGATGAAGCCCATGTCGAGCATGCGGTCGGCTTCATCGAGCACGAAGATCTGCACGTGCGACAGGTCCAGCGTGCCCTGCTGGTGGTGGTCGAGCAAGCGCCCGGGGGTGGCCACGAGGATGTCCACGCCCTTTTTCAGGCGGTCGATCTGCGGCTGCATGCCCACGCCGCCGAACATCACCATGCTCGTCAGCGGCAGGAACTGCCCGTAGGTCCGCACGCTGTCTTCCACCTGGGCCGCGAGCTCGCGGGTCGGCGTGAGGATGAGCGCGCGGATGCCGATGCGCCCGCGGGCGTCACGCACTTGCCGGCCTTCGGCCAGGCGGTGCAGCAACGGCAGCGTGAAGCCGGCGGTCTTGCCGGTGCCGGTCTGGGCGCCGGCGAGCAGGTCGCCGCCGCGCAGCACGGCCGGAATGGCCTGGGCCTGGATGGGGGTGGGGGTGTCGTAGCCCTGGGCGCGCACGGCGCGCAGGAGCGGCTCGGCCAGGCCGAGATCGGTGAATTTCATGAGGGTTTCGATGATCCCGCGCGTCGCGACGGGCGGGGTGGCAGGCGGCCTGCTGCAGCAGGGTCGTCGCGTGGGCGGCGGGCTGCACCAGTCGTGAAGGCCAGGCGGATGTAGGCGGGTCGGAAACGACCGCGGCAGCGTGACTGGTGGCGTTGCCGCGAAGCTGCATTGTAGTCGCCCGGGCCCAGAGCCGCGCGCGGCACCCTGCACATGCCCAACGGCGGTGCCCCGCCGCCGCCGTGGAACGACCAGGGCACACGCGGGCAGCTTCTCACGAAATGGGTCAAGTCGACAGCCGCCGGGTCGATAACGACTGGATGGCCGGTGCGAGACTCCGCAGCGGCCGGTTGTCGTACGCGCGCACTTTGCCCGATGCCCTTCGGGCACTTGCCGTTGCCCGGCCATCGATACCGAACCGACCCACGCATGACGGCCCCACCGCGGAATCCGCTGAAGCAGCGCTGGCGCGACGCCACGCGCGTGTTCACGGCGCTCGACCGCGATTCAGCGGAGGTCCGCGCTCGCCAGCTCGGCGCCGTGTCCAGCCTCACGCCGGTCGCGCTGCTGGCCAACCTCGTCAATGCACTGGTCGTGGCCGTGGTGTTTCGCCACAGCGTGCCGGCTGTCGCGCTGGCTGCCTGGCTGGCGGTGCTGGTTCTGGCCTTCGTCCCCGGCTTGAGGGCCTGGTGGCGCCACCGCGGCGAGCCGGTGCGCCGCGTCTCGCCCCGCGCCATCCGCCGCGCCACCATCGGCGCTGGTGCGCTGGCGTTGCTCTGGACGATACCGGCCATCCTCTGGTACGCCGGCGGCAGCCATGGCCAGCAACTGCTGGTGGCCGCCATCACCCTGGGCATGATGTGCGGCGGCGCCTTCATGCTGGCGCCGCTGCCGCCTGCCGCGGCGGCCTACTTGGCCGTGCTGGGGCTGGGTGGACAGTGGGCGCTTGCTCACACACCGGGGGCCGAGGCCCTGGCGTTGCACGTGCTGCTGCTGGCCTACACCGCCGTGCTGGCCTATGCCGCCTGGGCCACCGGCCAAACCTTCGCGGCGCGCCTCGTCTCGGAGCGCGAATCCACACGCCAGGGCCAGTTGGTCAGCTTGTTGCTTCGCGATTTCGAGGAGCACTCGGCCGACCTGCTCTGGGAGATCGGCTCAAACGGCTGCCTCACCCACATGGCCGCACGCCTGGCGCAGGCCCTGGGGCAGACCGAGTCCGAACTGCAGCGCATCACCCTGCTCGAGGCGCTCAAGCGCCGCAGCCGCGCCAGCGACGGCGAAGGCCACCTCGAGGCACTGAGCTCGGCGCTGACGCTGGGCCAGGCTTTCCGCGATCTGGTCGTTCCCGTGCGCGCCACCGGCGGCTTGCGCTGGTGGAGCCTGTCGGCCCGGCCCCTGCTGGACGAGGACGGCCACCACACCGGCTGGCGCGGCGTGATCACCGACGTCACCCAGGCCCGCGAAACCCATCGCCGCCTGGCCTACCTGGCCCACTTCGACTCGCTGACCGGCCTGGCCAACCGGCTCGAGTTGCGCGAGCGTCTCGCGCGGGCCATCGATGCGCTCGACACGGACAGTCGTCACATCGCGTTGCTGTGCCTGGACATCGACCACTTCAAGACCATCAACGACAGCCTGGGCCACGCGGCGGGCGACGCCGTGCTGGTGGAGGTGGGGCGGCGCCTGCAGGCCTGCCTGCGCCAGAGCGACCTGGCCGCGCGCCTGGGCGGCGACGAGTTCGCGGTGATGATCACCGATCTGCAGAGCACCGATGACCTGCGCACCGCGGCGCAGCACCTGATGCAGGTGCTGTCCCAGAGCGTGGACATCGGCGGCCGCCAGTTGCCGATGTCGGTGAGCATTGGCATCGCGCAGGCGCCTGAGCACGGGCGCACGCTCGACGAGCTGATGGGCAACGCCGACCTGGCGCTGTACGCAGCCAAGGAGGCCGGCCGCAACCGCTTCGAGCTGTTCATGCCGCGGCTGGGCGACCGCCACCGCCGCCGCGTGGCCGTGGAGCAGGCGATGCGCGGGGCCCTGAACCGCGGCGAGATGCACCTGCACTGGCAGCCGCGGGTCGACATCGCCAGTTGGAAGGTCACCGGCGCCGAAGTGCTGATGCGCTGGCATCACCCGGAGCTCGGGCGCGTGGGTCCCGACGAATTCATCGACGTGGCCGAGTCGTCGGGCCAGATCGCCGAGATCGGTGCCTGGGCGTTGGCTCGGGCCTGCGCGCATGCGGTGCAGATGCCCGTGCCGATCTTCGTCTCGGTGAACGTGTCACCCGTGCAACTGCTGCGCGAGGACTTCGAGGCCAGCGTGCAGCGGGCGCTCGACTTCTCGGGGCTGCCCGCGCAGCGCCTGGAGATCGAGGTCACCGAGTCGCTGTTCATCGACGCCAGCCCGCAGGCGCTGACCAACCTGCATGCGCTGCGGGCCATGGGCGTGCGCATCGCGCTGGACGACTTCGGCACCGGCTACTCGTCGCTGGCCTATCTGCGGCGTTTTCCCTTCGATACCTTGAAGATCGACCGCGCTTTCGTGCGCGAGCTCATGACGCGCCACGACGCGCGGGCCATCGTCAAGACCATCATCGAGCTGGCGCGCACGCTGGGCATGAACACCATCGCCGAAGGCGTGGAGGAGCCCGCACAACTGGACGTGCTGCGCGATGCCGGCTGCGACGCGGTGCAGGGCTTCATGGTGGCCCGGCCGATGCCGCGCGGCGATTTCCTGCGCCTGCTCGCGGACTGGTCGAAACCGGCCACGACACCGGGCGAACTGCCGTCCTGGGCCGAGGCCAGCGGGGCCTGGAGTGCACCGGCGCCGCTCGAGGCAAACACCGGTCGCCCCCGGGTCGAGCCGGCACCCACGGCCGGGCCACAGCCGGCGTCGCGCCGCGTGGCCTGAGCGGCGGCACTGATGCCGCCGTTCACCGCCTGCGCAGTGCGGGCTGGCGCGCTTGCACGGGTGAGGCTGCAACCACAGGCGGTGTGACCTCTTCGTAGCCGAGCACCCGCAGGCCGGGGCCGCTGACGCTGACCTGCTGGTAGATGCGATCGCCCACGGTGACGCTGGGCAGCTTCAACACGTTGGTGCCCATCGAATACTCGTTGACGGCGGGGAAAGCGCCCACCGCAGGATCGCCCACCACCACACTGCCCAGCGGGTTCAACACCACCGAGACGTTCTTGAAGTAGGTGTTGTTGGACAGGCGAACGAAGGGCAGCGTCAGTGTCGAGGTCGCCGTGTCGTAGTGGGCGCTCAAGGGGTTGGTCGGGTAGGTGGTGTTGACCACCTTGGCGTCGCCGGCGTCGACGCAGCCGCTGCCCTGGCCCGTCACCTTGAAACGGAAGCAGGCCAGAGCTCGCGGCTGGCCCATCGTGCTGAGCGTGTCGGTGCCCAGGCGCGGGTCGTTGCCCAGGTCCGGGTTGCCCATGTGCTCCTGGCTGAACACTCGCGGGGTGTTGAAGAACCAGAGGTCATCGACCATCAGCTGGTGCTTGTCGGTGGTGTAGTTGGGAATGAACCAGCCCACATGCTGCGGATTGGCGACGCCGCCGCCCAGCTCGCGTGCACCCAGCGAAACCTGGTTGCGGATGTACTGCTCGGCCAGGGCCGCGGCCAGATCGGCCGGTACGGTGGCCGACAGCCGATCTGCGATGCTCTGCTTCAGCCCACCATGGATCACGCCGTCGAAGGCCGTCTGCACCACGAAGTGGGGCGTCTCGATGAAGCTCTTCAGCACGACCAGCGAGTTGAAGCACCTGTGGCTGGTGTCGAGCGGGTTCGCAAGCTGGCAGCTGGTGTCGACCTCCTCCGGGCTGGTGGCGCCGTAGAACACTGCCGCGGCATGGTCTGTGTCGCCGGTGATGTCCGCGTCGGTCACGGCGCCAACGGCATTCGACGCGTCGATGACGCCGAAGACCTTCACGCTGGCCGCCGCTCCATGGACGATGCCGGCCAACTGGTCGAGGTTGCGGATCACGCCACCACCCCCGGCCGAGCTGCCGGAGATGACCACCTCGTCCTCGGCCGCGGATGGGGCTTCGGTCACCGCGTCCGTTGCGCCGCGGGTTTTCTTGCCGCTCTGGATGCCGCCGTTCATCACCAGGTCGACCACGGCCTCCGCGATCCAGCGGCCCGAGAAGCGGATCGAGGTCAGCGCCGGGGTCTGGTTGTTCGGGTTTCGGATGGTCACGGTCTCGCCGCCGATGGTGACCTGCGTGCCGACATAGGCGGCGTAGTCGACCTGTCGCGCGGTGGTGTTGCGACCTGACCATTTGTCGGATGAGCAGTAGGGCACCATGATGCGATTGAAGCCCGCGAAAGGGTTCGATCCCGGGTCGGTCCAGGCGTCGGCGCCGTCGGAGTCGAGGATGCCTTCGCCGCTGAAGTTCTTTGTCGCCCCGGTCGAGGTCGTCATGTTGCCGTGGTATCCGATGATCCCGTCGCTACCGCCGTCGGGGTCGTACCAGCGCTCGGCGCATGACTCGTCGCTCTCGCAGCTGCCGCCGCCGTGCAGAAAGATCAGCCACTTGTTGCCGCTGATCGCGCCTTCGATACCGGCACCGCGCAGGTAGTAGGCTGCCTGAGTGCCGTCGTTGCACTTGGCATTGGGGTAGTCGGTGGCGTTGATCTCCACCCGTACGGCGGTTTGCTGCGCGGCGCACGCATCAGGAGCCCAGACCACGAGCACGCCGGCTGCGAGCCCAGCCACGCCCGCCTTCGTGATCAACCGATCTCGATTCATGCCGCCCTCCGTCCACGGCGCTCGGCCGGGTGTCGTCAACGGGCCGCAGAGTAGGCAGCGGCCGCGTGGCGACAAACCCGCGCATCACCCGCTTTTGCGTTGGCAGTACCCAGTTTCTGGGTTCAGCCCCCGCGAACGAGGGAGGCCGCCTCGTGGCGGTCTGCCACCCCGAGCTTGCTGATCAGCGCGGCGACGTGCTTTTCCACCGTACGCTCCGAGCGGACCAGGCGCGCGGCGATTTCGCGGTTGGACAGCCCGAGCACGATCAACTCGGCTACTTCGCGTTCACGCGCCGTCAGCCCCAGCGGATCGCGTCGCGCGTGACGGTAGGGCCCGCGTGCAATCGCCTTCGCGCCCAGGTGTGCGAGCTGTCTGCGTACGCGCTGCGCGGCGGCTTGGGCACCCAGCGCTTGCAGCCGCTCGAGCGCTTCGCGTTGATCGGCTTCGCCGCCGCACGCCAGGGCCAGCGCTTGTTCGTACGGGCAGCCCAAGGCTGCCCACGCGTCGGCGGCGTCGCGGTGCCGGCCCCCGAGCTCCAGCGTGCACGCCGGCTCGAGCGTGGCCGCTTCCGTGCACGCGCCGACCGGCGCGTCGCCACAACGCTGCTGCCACACCCGGAACATCGACAGGCGGCGCCGATCGGGCGTGCGGCTTGCCAGCACGCTGCGCGCAAGCTCGGCGGCTCGCGCATCGTCGCCGCGCAGCCACAGCGACTCGATTCGGTGCAGGTCGGCATCGAAGTACCACAGCCGCAGGACGTGCGACGGCTCGGCACGGTATGTCCCATGCGCTTGCAGCACCCCCCAGTACCCCTGTCCCCCGCCGCGCCGCACCTGCAGCAGCGCCATCCAGTGTTCGATCTGGTCGCGCTGCAAGGGGCTCAAGTCGGTGCGTGACAGCAGCAGGCCGAGCTGCTTCAGCGCCTCGTCCCAAGCACCGCGCTGCAAGGCGCAGACGGCGCGGCGCGTGGCGAGGTGGATGGCGAATGTGTCGAGGTCACGCTCTTCGCAGTAGGTGATGCCTTCGTCGCACCAGCGCTCGAGCTCGGACAGGCGATGACCGACAATCGCTGCCGAGGCAAGGTTGGTGTAGGCACGCGCCGCCAGCTCTTCCAGACCTTGCGCGAGCGCCATCGCCAGCGCCTGATGCAAAAGCGCGAGACCCTCGGCTTCGTCGTCCGAGCCCAGCCGTGCCGCGCCCGCGGTGTTCAGCGCGTAGGCACGGCCTTCGGCATCGCCCAGACGCTCGAAGATGGCCAGTGCGGTATCGGCGCCTTCTCTTGCGGTGCGTGGGTCGGTGGCCAGCAGATGCAGTTGCGCCAGCGTGGCATGGGCCATCGCGAGCTCGCGGCCGCCGGGTGCCACACGCTCGAGCTGCTCGATCGCGGTGCGCGCCAGCGGCATGCCTTCGGATGGCTCGCCGCGCAGCCAGTGAATGCGCGCGATGACGCGGCGCTGCCGCGCCTGCGCCAGCTCGTCGCCAAGCGCCTGTGCCAGCGTCAAGGCGCGCTCGCGCGAGTTGCGGGCGGCCTCAAGCTGGTTGGTCAGCAGGCATTCGTCGGCGTGCAGTTCGCAGATCGACAGTTCGTTGGCCGCATCCATCCCCGTGCGATGCGAGAGGGCCAGCGCGTAGAGCGCGGCGGCCTGGCGGTGCGCCGAGGCTGCCGCGGCTTCTCGCGCGGCCTGCGGCACCAGCGCGAGCACCGCGTCGACGCGAGCGCCGTGTTCTGCGTGGTGAACCAGACGTGCTGCTGCCGCGCCGCGGCGCTGCAAGGCGTCGAACAGCTCGCCATGCAGCGCGCCGGCCCGGTCTCCCAGGGCCGAGGCCACCGCCAGCCGCGCAAGCTCATGGACAAAGCGCAGCGAACCCTCGGTGTGCCCGGTGCGTGGCTGCACAACCAGTTCGCAGCGCATCGCCTGGGTCCAGGCAGTTTCGTCGGCCGCTCCCAGGTCAAGCAGTACTTCGCGTTCCAGTGCCACCGGCGAGAGGCTCGCCAGATCGAGGATGCGGCGTGCCCGTGCCGGTAGGCGCACGAGGCGGGCCAGCATCGCGTCGCGCACCGCCAGCGGCAGTGCGGTTGCGGCGCCGGGCACTGCGGCCAGCAACTGTGTCACGAAGAACGGGTTGCCCTGCGTCGACTGGTACAGCCCCTTGCTGCTGCGCCCGGCACGCTGCGCCAGCAGTGCCACTGCAGCCGCGCTCAATGGCCGCAGCAGCGGCCGCAGCACTGCGTCGCCGTGCAAGCCGCTCAGTACGGCCTGCACCGGGTGCGTGGGGCCGACCTCGTCTTCGCGCCAGGTCAGGACCAGCATCGTGCGCGTCGACGCCACGCGCCTGCCCAGGTAGCGCAACAGGTCCAGAGTGGCACCATCTGCCCATTGCACGTCTTCGATCACCAGCACGATGGGGCGGCGCGCGGTGCCCATCATCGCCAGCATCCCGGCGTAGAGCTCGGCGCCCACCTGACCGGCACGCACCGCCGCAGCCACGCGCGCAGGCAGCTGGTCGAGCATCTCGAACCACGGCGCGAGCGCGGGGGGCGCCAGCAGCGGCTCGCAGCTGCCCCACAGCCACGAAGCCTGCCCGGCGGTGATGCGGCGCAAGGCCTGCAGCACACTGGTCTTGCCGATGCCGGCGGCACCTGCGAGCAGCACGCAGGCCCCAGCCGCGGCGCCGGTACCGCCAGCGGGTGCGGCCAGCGTGCCGATGCGCGCGCGCAGTTGCGCCAGGACCTCGTCGCGTTCGAGCAGCGGGGGATCGGTGCTGGTCACGGGAGGCGAGTACCTATGGTTCGGACCGGGGGCGTCATGTCGCCGATTCTCCAGCCGCTAGGCCTGGTCTTCGGTCCAGCTCGGCTACCAGCGCTCGTCAGCGCGTGCCAGATCGCCGCTGTGCTCGCACGGCCCGCATCCAGTCATCCGGGTCAACGATAATCACAAGTTCGGCTGGCGCGCCACGGGTTGCGCCGGCGTCTTCCGTGTCACCCCTACCCGCACAGGCCCAGCCATGGCGCATCACGTCTCAACGAAACAACGGCCCGCCCCAGGCGGTTTCCAATCCCTGTGGTCGTGGAGGGTCATGTAATGGCGCAGTATGTGTTCACCATGAACCGCGTCGGCAAGGTCGTGCCGCCGAAGCGGCAGATCCTGAAGGGCGTCTCGTTGTCCTTCTTTCCCGGCGCCAAGATCGGTGTGCTCGGCCTGAACGGCTCGGGCAAGTCCACGCTGCTCAAGATCATGGCCGGCCTGGACAAGGACATCGAGGGCGAGGCCGTGCCCATGCCCGGGCTGAAGATCGGCTACCTGCCGCAGGAGCCGCAGCTCGATCCGCAGCAAAGCGTGCGCGAGGCCGTGGAGCAGGGCCTGGGTGGCGTGATGGCCGCCAAGCAGCGGCTGGACGAGGTCTATGCCGCCTATGCGGAACCCGATGCCGACTTCGACAAGCTCGCCGCCGAGCAGGCGGAGCTCGAGGCCATCATCGCCGCAGCCGGCAGCGAGAACACCGAGCACCAGCTCGAGATCGCGGCCGACGCGCTGCGCCTGCCGCCCTGGGATGCCCAGATCGGCGTGCTCTCCGGCGGCGAAAAGCGCCGCGTGGCGCTGTGCCGGCTGCTGCTGTCCAAGCCCGACATGCTGCTGCTCGACGAACCCACCAACCACCTCGATGCCGAGTCGGTCGAGTGGCTCGAGCATTTCCTGCAGCGCTTCCCGGGCACGGTGGTGGCCATCACCCACGACCGCTACTTCCTCGACAACGCCGCCGAGTGGATCCTCGAACTCGACCGTGGCATGGGCATCCCCTGGAAGGGCAACTATTCCGACTGGCTGGACCAGAAGGAACAGCGCCTGGAGGTCGAGCAGAAGAAGGAAGACGCCCGCATCAAGGCGATGAAGGAGGAACTCAAGTGGGTGCGCTCCAACGCCAAGGGCCGCCAGGCCAAGAGCAAGGCGCGCCTGGCCCGCTTCGAGGAACTGAGCGACGTCGAATACCAGCGGCGCAACGAGACCAACGAGATCTTCATCCCGGTGGCCGAGCGCCTGGGCAACGACGTCATCGAGTTCAAGAGCGTCTCCAAGAGCTTCGGCGACCGGTTGCTGATCGACGACCTGAGCTTCAAGATTCCGCCAGGCGCAATCGTCGGCATCATCGGCCCGAACGGGGCGGGCAAGTCGACGCTGTTCCGCCTGATCCAAGGCGTCGAGCAGCCCGACTCGGGCGAGGTGCACATCGGCCAGACCGCGCGCCTGGCCTTCGTCGACCAGAGCCGCGAGAACCTGGCCAACGACAAGACCGTGTGGGAAGACGTCTCGGGTGGACTGGACAACATCGTCGTCGGGCAGTTCGTGATGCCCAGCCGCGCCTACCTGGGCCGCTTCAACTTCAAGGGCAATGACCAGCAGAAGCTGGTGGGCAACCTCTCCGGCGGCGAGCGCGGTCGGCTGCACCTGGCCAAGACGCTGGCCAAGGGTGGCAACGTGCTGCTGCTGGACGAGCCCAGCAACGACCTCGACGTCGAGACGCTGCGCGCCCTGGAAGAAGCCCTGCTCGAGTTCGCTGGCTCGGCCATGGTCATCAGCCACGACCGATGGTTCCTCGATCGCATCTGCACCCACATCCTGGCCGCCGAAGGCGACAGCCAGTGGTTCTTCTTCAACGGCAACTACCAGGAGTACGAAGCCGACAAGAAGAAGCGCCTCGGTGAAGAAGGCGCACGCCCGCATCGGCTGAGGTTCAAGGCGCTGAAGTAGGTCCTCCAGGACGCCACTTGCAGTTGGCGCAAACTCGCGTGCCGCGCCAACCGCAATCCCTAGGCCTTCAGTTGATCGTCCGCGCAGGAAGTCCCACACTCCGGCGTGATTCGGCAACGACACGAGTGGACGAGGGGGCATGACCCGGGATGCGTGGCAAGACGCAAGAGGCTGTTTCGTGCTGCCTCAGAAGCGTGAGGAGGCTGCGTACTACACCTACGGCACGCCGACCGGAGGGCAAGGGCAGTATGCGCACCCGAACATGCTCAGCTTCCTCTTTCGTGGTCAAGCGCGTTTGCTTCGATCTGGCCACCGGGCGCAGCATTGGCGGCAGCATTTGTTGACATCGCCGGACGGGCTTGTCGTCGACTCGCCAAACGAGTCGGGACGTTGAGCGTGTCAGCGATTGTGAGAGGCGCAACCGTGCCACCGGTCCTGGCTCGCTGACCACACACGGCGACACAAATGCCGCTCCTGCCCGCCGGCGGGGCGTTCACACTGCGCCCCGTTCCAACAACCGGATGCGAACGGGGGCGGGATGGACACAAGCGGGCAATGCCGGCCTGGGGTGCCGGCCGGGTGGCGCAGGCTGGCGCCGTGGATGGTGGCAGCGGGCCTGGCGGCTTGCGGCGGCGGCGGCGGCGACGCGCCGGTGCAGCAGGCGCAACAGCAGGCACTGAGCGTCAGCGGCGGTGGGGCAGCGGCCGGCGATGTGCAGGCGTTGGCGGCGGCTTCCGATGCCGTGCGACTTGCGCATCAGGCGAGCTTTGGCCCGAGCACCGCGCTCGTGACCGAGATCGGTGCGCAGGGTGCCGCCGCCTGGGTGCGCGCCCAGCTCGCGGCCGGCGGCTCACGCTACAGCAGCGGCGGCAGCGACGGCATCCATCGCAACGTCGGCGAGACATCGTTCTGCGACCTGCCGCCTCAGTCCGGCAACCCGAACTGCTGGCGCGACTGGTATTCGAGCGAGCCGTTGCTCTGGGACTTCTACCGCAACGCGCTCGGCCAACCCGACCAACTGCGACAGCGGGTCGCCTTCGCGCTGCAGCAGGTCGTGGTGATCAGCGAGGTGGAGCTCAGCGGCACCTATGGCCTGCGCAATTATCACAACATGCTGCTGGAGCAGGCCTTCGGCAACTACCGCGACCTGCTGCGCAAGGTCACGCTGTCGCCGCTGATGGGCGACTATCTCGACCATGTCAACAACGACAAGGACGCGCCCAACGAGAACTTCGCGCGCGAACTGCTGCAGCTGTTCTCGCTGGGCACCTGCAAGCTCAATCGCAACGGCACCCTGCAGGGGGGTGCGTGTCAGCCCACCTACGACAACGACACGGTGCGGCAGTACGCCTACGCACTGACCGGCTGGACCTATCCGCCGGGCGGCAGCACCGAGTGGGGCTGCTGGCCCGAGGGCGCGAATTGCCAGTACTACGGTGGCGACATGGTGGCGGCGCCTGCGCTGCGCAACACGGCCGCGCGGCGGCTGCTGTCGGGCGTGAACGTGCCGGCAGGTGCCACGGCCGCACAGGCGCTCGAAGCCGTGCTCGACAGCATCATGGGCCACGGCAACCTGGCGCCGTTCGTGGCGCAACGGCTGATCCAGCACCTGGTGTTGAGCAATCCGTCGCCGGCCTACGTCGACCGCGTGGCACAGGCCTTCCTGGCCGGGCGCTACACCCCGGCCGACGGTGGCGCGGCCATCGGAACCGGCAGCAAGGGCGACCTGGCGGCCACGGTGGCCGCCGTTCTGCTCGATGCCGAAGCCCGCAGCGAGCGCGTTGCACGACGCAGCGGCGGCGCGCTGCGTCCTCCGGTGCTGCTGTTCACCGGCGTGCTGCGCGCGTTGGACGGCCACACCGATGGTGAACCGCTGGGATGGTGGTGGGGCGATACGCTGCGCCAGCACGTGTTCCGTCCGCCATCGGTGTTCAGCTTCTACCCGCCGCAGTACCCGGTTGCCGGCACTTCCCTCGTGGGACCGGAGTTCGGCATCCACAACGTCAACACGGCGCTGGAGCGGTTGAACTACCTCACTTACCTGCTCGACTGGGGCGGCTCCGAGCCGAGCGACGACATTCCGGGGGCGACCGGCACCGGCGTCGCGCTCGACCGCTGGGTGGCCATGGCCGACAACGCCGGCGCGCTGGTGGACGCGCTGTCTCAACTGGTGATCGGCAAGCGGCTGCCGCTGGGCCCGCGTGCCCAGGTCGTCAACGCGGTGGCCTGGTGGACGCGCGACCGCGACCCCGACAACTGGCGGCTCAACCGTGCACGCACGGCGGCCTATCTGGTGCTCGCCTCGCCCGAGTACCAGGTGATGCGCTGAACACGACGGAGGAACGAGACATGAACCGCGTTTCGATGAGTCGCCGGCGCTGGCTGCAGCGGTCGGCCGCCCTGGCTGCGGGCAGTGCCGTCGGTGGCGGCCTTTGGCTGGGCAGCCACCCGGCCCTGGCGGCCGACTACAAGGCATTGGTCTGCGTGTTCGGCTACGGCGGCAACGACGGCATGAACATGGTCGTGCCCACCGATGCCACCCGCCACGCACAGTACGCAGCGGTGCGCGGTGATCTGGCGCTGCCCCGGGCCGCACTGCTGCCGATGGGCAGCACCGGCTACGGCCTGCACCCCGCGATGGCCCCGCTGTTGCCGGCCTGGACCGAAGGCGCGCTGGCGCCGGTGTTCAACCTCGGCCCACTGGCGGCACCGCTGACCAAGGCCCAGTACCTGGCGGAACCCGAGGGCTCGCCGTTGATCCCGGGCGCGCTGTTCTCGCACAGCGATCAGCAGTTGCTGTGGGAGGCGGGCGGGGCCGACGTTCAGGCCCGCACCGGCTGGGGCGGGCGTGCATCGCAGGCGTTGGCGACCGCCAACCCGGTGATATCGGTGGGCGGCAATGGGCACTTCGGCGTGGAGGATCTGCGCACGCCGCTGGTGCTGCCCGGCCCCGGGTCGTCTTTCGGTGCCTACGGCCTGACACCGGAGGACACCACCTGGGAGCCCTACCGCCTGCGCAAGGTGGCTGTCGACGCCCTGGTGGCCCACAACCAATCGGTCGACCTGGGCAATGCCTACAACGCGCAGCAGCGCAATGCCTTCGATGTCTCGCAGCGGTTGTCCGGCATCGTGGTGTCGGTACCCGGCGACGCCCAGTCGGTGGCCGCCATCGACACGGCCTTTGCGCCGCTGATTGCCGGTGGCTGGTTCACCACCTGGCTGGCAGCGCAGATGTACCAGATCGCCAAGCTGATCCATGCGCGTGCCACGGTGCAGGGCGATCGGCAGGTGTTTTTCGCCACGCTGGGGGGCTTCGACACCCACAGCGGCCAGGTCGATTGGGGCAACCCGGCCGGTGGCGCACATGCGGCCCTGCTGGCCGAGATGGCCGGTGCAATGGCGGCGTTCCATCAGGCGATGAAGAACCTGGGCCTGGCCGGGCAGGTGACCACCTTCACCGAAACAGACTTCGGCCGCACCTTTGCGCCGAACTCCAGCCTCGGCACCGACCATGCCTGGGGCAACCACCAGCTGGTGCTTGGTGGCGCGGTTCGCGGCGGCAACACCTATGGCCGCTACCCCGATCTGGCGCTGGGCGGACCCGACGACGTGGGCGTGGAGGAGTGGGAACTGCAGGGGCGCTGGATCCCGACCAGCTCGGTCGACCAGTACGCGGCCACGCTGTTGTCGTGGTTCGGTGCCACCGAGGCGCAGCTCGACGCCGCGCTGCCCAACCTCGCGAACTTCGGCAGCGCCCGCAGCCTGGGTTTCCTGTAGTCCGCACCCGGCATTCCGTCGTTCATCGCAGCGCAACGCCCGGGCCCTGGCGCCCGCGGCGGGCCGCAGGTATCGTGCTTGCATCATGCCTGCCGCTCCTGCAACCGACGTCCGACCCGCGCCCGCTGGCCCGGATGGCAACGGCCCCGCCGGCCCGCCCGCGGGTCGCTGGGCTCGGCTGCTGCGCGAGTTCACCCACGGCAAGGTGGGATTCACGCTCGGGTTCTCGATCACGGTTGCCGTCGTGCTCAACCCGATCTTTGCGCCGCCCTTCACGGTGGTGCTCGGGCGGTCGATCACCGTCGGCCTGGTGCTGTTGCTGGCCTATGTGCTGGCCGGGCAGTGGCACCAGCGCTGGGTTCCGCGCTGGCTGGCGCAGGCCTTGGCGGTGGCATTGGCTGCGCCGCTGGCTACGCTGGGCGTGTATCTGGTCAGCACGGGCGGGGACTTCATCGCGTTCGTGCAGCACCCGGCTCGGGTGGCCGGATTCGTCTGGATTTCCGGCAGTGCGCTGGCGCTGGGCCTGGTGCTGGCATTGGGTGCCCTGGTGCGCGACCGCGAAGCCGCCGTGCGCGAACGCGAGGCCCAGGCGCGATCTCTGCAGTTGCAATTCCAGCTCGAGCGCGCCGAACTCGAGCGCCAGGCCGTCGACGCGCGGCTGGCCTTGCTGACAGCCCAGATCGAGCCTCACTTCCTGTTCAACACCCTGGCCAATGTGCAGGCATTGGTGGAGACTGGCTCGCCGCGCGCGGCAGAAGTGCTGCGCAGCCTCGTGGCCTATCTGCGTGCGGCGCTGCCGCGCCTGCACGAAGGCGGGCTGCCCACGTTGGCCAACGAGGTGAGGTTGGTTCAGGCCTACCTGGAGTTGATGCACCTGCGCATGCCCGACCGCCTGCAGTTCAGAGTCGACGTTGCGAGCGAGATTCTGGGCCTTCGCTTTGCGCCCATGGCCTTGCTCACTCTGGTCGAGAACGCAGTGCGCCATGGCGTCGATCCCAGCGAAACCGGCGGGCACATCGACGTGGGCGGACGCGCCGAAGGCACCCACGGACTGCGCCTGTGGGTCGCCGACACCGGAGTCGGGCTGTCCGGCCACGGGGAGCAGGGCACGGGCCTGGCAAACCTGCGTGAGCGCTTGCTCACGTTGTATGGGCCGCATGCCCGGCTGGAGTTGAGCGAACATACACCCCGCGGCGTGCGTGCCGAGATCATCGTGCCCGATGTCCGAGGCCCGGCGGCACCCGTCGCAGAACCGAGATGACCGTGCCTGCGGCCACCGCCCTGATCGCCGACGACGAACCGCTCCTGCGCGAACACCTCCAGGCGCACCTGGCTCGACTGTGGCCGCAGTGCCAGGTGGTGGCACAGGCGCGCAACGGCCGCGAGGCCGTGCAGTTGTACGAGCAGCATCACCCCGATGTGGTGTTTCTCGACGTCCACATGCCGGGCATGAACGGCGTCGAGGCCGCACGCCAGATCGGCCGAGATGCACTGCTGGTGTTCGTGACGGCCTACGACAGCTACGCCGTGCAGGCTTTCGAGGAAGGCGCCATCGACTACCTCGTCAAGCCCTTCGAGGCCGAGCGGCTGGCCGACACCGTGCAGCGATTGGCGCTGCGGCTGGACGAACGGCAGGCGCCAGCTGCCGCCGGTACGGTGAGGGCCGATCCGCCAATGACCGAGGTCCCCGCGCCGGCAACACTGGACGAAGTGCTCGCCCGCCTCGCGGCGCAGATGCAGCGCCAGGCGGGCAGCCGGCCCTGGCTGCAGTGGATCAAGGCGTCGGTCGGTCAGGCCGTGAGGCTGATCCCGGCCGATGAGGTGACCTACCTGCGCTCGGACGAGAAGTACACGCTGGTGGTCTGGTCCGGCGGCGAGGCGCTGATCCGCAAGCCGATCCGGGAACTGGTCGATGAGCTCGATCCCGAGCAGTTCGTGCAGATCCACCGATCCGTCATCGTCAACCTGCGGCATGTCACGCAGGTGACACGCGGGGCCAACGAGACCGCCGATGTGCACCTGCGCGGCCGAACCGAGACGCTGCCGGTCAGCCGCAGCTACCTGCACCTGTTCCGCCAGATGTGACAGCGCGATGCCGGCATTCCGGCACGCGCGCGGGCGCCGGATCGGGCAAGCCCGCATGTCGGGAGTGCTTAACTGGCGGCGGTAGACGCCGATATTCAAGCGATCACGGTCTGGGTGACGTACCCAGAATCGGCTTGGCTTGTGGTCTGCATCACCGGGGGTCTCGCACCATGTTGTCCAAACTTTCGTCATCCATTGGCACTCGCCTGTCAGCCGGATTCGGCGCACTCATCGTGCTGCTGGTGCTGGTGGCCGGCTACTCCGCTGTCACCACCCGCGGCCTGGGCAGCCAGGTCCAGCAACTGGTGGAAGTGAACAGCGAGCGCTCGAACACGGCGTGGCGCATGGTCGATGCCATGAACGCGATGGCGATTCAAGCGCGATCGATCACGTTGCTGACCGATGCCAAGGAGATCGAGTCCGAGATCAAGGTCTTCGAGAAGTCCAAGGTCGAGTACGGCAAGCAGGAGAAGGCGCTGCAAGCCCTGTTGGCCAGCGCCGATGCGCCCACTCGCAAGCTTGGCGAAGACATCGCCGCGGCTTCGGCCAAGGTCATCCCCATGGTCGCGCTGGCGGCCAAGCAGGGCCAGGAGGGCGCCAACATCGACGCCACCATGACGCTGACCTTGCAGGTGCGCCCGGCTGAACTGGCTTGGCGCAAGAAGGTCGACGAGCTGCTGACGCAGCAGGCCAAGAACAATGCTGACGCGGCGGCAGCCGCTTCGAGCGGAACGCGCAACGCGATCGTGGTGCAGGCGATCCTGGTCGCTGCAGCCATCGGCATCGGCGTGGTCGTGGCCTGGCGCATGACGGGCAGCGTCAAGACGCCGATCGAGCGCGCGGTGCGGGTGGCCGAGCGCATAGCCGAAGGCGACCTGGGCAGCGAGGTGAAGGCCACGGGCAACGACGAGATTGGCCGGCTGCTGCAGGCGATTGCGGCCATGCAGCAGCGGCTGCGCGGTCTGGTGGGCGAGATCCGGCAGACGGCCGACAGCATCCAGGTGGCCAGCACCGAGGTGGCCACGGGCAACCAGGACCTGAGCCAGCGCACGGAGCAGGCGGCGAGCAACCTGCAGCAGACGGCCAGCTCGATGGAGCAGCTCACGGCCACGGTGCGCCAGAGTGCC
>JAKLLB010000064.1:0-9162 GCA_023150345.1 Aquabacterium sp.
AACGGGCGGGCGAGCCCCCGCGCAACCCTGGGGGCCAGGCGGTTGCGAAGGCCCATGGCACGACGGCCCCCGCAGCCGAGCGCCCGCCCCGGCGCGAGCCTGCCGCGCCCGATGCGCAGGTGCATGATCCGGCGCGGCGCGACCGTGCCGCCTTGCTGCGCGACTTCGAGACCACCCGCCTGAGCACCGCCAACTTCTGCGTGCTCAAACGGTTGACGCCCGATCAGCTGGAGTCTCAGTTGGCACAGGCGCGTGCCGAGCGTGCCGAGCGCTCGACGATGGCTCCAGCGCCGCCGCGGCGGACCTGACCGGGACCGGCCGCACCGTCGCGCCGGTGGCGCTATTCAGCCTGCTTGCGCCACAGCGCCTGGGCACGCTCGACGAAACCGTCCATGACCTGGCGGTCGCGCGAGAGCTTGTACATCGCCCGCTGCAGGCGGCCTCTCAGCTCGGGCGTGTTGCACGGCGATCGGTGCGACAGCGTGAGGTACAGGTTCTCGGTGGCCACCGGCGGTTGGAGTTGCCGCATGCCCTTGACCTTCAATCGCGCCAGATAGGCCTCGCCCGGGCTGTCTTCGTAGATCAGGTAGTCGACCCGGCCGCGCTGCAGCATCTGGATGGCCTGCTCCAGCGAAGGCACCTGCTGGATGTTCAGCTTGTCCTTGGCATAGCGGTCGAACTCTTCACCGAAGCTGTTGTTGATGACAGTGGCCCCGCGCCAGGCCGCCAGATCGGCCCAGCGCCGATAGGCGATGCCCCCCTTGTCGCCGGTCCAGACCACCGAGCGGGTCTCGCGGAACGGTGGGTGGAAGTAGTCCATGTACTCGGTACGCGCCTGGGTATAGAACGCACCGACGATCATGTCGAGGTTGCCTGCGCGCACCTCCTGTTGCACGCGACCCCACGGGCCGACATGCCGCACCTGGATAGGCACGCCGATCTCGCGCGCGAGCCAAAGGGCCAGCTCGGCGGCGGCACCCACCAGCGTGCGCTGCTGGACATCGGACGGGTCGGGCCACAGGTAGGGCGGGTATTGCGGGTTGCCCGAGGCCTGGATTTCCTTGCACAGCGCTGCCGGCGCAACGTCGGCCGGGGCTGGCCCGGCGGCAGGTTGTGCGTCGGCGGACAGGGCCGCCGCAGCCAACGCGAGGGTCGACCCCAGTCTGGACAAGGCACTTGCGTACTTCACTGGTGCTGTCTCCGACAGTTGGGTGGTGGCATGGGGCAATTGGACGACCGACGCGGCATGCTTGGCAACCTGTGCGGCCTTACACGGGATCGGGCGACGTGGCCGCCGGCAACGGGGCGCGATCGGAAGATGCTGCCCGGATCCATTTCGACAGCGTCGCGTGCAGTTGGGTGGCCACCACCGGCTTGGGCAGGTGATCGTCCATGCCGGCGTCCAGGCAGCGCGCCCGCTCCTCGGCGAACGCGTTGGCCGTCATGGCGACGATGGGCCCACGCCACCCGCGCTGGCGCAGGATCCGCGTGGCCTCCAGACCGTCCATCAACGGCATCTGGATGTCCATCAGGATCAGCGCATAGGGGGCGTCGGCGGCCATTGCGAGTGCCTGCTGACCGTTGCTCGCCACGTCGGCCTGCAGACCCAGGCTGCGCAGCATGGCCGTGGCCACCTCCTGGTTGACGGCGTTGTCCTCCACCAGGAGGACGCGCTCGCCCCGAAACTGCGGTGGCGGGCCACCCAGGGTGCCGAACAGCGCGGGTGAGGCAGCCTGGTCAACCACCGGCAGCGTGAGTTCGAGCCAGAACAGGCTGCCCTGCCCGGGTGTGCTGCTGGCCCCGACTTCGCCTTGCATCAGTTCGGCGAGTCGACGGCTGATGGCCAGCCCCAAACCGGTGCCACCGTAGCGGCGAGTGGTCGAGGTATCGGCCTGCTCGAACTCGCGGAACAGGCGAGGCAGTGCGTCGTCGTCGAAACCGATGCCGCTGTCCTGGACTTCGAAGCGCAGCTTCAGACCGCATGGCCCTTCGTCCAAGCGGCGTACGCCGAGCCGGATGCGGCCACGCTCGGTGAACTTGACCGCATTGCCGGTGTAGTTCAGCAGGACTTCGGCGACGCGTTGGCGGTCGCCGCGCAGGCGACGATCGGCCAGCTCGGGTGGCAGGTCCAGCTCGAACGTCAGGCCCTTCTCGGCCGCACGTGGCGCCATCATGTCGTGCACGCCGCGCATCAGTTCGGCAAGGGAGAAGTCGGCCAGCTCGAGTGTGAGCTTGCCGGCTTCGATCTTGGAGAGGTCGAGCACGTGGTTCACCACCGACAACAGGTGCTGGGCGGCGTCGCCCACCTTGTTCAGGCGGTCGATCTGGCGCGGATCGTGGCTGTCGCGCCGGGCCAGGTAGCTCAGGCCGACGATGGCATTCAGCGGCGTGCGGATCTCGTGGCTCATGTTGGCCAGGAACGCGCTCTTTGCACGGTTGGCCGTCTGCGCGGCCTCGCTGGCGCGGGCCAGCTCGGCGGTGCGTGCATGAACCAGCTCCTCCAGGTGATAGCGGTGACGTTCGAGTTCGGTGGCATCGCGTCGCTGGCGCGAAACGTCGGTGAGGAAGCCATGCCACACCACGGTTCCGTCGGGCTCGCGTTGGGCGATGGCGTTCGCATAGAGCCAACGCTCCTCGGCCGTGGCACCTTCAGCGGGTGCTTCCCGCCGGACGCGGAACTCCTGCTGCCACGGACCGCTGTCGCGTGCCGAGCGCTCCAGAGAGGCCAGCAGCGCTTCGCGCTCTTCTTCATGCACCTGGCCGAAGGCGCGCTGGGCGTCTTCCATCACCGCCGGCGCGCTGACGCCGAGCAGGTCGTGAACGGCTTCACTCACGAAGCGGAATCTCAATCGACCATCAGGCGTGCGTTCGAGCTGGTAGACGGCACCCGGTACCGTCTCGGCCAGGCCGCGCAGGCGGCGGATCAGCGCACCCTGCGATTCGAACTGCTGCTGCAGCGCGCTGCGCATGCGGTCCATGGCTTGGCCCAACTGGCCGATCTCGTCGTCACCCGCTGGTGGCGCCTGCACCGTGAATCGGCCCTGCGCCAGATCGGCCGCGAACCGGCCGAGCCGGCGCAGTGGCCGCATGAGGCGGGCGTTCATCAGCAGCAGCATCGCCGCCAGGGACAGCATCAACTGCAGGCTGACGGTGGCCACGAACAACCAGCGCTGACGCGCCAGCTGCGACTTCACCACGTGATCATCGACCTCCAGGACCACCTTGCCGATCACCCGGCCGCCGCGCCGGATGGGACGCTCGATCTGCATGACGGTGCCAAAACGGCGTTCAGGAGCGGCCATTTCGGCGAAGGGCTTGACGGACGCCGACTCCACGACGGACACCCGAACCACGTCGGGCGACTGCATCACCGCACGCACCACTTCATCGGCAGCGTCGGAGTCCAGGTTCCACAGCAACACCGACAGGCTGCTGGCCAGGATGTCGAGCTTGGTGTCGATCGTGCGCTGCTGCTCCTGGCGAGCCACCTCGGTCTCGCGCCAGCCCACCCAGGCGCCCCCGATGAGCAGCGCAGGCACCAGCAGGCCGACCGCTGCGGCCATGGCGATGTGCGCGAACAGCGAACTTCCGCTGGTTCTGGGGTTCATGCGCTTCCGATACTGCGTGCGGGCGGAGCGCCTGCGGCACCCCGCACTGTATACGCACGAAGGTGCCGTGGAACGCGTGCGCGCGCCGGCATCCACGCAGCGGATCGTGAAATGCGCCCCTGGAAATCGTCCTGCCCCCAGGGCTGTCGTCAGTCGATGTCTCCAGGAGCCGCGGCCCGCTTGCGCCCAGTGAACATGGCGCGCACCAGGTTCTCGGCATGTTGGCGTCCGGTCCAGACGACGCCGCCGACGTGGGCAACGACCAGCCATGGCAGCAGCCAGGCCAGTCCTTCGTGCAGTTCTTCCATCGCCTCGCTGCCGAACCACCGGTCGGTGGTCATCGCCCAACCGGTGGCGGCCACGCCGGCCAGTGTCAGCAGCAGCGCCACGATCATCCAGCCACCCAGCGGGTTGTGGCCGAGGTAGCGCGGCTCGTCGCCGCGCCACACGTGCCGCGCGTGGTCGGCCACCACGGCCGGACTGCGCACGAAGCTGGTGAAGCGCGCGTGACGTGGTCCGATGAAGCCCCACAGCACGCGCGCCACCACGATGGTGACCACGAAATAGCCGATCCAAAGGTGCATGCCGGTGCCGTCATCACCGTGCTCGGCCTGTTCCGAGGTGATCCAGGCGAGCGCGACGCCGACCACGAGCGACCAGTGCATCAGCCGCACCAACGGGTCCCACACCCGCAGGTTCGGCGTCGGATTCGAATCGGATGACTTCATGGCCGCCGTCCTTCACTTCTTCAGCTCTTCCAGGGTCTTGGGGTCGAAGTAGGTCTCCACCTTGCGGCCATTCTTGTCCTTCGTATAGACCTCATAGCAGGCGCCGTCGACCTTGATGCGCTTGATGTCCCAGCCCTGGGTGGCCAGCTTCTTCTCGAGCGCTTCCTTGGTCTGCCACTGCTCCTTCGGCGCGGGCTGGGCGATCGGGCAATCGCCGGTTGCCCACGCGGCGCTGGACACGGCCGCCAGAATGGCGACACTCAATGCGTGCTTGAACATGTGGTTTCCTTTCGGGGAATGGTGTGAACACGCGACAGACTGTGCAGCGACTGGGTAAACCCGATGTGAATGGGAAAGACGGTCCGTTCATCTGCGATTCAGGTTGCACGGCTTCAATCCGGTGCGCCATGTGGCCCGGCGGCGCGGACTTGCCCTGACGACCCCATCGTGAACGTCCTGTTGCTCGAAGACGATGTCGACCTCGGCCAGGCCGTGGCCGAGCACCTGGAGGCTGCCGGGCACGAGGTGTACTGGTGCAAGCTCATCGCGCAGGCGCGCGCCGCACCCGAGTCCGAACTCGCGTTGCTCGACCTGAATCTGCCCGATGGCGATGCCCTGGGCTTGTTGCGGCAGTGGCGTGCAGCGGGCGACCGGCGCAGCGTGATCGTGCTGACCGCGCGCGACCAGGTCAGCGAGCGCATCCGCGGCCTGCAGGCCGGCGCAGACGACTATCTGGTCAAGCCGTTCGACCTCGATGAGTTGCTGGCCCGCATCGTGGCGGTGCAGCGTCGCGTGGCGCCACCTGCCCAGGTGTCGGTACAGGGCGTCGCTCTCGACCTGGCCGGCCATCGCGCGCGTCGAGGCGACGAGAGCATCGACCTCACGGCCATGGAGTGGGCCGTGCTGGAGTGCCTGGCTTCACGCACTGGCCGCATCTGCTCGCGCGATGCGATCGTCGATGCCCTGGTGGGCCAGGGTCTGGTCGGCGGCGACAGCAACAGCCTGGAAGTGATCGTGAGCCGATTGCGCAAGAAACTCGGCGCGGCCGCCATCAGCACCCACCGCGGCCTGGGATACCGGCTCGATGCCTGATCGTGCGGCCGCCGCTGCGAAAACTGGCGCCACGGGCTGGAGCCTGGAGCGCCGCCTGCGCCGTCGGCTGCTGGTGGCGCTGATCGTTCTGTGGTTGCTCGGTGGTGCATTGGCGCTTGCCGGAATGCGGCATGAAACCGCTGCGATCCTCGACAGCGGTCTGGCCGAGGTCGCGCAGCGCCTGCTGGTCCTGCCGCGCGAGGCGCTGGGTGGGCGGCGCCACGGCCACGAGCACGACCCGGACGAGGTGGCCGTTCGATCGGCCGAAGTCGGCGAACATGAGGAGCGGGTGATCTACCAGGTGTTCGACCACGAGGGGCGGCTGCGCTTGCGTTCGCACCAGGCGCCATTGGCGCCACTGGCGCGCCAGACCGGGGACGGGTACTTCGAGCAGGACGGTTGGCGCATCTATGCACTCACGCGAGACGATGGCCGGCGGCGCGTGCTGGTGGCGCAGTCACTGGCCGATCGCCATGCCGCCCTCGCGCGCGTGGGCGGCTGGATGCTCGGGCCCTTGCTGGCGCTGCTGCCGCTGGCGGCCTGGGCGCTGCAATGGGTGCTGGCCCGCGCGCTCGGGGCGCTGCAGCCCCTGCAGCGCGACCTGGCCGGGCGTGCGGCCACCGAACTGCAGCCGGTTCGGGCCGATGCGGCACCCGAGGAACTGCAGCCACTGGTGCAGACGCTCAACGCGTTGCTGGGACGGGTGCGCGAGTTGCTCGAGGCCGAGCGGCTGTTCGCGGCACGCAGCGCCCACGAACTGCGCACGCCGCTGGCGGCAGCGCGGGCGCAGGCACAGCGCCTGGCCGTCGAAACGAACGATGCCGCAGCGCGGGAGCGTGCGCATCGGCTGGTGGCACAACTCGATCGGCTCACCGCACTGGCCACGAGGCTGCTGCAGCTCGCTCGCATCGAGAGCGGTGTTGCGCTGGCCCGTGAACCGGTCGACCTCGCGCAGCTCGCGCAGCTGGTGGTCGACGAGTTCGGCGCGCCTGACCAGCGTTCCCGGATCACGGTGGACGTGCCACCGAAGCCGTGCAGCGTCGAGGGCGACGTCGACGCCCTGGCCATCGCCATGCGCAACCTGGTGGACAACGCGCTCAAGCACGCCGGCCCCACCGCCCGGGTGGCGGTTCGGGTGGGCCCGCGCGCAATCGAAGTTTGCGACGACGGCCCCGGCCTGGATGTCGATGCCGTCACCCGATTGAAGCGGCCGTTCGAGCGGGGCGCCCAGCCCGGGGCCGACGGGTCGGGTCTGGGTCTGGCGATGGTCGAGACCATCGCCCGCCAGGCGGGTGCACGCTTCGAGCTCGAGCCGGCGTCGCCCGATGGCCGCGGCCTGTGTGCGCGGCTGCGTTTCGACTGAGCAAGACCGCGCTGCGGACGGGGAAATCGATGCTGGGCTTCCCACTGCGCCCAAAAAGATGCATCATGAATACATCTTAAGCGAGTCCACCATGCCCGCCTTGCAGCCCGCCGCCACGCCAGCGCCCTGGACACAGGTGCTCGTTCGCCCATACGAGGCCGGATTCGTTACCGATGTCGAGTCCGACTCGCTGCCACCGGGGCTGGACGAGTCGACCATACGCGCGATCTCGGCGCGCAAGCGCGAGCCGCAATTCATGCTGCGTTGGCGACTGGCGGCCTACGAGCGCTGGCTGACGATGAAGCCGCCCACCTGGGCGCGGCTGCAGATCGACCCGATCGACTTCCAGGGCTTGAGCTACTACTCGGCGCCAAAGTCGCTGGCCAACGGGCCGCGCAGCCTCGACGAGGTCGACCCCAAGCTGCTCGAGACCTACGAGAAGCTCAAGGTGCCGCTGCACGAGCGTGCGCGCCTGGCCGGGGTGGCGGTGGACGCGGTGTTCGATTCGGTGTCGGTGGGCACCACCTTCCGCGAACAGCTGGCCGCCGCAGGCGTGATCTTCTGCTCGATGTCGCATGCGATCGAACACCACCCGGAGCTGGTCGAGCGCTACCTGGGCACCGTGGTGCCGGTGGGCGACAACTTCTATGCGGCGTTGAACTCGGCGGTGTTCTCCGACGGCTCGTTCGTCTACGTGCCTGCCGGCGTGCGCTGCCCGATGGAGCTGTCGTCGTACTTCCGCATCAACGCGCGCAACACCGGGCAGTTCGAGCGCACGCTCATCATCGCCGAGGCCGGCAGCCACGTGAGCTACCTCGAGGGCTGCACCGCGCCGCAGCGCGACGAGCACCAGCTGCACGCCGCGGTGGTGGAACTGGTGGCGCACGACGACGCGCACATCCAGTACTCGACGGTGCAGAACTGGTACCCCGGCGATGCCGAGGGTCGCGGCGGCATCTACAACTTCGTCACCAAACGCGGGCTGTGCGCCGGCACGCGCTCGCACATCAGCTGGACGCAGGTGGAAACCGGTTCGGCCATCACCTGGAAGTACCCCAGCGTGGTGCTGCGCGGCGACGACTCGCGCGGCGAGTTCCAGTCCATCGCCGTGAGCCACCACCGCCAGCAGGCCGACACCGGCACCAAGATGATCCACCTGGGCCGCAACACCGCCAGCCGCATCGTCTCCAAGGGCATCAGTGCAGGGCACGCGCACAACAGCTACCGCGGCCTGGTGAAAGTGGCGCCCACGGCGGCGGGCGCGCGCAACCACACCCAGTGCGATTCGCTGCTGATCGGGCCGAACTGCGGCGCACACACCTTCCCCACGGTGGAGGCCGCGCGTGCCGACGCCGTGGTGGAGCACGAGGCCACCACCACCCGCATCTCCGAGGAGCGGCTGTTCTACTGCCAGCAGCGCGGCATCGATGCACAGGAAGCCGCGGCGCTGATCGTCGGCGGCTTCTGCCAGGACGTGATCGACGCGCTGCCCATGGAGTTCGCGCTCGAGGCCAAGGCGCTGCTGGCGGTGTCGCTGGAAGGGGCGGTGGGGTGAGCGCATGAACCACGACAAGGAGCGCGTGATGACGACGATGCAAGACGACGCAGCGGTGCTGCGGGTGCACGAGCTGGCCGTGGCCGTGGCCGGACGGCCGGTGCTGCAGGGCGTGACACTGGCGCTGCGACCGGGCCAGGTGGTGGTGCTGATGGGTGCCAACGGCAGCGGCAAGAGCACGCTGGGCCTGGCGCTGGCCGGCCACCCGCACTACCGGGTGACCGGCGGGCAGGCGCGCCTGGGCGACGCCGACCTGCTGGCGCTCGATGCCACGGCGCGCTCGCGCGCCGGGCTGTTCCTGTCGTTCCAGTCACCGCCCGACATCCCCGGGGTCCGCAACAACCTGTTCCTGCGCACCGCGCTCAACGCGTTGCGCCAGCACCGCGGCCAGGCGCAGATCGACGCCTACGACTTCCTCGGCGCGGCGCGCGCCGAGGCCGCACGCCTGGGGCTGCCCGAGGCGCTGCTGGGCCGAGCCGTGAACGAGGGCTACTCCGGCGGCGAGCGCAAGCGCAACGAGTTGCTGCAGCTGGCTCTGTTGCAGCCCAAGGTGGCGGTGCTCGACGAGATCGACTCGGGGCTGGACGTCGACGGCGTGCGCGCGGTGGTGGCGATGGTGCAGGCGCAGCGCGCGCGGGGCACGGCGATGCTGGTGGTGTCGCACTACCTGCACATGATCGAGTCGCTCGAACCCGATGCCGTGCTGCGGCTGGATGCCGGGCGCATCGCCGATACCGGCGACATCGCACTGGCGCGTGCGCTGGCGCGCGAGGGCTATCGCAACGCAAGCGCGGCCGTGGCACAGGCGGCCTGAAG
>JAKLLB010000064.1:9170-26051 GCA_023150345.1 Aquabacterium sp.
GCGACATCGCACTGGCGCGTGCGCTGGCGCGCGAGGGCTATCGCAACGCAAGCGCGGCCGTGGCACAGGCGGCCTGAAGCATGGACACCGCCGTTCTCGACACGCCGCTGCACCGGGCGCACCAGTTGCGGCTGCGGGCCGCGATCCCGTCTGCATCAGCGTCTGGGTCTGCGCCCGCATCGGCCAGCGCCCCCGCCGCTCCCGGGCCGACTTGGGTCTACCTCGACGATGTTGCCGCCGGTTTCAGGCTCGAGCCGCGCACGCGGGCTGGCGTCGTGCCGGCGCTGACGCAAAGCGCCGGCGAGCCGCCCACGCTGCGGCTGCAGCTCGATGCCGGCGCGCACGGCGTGCTGGTGGAAACCGCGCCGACCGACGATGGCGTCAGCGTCGACTGGCAGCTCGAGCTGCAACTGGGCGCGGGTGCCTGGTTGCAGCACCTGCGGCTGTGGCCGGCGCGTTCGGGCGCGGTGCGCCAGGTGCACGCGCACCTGGGCGCCGAGGCACGCTACGACCAGGCCCTGCTGTGCGCCGCCACCGCGGGCAGCGACCGCACCGAGGTGCGGCTCGACGGCGACGGGGCACGCGCCCACGTCGGCAGCGTGCTGCTGGCCGCGGCCGGCCGCTTCGAGCATGCGGTGCACACCGAGCAGCGCGGCCGCGACAGCCAGGCCGGCATCGAGACGCTGGTGCTGGCCGCAGGGTCCGCGCGCGTGGAGGCCGATGCGCGCAGCGTGCAAGCGCCACGGGCGCAGGGTGCGCGTGTGCGCCAGCGCCTGGCGGGCATTCCCGTGGCCGGGCAACCGAGGGTGCGGCTGCGCCCGCACCTGGAGATCCTGCACGACGACGTGCAGGCCGCGCATGGCGCCACCTGGGGCGCATTGCCGGAAGAGGCCGTGTTCTTTGCCTGCCAGCGCGGCCTCGATGCCGCGCAGGCGCGGCGCCTGGTGCTGGCCGGCATGGCGCAGTCGGTGCTGGAGCGCGCGGTCGAGGCGGCCGATCTGCAGCGCGTGCTGCTGCGCTGGGGCGATGGCGGCGGCATGGCGCCACAGCCGGCGGCGGCTGCCGATGCAACCGATGCCACTGATGCCCTGCAAGCCGCGCTCACGCACTGGCTGCAGCCCTTGACTGCCGACGCCGGAGACCACCATGGGTGATCGACTCATGCTGCAAGGCGTGCGCGCCGATTTCACTGGGCTCGAGCGGCCGGTGCACGGCCGCCGCCTGGTGTACCTGGACAACGCCGCCAGCTCACAGATGCCGCGCCAGGTCATGCAGGCGATGCAGGACTTCGAGCTCGACCGCCGTGCCAACATCCACCGCGGCGTGCATGCGCGCAGCCAGCAGGCCACCGACGCCTACGAGGCCGCGCGCGCCACGCTGGCCGCCTACCTCGGTGCCGACGCGACGCACGAACTGGTGTTCGGCAGCAGCACCACCGATGCGCTCAACCAGGTCGCCTTCGGCCTGTCGGACGACACCGATGGCCAGCCCTGGCTGCGTCCGGGCGACGAGATCATCGTCACCGCGCTCGAGCACCACGCCAACCTGTTGCCGTGGCGGCGCGCGGCGCGGCGCAGTGGTGCGCACCTGCGCGTGCTGATGCCGCAGCGTGATGGCACGCTGGCCACCGCGGCGCTGGCCGAGTTGCTGGGCCCGCGCACCCGGGTGCTGGCGCTGACCGCGTGTGCCAACGCCACCGGTTACCGCCCGCCGTACGAGGCGATGATGGCGCTGGCGCACCAGGCCGGCGCGCTCACCGTGCTCGACGCGGCCCAGGCCGCGGCGCACGAGATGGCGCCGCTGCGGGTGCTGGGCTGCGACTTCCTGGCGCTGTCCGGGCACAAGATGCACGGGCCTATGGGCATCGGAGTGCTGGCGGGCCGGCGCGAGGCGCTCGAGCGGTTGACGCCGCTGCGTGTGGGCGGTGACATGGTCGAGCAGGTGGGCCTCGACGACGTGCGCTGGGCGCCGCTTCCGGCGCGCCTGGAGGGCGGCACGCCCAACGTGGCAGGTGCCGTCGGCCTGGCGGCGGCGGCCGGCTACCTCCAGGCGCACGGCCGCGCGGCGCTCGATGCACACGTGGCCGCGCTGCGGGCGCAGGCGGTGGCGGGGTTGACCGCGCTGCCGGGCGTTCGCGTGCTCGAAGGCGGCGGGGCGATCGTGGCTTTCGTGGCCGAGGGTGCGCATCCGCACGACATCGGCACCGTGCTCGATGGCGCCGGTGTGGCCGTGCGCACCGGCTTTCACTGCGCCCAGCCGCTGCACGATCACCTGGGCCTGGGTCCGACCACGCGCGCCTCATTCGCGCTGTACAACACCGCCGACGACGTGGCGGCGCTGGTCGAGGGTGTGGCCCAGGCGCTGGAGATGCTGCGATGAACGCCGCCGATGCACCGCTGTCCGACCTGTACCGCGAGCTGGTGCTCGAGCACAAGCGCGCACCACGCCACTGGGGCACGCTCGAGCGACCCACGCACCAGTCGCACGGCCACAGCCCGCAGTGCGGCGACGACCTCACGCTGCAGTTGCGCGTGCACGACGGCCGCATCGAGGACCTGCGCTACCACGGCCAGGGCTGCGCCATCTGCATCGCCTCGGCCTCGATGATGAGCGAGGCTGTGGCCGGTCGCAGCGTCGAACATGCGCAGGCGCTGCACGAGCACTTCCGCGCCGTTCTCACCGGCCAGCGCGAGCCCGAGGAGAGCACGCTGGGCAAGCTGGTGAGCCTGGCTGGCGTGCGGCGCTCGCCCAACCGCATCAAGTGCGCCCTGCTGGCCTGGCATGCGCTGGCACATGCATTGGCCGATGGCGAGGTCCCCGAGGCGGCTTCGATGCAGCCACCGACGGCGCAGGTTGCCGTGCCGGAGCCTGCGCAATGACCCCGCCCCGCGAAGCCGTCACCTTCACGCGCGCGGCGGTGGTCGAGCGCGTGCCGCACGGTACGCGCCACGAGCTGCCTGTCGGCACCCGCGCCGAGATCACGCAGGCGCTGGGCGCGTCGTTCACGCTCTATGTCGAGGGCCAGCTCGTTCGGTTGCCGGGCGCGGACGCCGACGCCATCGACAAGCCGGTGCCTGTTGCGCTCACACGGGCGGCCAGCAGCGATGGCGGCGACCTGCAGGCCCAGGTGTGGGACACGCTGCGCCAGTGCTACGACCCCGAGATCCCGGTGAACATCGTCGAGCTCGGTCTGGTCTATGACGTGCGCTTCACGCCCGAAGCCGACGGCCGCAGCACCGTCGAAGTCGACATGACGCTCACGGCACCGGGCTGCGGCATGGGCGACGCCATCGCCGACGATGTGTGCGAGCGCCTGCTGGCGCTGCCGCAGGTGGCCCAGGCCACGGTGAACATGGTGTTCGACCCGCCCTGGGACCGCTCGCGCATCAGCGAAGGCGCCGCACTGCTGCTCGGCCTGTGACGCTACGCCGAGAGCGCCCCGTCGCGCGGCTTGCGCACCCGTACCGGCTTGGCCGATGGCTTGGATGGCGGCGTGGCTGCCGGCCGGCGCTTTCGGGCAGGCCGGGCCGCGATCGGCAGCACCTCGCGCAAGATCGCCTCGGCATCGGGCTGCGACATCACCCGCGGCACGGGGTAGTTGGCATCGGCCTCGCGGCAGGCGGCGCGGGCCAGGTCCGGGATGTCGGCCTCGCGCAGATCGGCCAGGGTGCGCGGGATGCCCACGCGCTGGTTGAGTGCGTCGACCGACTCCACGAACGCCTGTGCCCGCTGTTCGACCGGCTCGTTCTCGGTGGCCACGCCGGCACGCAGCGCGAGGGTGGCCAGGCGGTCGGTCACACGTGAAGCGCACCAGCGCAGCACCGGCGGCAGCAGGATGGCATTGGCCAGGCCGTGGGGCGTGTGGTAGCGCCCGCCCAGCTGGTGTGCCAGCGCATGCACGTTGCCCACGTTGGCCCGCGTGAAGGCCTGGCCCGCGTACATCGATGCCAGCGCCATCTGCTCGCGGGCATGGAGGTCGAGCCCCTCGTCGCAGGCGCGCGGCAGGTTGTGGTAGATCATGCGCGGCACGATGCGGGTATCGGCCACCACGTACTTGCGGCCCTCGTCGGGGTCGGAGATCACCGCGCGCAACATGCTCAAGAGCGCGCAACACCGCCCCTCGATCATTGCCGCGGCGCAGCGTGCGGGTGGTGGAGTTCTCGCGCTCGGGCGAGAAGGCCACCCAGCGCATCGTGCGCTGCATGGCCATTGAGCTCGACGCCGAAGAAGAGACCAAGCTGCGCGCGCCGGCCGAGGAATTCATCTCGCGCAGCCTCACCGAGCGGCTCAAGTTGATGGCCAGGTAGCCAAGGGCACCAATCCGTGCCACTCCCCGCCGCGGAAATCGATGTGCCGGCCACACGAGTTGTTACGGACACGTGGCTCGCAGGTAGCCAGAATGCCCGGCGCGCCTGTTGCGCAACACGCTGTCAATCCACGCGACCTAACAGACGATCGAATAGGGATGAAAGTCAAATGGCAAAACCGTCGTTCACTGCAGCGTGGGTTGCATCGCGGAGGATTTACGATGCCGGCAACTCGGCGGACCGAGTCGCGCAGGTGGTCGGTGGCGAGGTTGCCGCCAATATCCGCGACAAGCGCAACCCCTGGAGGAACACCTGTGCCGTTCGGCTGAGCTATATCCTGAACGAGTGCGGCGTCATCGTTCCGCCATCGGGCGAGAGGACGAAGCGGGGTGAGAACGGACGGCACTACTTCTATCGCGTCAGGGATGTCATTTGGTTCTTGAAGCTGCGCTGGGGTGCGCCGACAGGGCATGCTTATCCTCCAACCGGGGGCGGCGCGCTGGCGGGCAAGAAGGGCCTGATCGTTTTCGAGGTTGCCGGGTGGCGTGATGCGGCAGGTCACGCGACGCTGTGGAACGGCCAAAACTGTTACGACCACTGCTACTTCAATGACGCCGGCGCGAGTTACCGAACGTCGCGGGCGAACTTCTGGGAGTTGGACTGATGCGTGCAGCGGTGCTTGTCTTAGGTGGGCTTTGGATGGCGCTGCAGGCGCTTGCTGCCGACCGGGTCGATGCGGTCCGGCGCACCAATGCGGAGAATTTCAAGGACCGCGCGCTGGCTAGTTGTATCGCGGCAGCCTACAAGGGATCGCCCGCTGGAACAGATGCCGCCATTACGACGGGCGTGTTCATCGAGTGGACCTATTACGACACCGACAAGGGCAACGCGGCAGTCGACCAACTCGTGGACAAGTACTTGCGCCGGGACTACGCCAGTCCGGTCGAAGGGTACGCCGGTGCCAGGTTCGACTTGCTCAAGTGCCTGGATATGTACCACAGCAAGGAACTGAACGACCAAGTGCACAGATTCGTCGCGCAACCCGATTGGGTCGGCGACCGACCGCCCGCAGCGCGGAAACGCAAGTGAACGCACCCGGATGCGAGGATGCCCCGCCACGCGGGGCGGCGATGTCCCGCTCGCAGTTGGAACTGGCGGCGGTGTGATGCATCTTACGCGGCCTTCTTCGCGGGTGACTTGGGATTGCGGCCCAAGGCGGTTTCGAGCACCCACAGGTCCTTGACGCCGGCGATGAGTGTGCAGCGCATCCGCGCCGCGTTGCACGGCGTGCAAGCCTGCATCCTCGAGCACAAGACCACCCGGGCCAAGTACCGCCTACCCAGAGCCTTCGGCCACGACGCGGTGCGCATACACAAGGCCTTCGGCCTCAAACGCAATCTCGACGTCAAGGTTGATCGCAGCGAAGCGCGGCGCAACCCCCGCCACCACACCACGGGCACTCATTCAGGCGCCAGCGGCAACGAAGTGCGCAGTGCCCAGCACGCGGAAGTCGTTGATTCGAAGTGAACCAGGCGGCCAAACTGGGCGAAAGCCGCGGAAGTCGAGTCTACGCCGGGGGTGCCGTGGGCTTGGGCTTGCGCGAGCGCGCGGGCTTGGCCGATGGCTGGGTGGACGGCGTGGTGCGCGCGCGGCGCTTGCGGGCAGACGCGGCCGCAGGCGGCTGGGCTGCGGCCGGCAGCACCTCGCGCAAGATCGCCTCGGCATCGGGCTGCGACATCACCCGTGGCACGGGGTAATTGGCATCGGCCTCGCGGCAGGCAGCGCGGGCCAAATCCGGGATGTCCGCTTCGCACAGTTCGGCCAGGGTGCGCGGGATGCCCACGCGCTGGTTGAGCGCGTCGACCGACTCCACGAACGCCTGTGCCCGCTGTTCGACCGGCTCGTTCTCGGTGGCCACGCCGGCACGCAGCGCGAGGGTGGCCAGGCGGTCGGTGACGCTGGCGGCGCACCAGCGCAGCACCGGCGGCAGCAGGATGGCGTTGGCCAGGCCGTGCGGTGTGTGGTAGCGCCCGCCCAGCTGGTGTGCCAGTGCATGCACGTTGCCCACGTTGGCCCGCGTGAAGGCCTGGCCCGCGTACATCGACGCCAGCGCCATCTGCTCGCGGGCATGGAGGTCGAGCCCTTCGTCGCAGGCGCGCGGCAGGTTCTGGTAGATCATGCGCACGGCGGCCAGCGACAGGCGGTTGGTGTGCTCGGTCCCCCAGTCGCCGATGTAGGCCTCGACCGCATGGGTGAGCGCATCCATGCCGGTGGCAGCGGTGATGTGACGGGGCAGCCCCTGCATCAGCAACGGGTCGAGCGCGGCCATGCGCGGCACGATGCGGGTATCGGCCACCACATACTTGCGGCCCTCGTCGGGGTCGGAGATCACCGCGGCCACGGTGACTTCCGAGCCCGTACCGGCCGTGGTGGGCACGGCATACAGCGGCGGGGGTGCGTGCAAGCCCCGGAAGTAGCCCACCAGCGCCCGCGGCGGCTTGCCGTTGGTGACGCACAGCCCGATCACCTTGGCGGCATCCATCACCGAGCCCCCGCCCACGGCCACCAGCGCGTCGCAACCTTCGCGCTGGTAGTGGGCCACGCCTTCGTCGATCAACGCGATTGGCGCATCGGGCGTCACCCGGTCGAACACCGTTGTGGCCACGCCCGCCTTGTCCAACGCATCCAGCAACGGCTCGAGCAGGCCGAGCCGGGCCACCGGGGCATCGGTGACCACCATCACCCGTTGGTGGTGGAAGTCGCCGATGGCCTGCCCCAGGCGGGCGCTGGCCCCGGCTCCGGTGAAGGTGGTGGGCTGCGGTATGGGCAGCAGGCGTGTCATCCAGCCCACAGCGCGCTTGAGCGGGGGCAGGCCATGCGTGCGGGCCATGTCGGCGATCAACGGAGGGATCATCGGCTTACTCCAACATGTGACGTGAAGCTGCCAGCGGCGGCAGCATGCAGGGGATTCTATGAAGCAGGTCGTCGGCGTCAGCCTGGGTTCGAGCAAACAAGACTTCGAGTTCACCACCCGATTCATGGGCCAGCGCATGACCGTGCGGCGCGTGGGCACGCAGGGCAGCCTCGCGCGGGCGGGCAAGGTGCTGCGACAGTGGGACAGCCGTGCCGATGTGCTGGCCCTGGGGTTGCCGGCCGAGCACCAGGCCCTGGGCGGTGCCCGCGCGGCCGCGACCGGGCTCGACAAGCTGCGCGCCCAGGTGCGGCATGCGCCGCTGACCACCGGCGACCGCCTGGGCGAGATCTTCGAGGAGTGGTCGCTGCGCCACGCGCAGCATGCCCTGGGGCACTACTTCGACAACGCGCTGGCGGTATTCCACTCGGGACTGGCGCATTACAAGCTCGCGGCCACGATGGCCGAGTACACCGAAAACCTGCAGTTCGCCGATCCGCTGTGGCAGCTGGGCGTGCCCAAGCTGCTCACCTCGCTGGATGCGCTGGGGCTGTACGCCAGCGGTGCGCACCATGTGGCCGACTGGGCGCCGCCGCGGCTGCTGCCGGCGCCGCTGCTGTCGCAGTGGTCGCGCCATGTGCTGCGCAAGGCGATCCAGAAGGCCACGGTGCTGGTGGCGCCGGTGCACGAGCTCGACACCCTGGGCCTGGAGGAACTGGCCGGCAAGACGGTGATCACCGCCACCGTCAACGATGCCCGCCTGGCGCAGCTGCGCGAAAAGGGCGTGCACATGGTGATCGATGGCGCGCCGCACCTCGAGGGCCAGGCCATCGGGGCGGCCCTGCTCGACGCCATGATCCTCGCGGCCACCGGCAAGCCCCCCGGCGAGTTGCTGGAGGACGACTACCTGCAGATCATCTCCGAGCTCGAGATGCAGCCGCGCATCCTCTACCCGAACGGCTACCAACGCACCAACCGTTTCGCCTTCGTGATCCATCCGCTGTCGCAGGAGTACTTCAAGACGGTCAAGCCCATCGAGATGCTCTCGCGCGTGTCGCCGCCGCTGATGATGGACACGCTGGAGAAGGTGCTGGCCTACGCGCCGCCGTTCGTCTATTCGCATGTCAGCGGCATCCAGTCGCCCACCGGCGTGCGGGCCGAGGGCTGGCTGATCAGCGTGGGTGGCACGCCGCGCGAGATCATGGCCCACAGCCCCGAGTTCACCTACCGCCGGCTGCTCGACGCGGCCCGCATGGCCAAGCGCCTGGGTGCGCAGATCATGGGCTTGGGCGCCTTCACCAAGGTGGTGGGCGATGCCGGCCTGACGGTGGCCAAGCGCGCACCGCTGCCCATCACCACGGGCAACAGCTACAGCGCATCGGGCGCGCTGTGGGCCGCGCACGATGCGCTGCTGCGCATGGACCTGCTGCCGCGGCCGAAGGGCAAGGAACGCGTGGCGTTCAAGGCCATGGTGGTGGGTGCCACCGGCAGCATCGGTGCGGCCTGCGCGCGGCTGCTGGTGCGCGCGGCGCAGGAGGTCACCCTGGTTTCGCCCGAGGCGGCCAAGCTGCTGGCGCTGAAGGAGTCGATCCTGCGCGAGACGCCCGACGCGCAGGTGGTGTTGTCGGCACGCGCCGACACCCGCATCGGCGAGATGGACATGATCGTCACCGCCACGTCGGGCGCGGGCAAGAAGGTGCTCGACATCATGAAGGTCAAGCCCGGCTGCGTGATCACCGACGTGGCCCGACCACTCGACCTGCCGGCCGAGGAAGTGGCCAAGCGCCCCGATGTGCTGGTGATCGAGTCGGGCGAGATCCTGCTGCCCGGCGACGTGCAGATGAAGAACATCGGGCTGCCCAAGAACGTGGCCTACGCCTGCCTGGCCGAGACCATCGTGCTGGCGCTCGAAGGCCGCTTCGAGAACTACACCGTGGGCCGCCAGATCGAGTGGGAGAAGGTGCGCGAGATCTACCAATTGGGCCTGAAGCACGGCATGCGCCTGGCGGCCATCTCGGGTGTGAACGGTGTGTTCAGCGATGAGGACATCGCCCGCGTGCGCGAGCTCGCGCTGCAGACGCGGGCAGCCACCCAACCGAAGCCGACTTCGCGCCGGCGCGCACCGGCCAAGGCGCCCAGGCCCAAGCGCGCCGCCGTGCCAGCCGGCGCTTGATGCGGTCCGGCTACACCCAGCCCAGGCCCTTGCCGCCCATGTAGGCCGCCAGGCCGAACAGCAGCACCGCGAACACGCGCTTGAGCTGGCGCACGTTCATCGCGTGGGCGGTGCGCGCGCCTCGCGGTGCCATGAGCATGCTGGCGCTGGCGATCACCACCAGGGCCGGCAGGTACAGGAAGCCGAAGCTGCCCGGCGGGGTGCCGGCGTAGCCCCAGCCGCCGATGATGTAGCCCGTGGTGTTGGCCAATGCGATGGGAAAGCCCAGCGCCGCGCTGGTGGCCACCGCCTGGTGGATGGGCACGTTGCACCAGGCCATGAAGGGCACCGAGATGAACCCCCCGCCGGCACCCACCAGGCCCGACAGGAAGCCGATGCCGCCGCCCACCGTGGCCTGCCCCGCCAGGCCCGGCATCTGGCGCGAAGGCGCGGGCCGGCGGTCGAGCAGCATCTGGGTGGCCGAGAAGCCGACGAACAGCGCGAACACCAGCGCCAGCGCCTGACCCTTGACGAGTGCGAACACGCCTGCGCCGGCAGCCAGCCCACCGGCAACGATGCCCGGCGCCATGCCCCGCACCAGCGGCCAGCGCACGGCGCCGTGTGCATGGTGCGCGCGCACGCTCGACAGCGACGTGAACAGGATGGTGGCCATGGAGGTGGCGATCGCCATCTTCACCGCCAGGCCCGCGGCCACGCCGAGCTGGCTGAGGATGATGGTGAGGAAAGGCACCAGCAGCATGCCGCCGCCGATGCCCAGCAGCCCGGCCAGGAAGCCAGCCACCAGGCCCAGCGCCAGCAGTTCGACGATGATCAGGATGGTCACAGGGAGCTTTGCTCGTGCGGGTCGGTCAGGCCGAGCAACCGCACGGTGGGAGTACCGCTTGCGGCAACGCGCGATGGTAGCCCGCCCGCATGCCCGGGGTTGTGCGATGTCCGCAAGCCCCCGGGGCACATCGGGGCCGAGGGCCGGTCAACCGGCATGTACGCGCAGCGCCGGCATGCGCCAGACCGCCAGCACCATCAGCAGCACCAGTGTGCCGCCACACAGGTGCAGCGCCGCGCCGACGCCCCAGGCATGGACCAGCGCACCGGCCAGCACGCCCGATGCCGCCGGCACGACCTGCGAGATGACGGTGTACATGCTCACGATGCGACCGCGCAGCGCCGGCGGGGCCTGGGCCTGGATGCCGGCGACGATGAGTGATAGCGCGCAGCCGCCGGCCAGGCCCACGCCGACCAGCAGTGCCACGGCCATGCCGGCCGAGTGCGCCGCGCCGAGGGCGGTCAGCGCGAGCCCGGCCGCGGCACTTCCACCCAGGATGACCGGCCCATGCCGCACCCGACGGGCCAGCACCATGGCCAGCACGCCGCCGCCGATCAGCGCCAGTGCCAGCGCGCCGAGGAACGCGCCGCGCTGCAGCTCGGTCAACCCCAGCCGCGCCAGAGCCAGCTTGGGCAGCAGCACCGCCATCGGCCCCATCGCCAGGTAACCGGCCATGGCGCACAGCATGAGCTGCGCCAGCAGCGGCCGCTCGCGCACCGCCTGCAGGCCCTCGCGCAGTTCGTCGCGCACCGGCGCGTGCGGGCGACCGCTGGCACGGGTGGGAACCGCCAGCAGCAGCACAGACGCCAGTGCCGCCAGCACCACGGCGCCGCCGAACACGCCGCTCCAATGCCAACTGCGGCGCAGCAGGGCGATCATCACCGGCGCCAGGCCGAAGCCCAGCATCACCAGCAGGTTGAAGGCGACCGACGCGGCCTGCAGGTCGCCGGGTGCCACCACCTGGCCCAATGCCGCCATGCGCGCCGGCGAGGCGAAGGACCAGGCCACGCCGATGGCCAGCGCGGCGGCCAGCAGCAGAACCACGCGAGCCGCATCACTGCCTGCCAGGCTGTGCGCTGCCCACAGCAGCAACGCGGCGATCATGAAGCCCGCCTGTGCGGCATGGATCAACCGGCCGGGCGCGTGGCGGTCGCACAGCACGCCGGCCAGCCAGCCCAGCAGCAGCGGCGGGCCGAAGCACAGCCCGTAGCCAACGCCCGACAGCCAGTCCGATCCGATCGCTTCCTGCGCATAGATGACCACTGCGTAGTTCAGCAGGTGGCCGCCGGTGAACGCGGCCAGGCACGACAGGAAGAACCAGCGGTATCGCAGCAGCATGGCGGACCCCGGGTTGCGGACGGTGGCGCGGGCCGTGCCGCTCGCGCCTAGCGTGCCCAGGGCGATTGCACGCGGATCAGGGTGGGTTGCCCGTCTTCGACGTGCCAGCTCGGGAAGCTGGATGTGGAGGTGTAGAGCGTGCCGTCGTCCGCGATTTCGATGTCGCGGGTGAAGGCCACCCGCCGCGGCAAGGGCACGCGCCGCCACGCGCCGCTGGCGATGTCCAGTCCGTAGAGACTGTCCGACTGGTTGCCGGTGACCCACACGACTCCGCGCGCACGGTCGACGTTCAGCGCATAGGGCGTCTCGCTGCCCTTGGGGTCGACCGGGAGTTCATGGCGCGTGAATGTGCCGGTCGTGGGCTCGTAGCGCACGATGGCCGATTCGGGGAACGCCGCGATCCACAGGTTGCCCTGGGCGTCGGCGCGCAGCCGGCGCGGACCCGCGAAGGGCGTCTTCACCATCGTCACCTGGCCTGTGCCCGGGTCGATCCAGCCGATCTCGTCGGTGTGCAGACGTGCGAACCACACGCGCCCATCGGGCGTGACTTCGATGCCGTAGGGCAGCGGGGTGCCCGTGGCCATGCGATCCACCGGCAGCCAGTTGGCCAACGGCACGCCCCAGCTCATCAGCTTGAACAGCGGGCGGATCAATGCCACCGTGAGGCGCTCGCGCAGGCTGCGCGGCGGAAGGTCGTAGAGCGTGAATCGGCGGCTGGCGCGATCGAACATCGCCACCTGGTTGGACAGCGCCAGCGTGAACCACACACGGTCGCGTGCGTCCATGCGGATGGTGTGGGGATAGAAGCCCGCCTCCATCTCGTGCAGCGTGAAGCGACCGGTCTGCGGGTCGAACTCGACCAGACGCCGCTGCGCCGATGGGGTGATGAAGATATGCCCGTCGCGCGCGGACTGCACCAGCGAGTGCGCGTTCGAGGTGCTGTCGTGGCGCGGGAAGTCCTTCAGCCGTGCGGCGATCAGTCCCCCGGGCTCGTCGCCCGGCCGGTGCGGAATCTTGTGCACGGTGACCTGGTGCGTGGCCGGGTCGATCTCCCAAAGCCGGTCCTGGATGTTGTCGGCCACGTAGACACGGCCGTTGCGCGCCAGCAGCTGGTCGTGTTGCTGCGACATGGCGTCGCCGATCGGCCATTCGGTGATGGTGGTGCCCGCGAGCGCGGCGTCCCAGGGTTCCGGCTGCGCCAACCGCTCGGGATGTTCGCGCAACGTGCGCCAGCCCTGGGCCAGCAGCGAAGGCAAACGCTTCTGGTCGTCGCTCGACAGCCGCGCGCCGTAGCGCACCATGCGGCCGATCACGGCCTGCCACTCGTCGGCACTGCGCTCGCGTCGGGTGGCCGCGTTGCCCTGCTGGTGGCAGAAGCCGCATTGCAGCTGGAAGTGGCGCTTGCGTGCCACGTCGCCCAGATCCAGCGCACCCAGCCACACGTGGGCCGGCAGGCTCTCGGCCAGGCGCAGCGGGTCGGCTTCGGGCTCCAGCGCTACGGCCACCGTCGCCGTGCCGGCTGGCACGGCCACTTCGGCATCGCGATAGCCTGGCTTGCGCACCAGCAACTTGACCGCTTGCGCCCGTGCCGCCCAGGTGGCCCGTCCACCAGCATCCGTGTAGCGCGTGATGTCCACGTCCACGCCGTACGCCCGGCCCGTTGCAGGGTAACCCCCATCGGAGGTGTCGGCTGCTGCACGCTGCGCCGGTGCTTCGCGCACCATCGCGGTGGGCAGGGGCCGCCCGGTGGCGCGATCGGTCACTGTCACCGTGGCGGCAGTGGCCAGGCCAGTGGCCAGGAGTGCGGGCAGGGCGAGCAGACGGGGCATGGGGTCGGGCCAGCGTGGGTCAGGGGGCCGGCTTCGGATCGCCGACGCGACGCGCGGCCCACCAGCGGTCGAACGCTTCGGTCGACGTGAAGGCCGGTGTGTAGCCGAACTGCTGCTTCAGCCGCCGGTTGTCCAGAACCGGACGGTAGCGCAGGAAGCGCAGTTGCTCGGGGCCGTAGGCGGTGAGGCCGAGCCATCGCCCGACCCACAGTGCCGCCTGCAGCAGCGCCGCCGGCAGCACGCGGCAGCGCTTGCCCATGCGGGAGGCGATCTGGTGGATGGTGAGCGCACCGTCGCCGGCCACGTTGTAGACGCCTCCGCGGCGCTGCAGCACCGCCTGAACGATGATCGCCACGACGTCCTCGTCCCAGATGAAGACGAAGGGGCTGTCGGCTCCTGCGATGGCCAGCGGGCGGGGCTTGAGGAACAACGCGGTGATCTGGTTGTTCACCGAGCGGCCGAGGATGGTGCCGATGCGCAGCACCGTCTGGTGCAGCTGCGGCGCGCTGTGGCGGTGTTCGGCGAGCATCTCTTCCACCAGCCGCTTGTGCCAGGCGTAGGCAAACTCCTCGTTGCCGCGCAGCGGGTGGTCCTCGGTCAGCCAGGGCGGGTTGTCGGCGTGATAGCCGTACGCGGCCCCGGAGGACGACACCACGAGGTGCTGCACCTGTGTCGACAGGCAGGCCGCGAGCACGTTGCGCGTGCCTTCCACATCGACCTGGTACTCGAACGCACGGTCGGAGTCGCGCCCCGGGGTGACGATGGCGGCCAGGTGCACCACGGTGTCGATGCCGAAGGCGTGCATCTGTTCGGCCAGGGCGGGGTCGCGGATGTCGGCGCTGGCGTAGTGCACGCCGGGCAGGCGTTGCGCGGCGGGCATGGCGCGGACATCGAGTGCCAGCACGCAGGACACGGCGACCGGGCTGGTGCGTTGCGCCGCGTCCAGCGCTGCCACCACCTGTCGCCCGAGGTAGCCGCCGGCCCCCGTGACCATCACGCGCCGGGGAGCGTTTGCGGATGCTGCAGCGGCGGTGATCGTCATCGAGTCGCGTCCGCCGGGTTGCCGGCCGCAGGCGCATCGACCGGTGGCGGGCGACGCATCCAGAAGGTCGACAACGCCAGCCCGGCCACGATGTGCCAGATGCCCCACCAGGCGGTGACGATGGCCATGCCGCCCAGGCCGCCGAAGAAATTGAACACCAGCACCAGGCCAAGCCCGGAATTCTGGATGCCGGTCTCGAACGACACCGCCCGGCGGTCGCGCTCGGGCAGGCGCACCAGGCGCGCGAAGGCGTAGCCGCCGGCCAGCGCCAGGGCGTTGTGCACCAGCACCACCACCACGACGTAGCGGCCCCAGGACATGAACGTGCCCCAGTTCATCGCCAGCGCGCCCAGCACGAAGGCCACGAAGACGACCAGCGAAAACGTGCGCATCGGCCGATGCACCCGGTGTGCCAGGGCCGGCCAGCGGTGCGAGACGGCGAGCCCGGCGGCCAGCGGGATGCCCAGCAGCATGGCCACGTCCAGCAGCATCTGCACCGGGTCGAGCGAAAAACTGCGCAGCAGCGCCGCCGTTTGGGTGTCCATCGATCCCCAGAAGGCCACGTTCAGCGGTGTCATGAAGATCGCGCCCAGCGTCGACAACGTGCTGATCGATACCGACAGCGCGGCATTGCCACCTGCGCGGTGGGTGAAGAAGTTCGAGATGTGACCTGCCGGGCAGGCCGACACCAGCAGCATGCCCAGGGCGATCGATGGCATGGGCCGCACGATCTGGATCAGGGCGAAGGTGGACGCCGGGAACAGCAGGTGGTGGCTGACCAGGCCGATGGCCAATGCCCGGGGCGTGCGCAGCGCAGCCTTGAAGTCCTGCAGCTTCAGGTCCAGCGCAATGCCGAACATCACCAGCGCCAGCACCAGGTTCAGTCCGAGCTGGGCCTGCGGGTTGAAGTTCAGCCGCACGGCGTCGATGGTCTCGCCCACGGGGATGTGCCTCCTGACTCGCGCGGCCGTTCGTTGCGGATGTGCGCGCACCGATTGTGGGCAAGCCGGCGCGGGCTGGCGAGGTTCGAAGCGGGCATGGCGGCAGGGATGGGGTATGTGAAATCCGGACATGCCCGATGGCCTCACCGCTTGGGTTCGGGCACCCTGGGCGGGCCTGCGAGGCCTTCGACGACCATGCCTGTACCCGAACCCGATCTGCCCGTGCACCGGCCCGACAAGCTGGCGGTGCTGGTGCATGTGCTGTCGGCCGACGGCGTGCAGCCGGCGGCGCTGCTGCGCGGCAGCGGGCTGACCGAGGCCGCCCTGCAGCGCGCGCAGACGAGGCTCACTGCACGCCAGCTCCTGCTGGTGCACCGCCGCGCGGCCCGGCTGGCGTGCAGGCCGGGGGCGGCCCTGCGCGCTGGCCTGCGCATGCGCATCACCCACTTCGGCCTCTATGGCTATGCGCTGCTGTCGAGCCCCAGCTCGCGCGAGGCCATCGAGTTCGCCTTGCGCTATCGGGCGCTGGCCTCGCCCCTGATTGGACTGGACTTCCGCATCGAAGGAGACGACGCGGTCTGGACCTTCGACGACGTGCTCGGACTGGGCGCGCACGGCGGGTTGTTCCGCTTCCTGGTGGAGCTGCAACTGGGCACCCTGCTGTCGCTGCACCGCGACCTGCTGGGGCCTGCGCTGGTGCCCCGTCGCGCTGCGGTGTGCTACGCCGCGCCGCATCAGTCCCAGCTCTACGAGGCGTTGCTCGGCTGTCCGGCGGCCTTCGGCCAGGCGCGCTGTGAACTGCGATTCGACGCCGGCCTGCTCGATGCCCCGCTGGCCTGGGCCAACCCGGTGGCCGCCGATCTGGCGCGCCAGACCTGTGACCAGCTGCTGGCGCAGATGAGTTGCACTGACGCATCGCAGCCCGACGCGCTGGACCCATCGCGGCCCGGCGCCGGTTCTGCGCCACGCGCGCTCGCCGAACGCGTGGCGCAGCGGCTGCTGGCCACGCCGGGGGTGTTCCCGGACATCGAAACCGTTGCCGGCGAACTGACCATCACGTCGCGCACCTTGCGTCGCCAGTTGCAGGCCGAGGGCACGACGTTCCGCGCCCTGCTGGCCGACGTGCGCTGCCGCCTGGCGCGCGACTACCTGCGCACCACCGGCATGAGCACCGAGGATGTGGCCGCCGCGCTGGGCTACAGCGATGCCGCCAACTTCCGCCATGCGTTCAAGCGCTGGACGGGCGAGCCGCCGGGGCGGCATCGGCTTCGGTAGCGGCACATCGCGCAGCGATGCCGCTCACGCGTCACGCTTGCGCGCCGTCGGTCTCCAGCAGCCCGAGGAAGGTGTCCAGCAGGTGGAAGTGATCGTCGTGGAAGCGATCCTCCAGTGCCGGCAGCTCGTCGATGCCCACCCACTCCAGATGGGCGGCGTCGTCGCCGGCGCGCGCGGCCGGCAGCGGCCGGTTCCCCAGATCGAAGTAGTAGCCGTGGGTGATGGTGCGCCCGCGCTGGCTG
>JAKLLB010000065.1 GCA_023150345.1 Aquabacterium sp.
TGAGCACGCGAGCGGCGCCTCGGCGCAGGCCCTCGGCAATGCCGATCCAGCGGTCGGCGATCCGGTCCAGGTAGACCAGGTCGTCGGCCGCGATCTCGCCCGAGGCGCGGAGCCGGGCGATGACTTCCTTGACCAGGAGGGGATCCTCCCGGGCCAGCACGATGGCCGTCGGGGCGATGCGCCTGCGGTAGGTGTCGACCGTCATGGTCAGCACACCGTCGTGCAGCGCTCGGACGCCAGAGGGTCCGCGGCCTCGCACACCACGCGCGTGGACGCATGGGGCGTGCAGGGCCGGGGCCGGAGCAGCGCCGGAAGGGTGACAGGCCGCCGGGCGGGCACACGGGCAAGCCCGGCACCACCCAGCAGTGCACACACCGGCGCGACAGCGCGGTTCCAGGGAACGGGACTCATGGGGGTTCTCCTTCAGGGGTGAAGGGGAACGCCCATCCCTGGCGGGGAACTGGGGTTCCCCGTCTGGGATGCCTTGCCGGGAAGACAAGGCGCTTGGTCGCGCACCAATGCGTGCGCGAGCTGCAGAGGTCCGCATCCGAGAGGACGGGACCAGGGCAGATGCGTGCGTCAGGCCAGGCTACTGATCGAGATCAGGCCGGGCTGGTGAGCGCAGGGCGCGTCACGACGCAGAGGTCGTGATCGGCGCATGCGAGGAGGGGCCACGACACGGGGTCATGGCCGGCTCCTGGTTTCGGATCCGGATGGATCTGAATCGGCCCGGCACACGGAGCTGCCGGACGGGACACAAGGCAGGTAACGACTGCGACGCCAGCTGGGCTGGACTTCAGGGCGACCGGAGCCACCGATGAAGGCTGAGCAGACGCGATGTCCGCAGGAAGCCAAGTCAGTATCGGACGGGGTCCCTCGGTCGGCAACGGACCCGAGGTCTCATCGCGGCAATGCCCGCCCAAGCGACCGGCTCGGCCGACGCTTGGGCGGGCAATCGATTCCGAGTCCTCCACGTCGGGGGCCCGGAACGTGGCGCTGCCCAGTTGCTGGGCGTGCGGGCAGGCTGACGGTTCGTATAGTGGGCGGATCAACATCTCCTGCAGACCGGTTCCGCCCTGACCATGACCGTCGAGCGCTATGCCTTCACCGACTGCGAAGCCACCACGGCGGCAGGCGTGCCGCTGCGCATTCCCGCTGGCGTTCACCATGTCGAGCGGCGATCGCTGGTGTTCCGCGTGCGCCTGGGTGGCCGCGAGCTCGATCTGACCCTGGCCGAGTGGGAGCGCCTGCTGGATGCGGGCTGTGTCGGGCCGGTTGTCGCCGCCGATGATCCACCGGGGACTGGCGAGACCCATCCTGGGTGAAACACGCGAGGTGCCGGGCAGGCTGGAACGTCTAAGCGAGAGCGCTGGTCGGACCCCGACGACCACGGCAGTTGCGCTGCTCGAGTGGGCCAGCGACGCGGCGATGAGTGTCTACACAGCGGCCACCACAACTACCCGGACTCGGCCACAAGCAGTCGGACACGTTCGTGCCAGGAAGCTGCCGTTCGACGGCCTGCTGATCTCTGTCGCAGAGCCGGAAGCAGGCTATCTCACTCAAACACTTCCAGACAGCGACAGCACTTCATCCCGCACTCGGTCAAGCCTGCCAACGCTCAGTGAGCTCCGCGGACGTGGCGCCTGGCGGCCGTCGGCGGTTTTGCCCCCGCGTGGTCTATGCCCTGCAGAATGCCGCAGTCGGCGGCTGCATGCGGCACTGGACAAGCCGCCCGAAGCGCACGCAGCTCCTTCTCCAGGGCGCGCAGGGCCCGGATCCGTTCGGCCACATGGCCGATGTGCTCATCGAGCAGGCTGTTGACTTCGCCGCAGTCAGCCGTCGGCTGATCCTTGAATCGCAGCAGCACCCGCACCTCGTCAAGTGTCATGTCCAGGCTGCGGCACTGGCGGATGAACGCCAGCCGCTCCGCGTGATGCGGCGTGTAGATGCGGTAGTTGCCCTCCGTTCGGGCGGCCGTGGGTAGCAGGCCCTCGCGCTCGTAGAAGCGGATCGTCTCAACAGGCGTTCCGCTGGCCTGGGCCAGTTCGCCGATGCGCATGGTCGGACTCCTTCCCGCAAGCGCGGGTTCGCGGTACGTCTTGACTCTATACCCACTTCAGGGTTTCCAATCGAGCCATGGCCCACGAACACACCCATGACATCAAGCCGGCGTCCGTTCGCGCCACCGGTGTTCCCGGCTGCGGCGATTGCTGCCATCCCGTCGGCTCCGCCACGGTCGCCCCGGACGCGCAGCAGACCTTGAGCGGCCAGCGTTTCAGGGTCCCCGCCATGGACTGCGCGGCCGAGGAGTCCGAGATTCGGCGCGCGGTCGAGGGCATTCCGGGCCTTGTGGGGCTGCGCTTTCAGCTGGGCGAACGCAGCCTTCGAATTGACGGCGACCCTCAGGCGGCAATTGCGGCGGTCGAGGCGATCCGAAACAGCGGCTTCGAGATCCATCCATGGCCCGCCGCGCCGGCCTCGACGCAGGACGGCGACGCCGCAGCCCACGATCACGATGCGAAGACCGGCACGGGCCTCCCCCGCCTGCTGGCCGCCCTCGCACTTGCCATCGCCGCCGAGGGCCTGTCCTTCTTCGTGCCCGACGCGCCGTGGTCCAGGCCGGCAGGCCTGGCCATCGCCGCCGCTGCCATCGCACTGGCCGGCTTCGGCACCTTCCGCAAGGGGCTGACGGCGCTGCGGCACGGCCGCCTGAACATCAACGCCCTGATGACCGTGGCGGTCGCCGGCGCCTTCGTCATCGGTCAGTGGCCCGAGGCCGCGATGGTCATGGCGCTCTACGCCGTCGCCGAGCTGATCGAAGCCCGCGCCGTTGACCGCGCGCGCAATGCGATCAGCGGCCTGCTCGCGCTCTCGCCCGAAATGGCCGACCTGCGGCAAGCCGACGGCACGTGGAAGTCCGTGGCCGTGGCTGAGGTGCCGATCGGCGCGACGGTGCGGGTCAGGCCCGGCGAGCGCGTCGCGATGGACGGGGTCGTCACGGAAGGCGGGACGAGCATCGACCAGGCACCGGTCACTGGAGAGAGCCTGCCGGTGGACAAGAGCCCGGGCGATGCGGTCTACGCCGGCACCATCAACCAGACCGGCACCATCGAGTGCCGCGTCACGGCAGCGGCCTCGCAGTCCACGCTGGCGCGGATCATCCATGCGGTCGAGCAGGCCCAGGGCAGTCGCGCGCCCACCCAGCGCTTCGTCGACCGCTTCGCCGCGATCTACACGCCGGCGGTGTTCGTGCTGGCGCTGGCCGTGGCCATCGCCGGCCCCTGGCTGTTCGGCTGGACCGTGCTGGCGGCCGTCTACAAGGCCCTGGTGCTGCTGGTCATCGCCTGCCCCTGCGCGCTGGTGATCGCGACACCCGTCACCGTGGTCAGCGGCCTCGCGTCGGCCGCCAGGCGCGGCATCCTGATCAAGGGCGGTGTCCACCTGGAGCAGGCGCGGCTGCTCAAGGCGATCGCGCTCGACAAGACCGGCACCATCACCGAAGGCAAGCCACGCATGGTCGAGTGGCAGATGCTGACCACCAGCGTACCCAAGGCACGGGCGGAGCACATCGCGGCCGCCCTGGCCGCGCACTCGGACCACCCGGTGTCGCGCGCCATCGCCGCCGGGCTGACGCCCAACAGCATCGAGGCCCGCAGCTTCGCCGCGCTGTCCGGGCGCGGCATCGAAGCCGACATCGACGGCGAACGCTACGTGCTGGGCAACCACCGCCTGATCGAGGAGCGCGGACAGTGCTCCGCCGAGATCGAGGCCGTGCTGCACCGCCACGAGCAAGCCGGCCGCTCGGTGAGCCTGCTGGCCACCGCGTCGGGCGTCGTGGCGCTCTTCGCAGTGGCCGACACCACCAAGCCGTCGTCGGCAGCCGCCATCGACGAGCTGAAGGCGATGGGCATCACGCCGGTCATGCTGACCGGGGACAACCAGACCACCGCCGAGGCGATCGGCCGCGAGGCCGGTTTGACGGACATCCGAGGCAACCTGCTGCCCGAGGACAAGCTCGCAGCAATCCAGGCGATGCAGAAGCAGTACGGCGCAACGGCGATGACCGGCGACGGCATCAACGACGCGCCGGCACTGGCCCAGGCCGACATCGGCGTGGCCATGGGCGCTGCCGGTACCGACATCGCGATGGAAGCTGCCGACGTCGTCGTGATGAACGACGACCTGCGGCGCATCGCCGAGACCGTGCGCCTGTCGCGGCGCACGCACGCGGTGCTGTGGCAGAACATCGCGCTGGCCCTGGGCATCAAGGCGGCCTTCCTGGTGCTGGCACTGTTCGACAACGCCAGCATGTGGATGGCCGTCTTTGCGGACATGGGCGCCAGCCTGCTGGTGGTTTTCAACGGGCTGCGGCTGCTGCGGCCCGAGCGCAAGGAGTTGTGACGTGACGACGACCCAACTGTTGAAAGCGACGCGGTTGCTGGACTTCGAGCACCCGGCACTGCGGGCGCTGATCAATGAGCGCCAATGGCTCGCGCTGAGCGAGCACGACCGCATCGGCGCCGCCTATGCCTTTGTTCGTGACGAGATCGCCTTTGGCTACAACACGAGCGACGACCTCCCGGCCTCTGCGGTGCTCGCCGACGGCTACGGCCAGTGCAATACCAAGAGCACAATGCTGATGGCGCTGCTGCGTGCACTTGGCATCCCGTGCCGGCTGCACGGATTCACGATCGACAAGGTGCTTCAGAAGGGCGCCGTAACCGGCTCGGCCTACCTGCTGGCGCCGCGAAACATCCTGCACTCCTGGGTGGAAGTGCAGCACGAGGGGCGGTGGATCAATCTGGAAGGCTTCATCCTGGATGGTCGATACCTCCGAGCGCTGCAGCAGCGGTTCGCCGACCATCGGGGCCCGTTCCTGGGTTACGGCGTCGGAACCCCGGACCTGAACGATCCGGCGGTGGACTGGCGCTGTGCCGACACCTACATCCAACGCGACGGCATCAACCAGGACTTCGGCGTCTTCGATGATCCCGATGCCTTCTACGCCAGGTGCGGCGCGAACCTGTCGGGGCCCAAGCGCTGGGTGTTCGAGCGCATCGTGCGGCACATGATGAACCGGAACGTGGATCGCATCAGGCGCAGCGGGTCGCCAAGAGAAGCAGTCCAGCGCTCGTCGCTGCCGGAAATGACATCGAAGTAATGTCGCTGCAAGTGTCGCGTCGCTGGCGGCTCCCTACAGTGATCTCACGCGTTGGCTTGTCGTGGCGCTTTCCCAGTGCCCCAAGCCACCGAGAGAGCAACGTAAGGATCGAGATGAAGACAACTCAGGCTTCAAGAGCACTCACACTGCTTGGTGTGTCGCTGATCGCTGGAGCCGCCGTGGCATCCGAGCCTGCACGCCTGGATCCCACCACTGTGGGCACGATGGCCGAGGCAAAGAGGTCGCTGGAGCGGATGCCGGTTTCGACGTCGAACGCAGCCGCGGCCGTCGCGACATCCAAGCCGCGCTCGCTTGCCGAGGTCAAGCGAGATCTGAACGCGCCAGCTGGACCTGCCGCGGCAAGCGGCGACGTACCACTGAGCGGCAGATCACTCGCTGAGGCCAAGCGACTCGACTGAGGCCGATGCCTGAAGGCAGGCCGCCGCCGTCGGCGGCCCGCACCACAGGGTTCGCCCGCGAGACGGATTGCACCTGGAATGCGTGGCAGGATGTAAAAAGCATCAGTGCGCCTCGGAGCCCGCAACCGTCGACTCCCCCCTTTCGGGAAGCCTCAACCCTACCGTGGTGACACCTTGTTGGCTGGTCACGAAGGCTTTGCCGTCATGCATTCGAGCAATCGCGGCCACGATGGCCAACCCCAGGCCGTGGTGCTGAACGGCGTCGGAGCGCGATGGATCGGCGCGGTAGAACCGATCGAACAAGCGGGACTGATGCTCGCTGGGGATCGTTTGGCCCCGATTGCTCACTCCCAGTTCGATGCGGTCGAAAGAGCTTGAGATCTCTACAACGATGTCACTGCCTCGCTCCGCGTAGCGCGTGGCGTTGGCGAGCAAGTTGCTCAAGGCGCGCCTCACCAAGCCCGGGTCACACCGAAGCCTGGCATCGCCGGCGATCGAGAAGCAGACTCCCGCTTCTTCCGCAGCAGCGGAGTGGTAGTCGACCACCTCGGCGCTGAGTGACGCCAGACTTTCGATCTGTTCACTGCGGGCCTTTGCGCCTCGATCCGCGCGCGACAGGAACAGCATGTCGTTGACGATTCCAGTGAGCCGCTGCAGTTCCTCCAGGTTCGACGCCAGGACGTCACGATGCGCGTCGGCCGCGTGCGGGCGACGCAACACGACTTCCGTGCTCGTGATCAGCGTCGCCAACGGCGTGCACAACTCGTGAGCCACGTTGGCGTTGAAGCCCTCCAACTGGTCGTACGCTCCTTGAAGTCGGTCCAAGAGACCGTTGAAGCGATGGACGAGTGGTTGAAGCTCGCGCGGCTGTTGGCTTCCATCCAGGCGCTGGCCCATGGTGCTTGCGTCAAGCAATTCAGTCTGGCGCACCAGACCACGCACCGGTGACAAGCCGGCTCTGACCAGCACGAAGCCACCCGCGGAGATCAGCGCTGATCCAAGCAGGGCCGAAACTCCGAGGGTCCAGGCGAGCTGAGTCAGCGCAATGCGGTCGTCCGTGGTGTCCAGTTCAAGCAGAACCCTCACTGGCACGTTTTTGATTCGCACTGGCGCCTCGTAGGCGATGCTCCGGGTGGGGCGCGAGGATGCCGTCGGGAAGCTGTTTTCGTAGAACACCTCGTTCGCCGGCCCTTGCAGGCGCACCCGTAGGTCGGCATGTCCGAGGAAGAAGTCATCCAGCTTGTGTCTCAGCACCGCGAGGTCATTGGCAGCATCCACCTCGCCGAGCAGGTGGTTCACGATCGCCTGCTTCTGTTGCAGCGACTCGACCTGCCTCTTGTCTTGACTGGACGAGCTCACGACATAGACGATCGTCGAGACGATGAGAAGGCCGACCAGCGACTGCACCGCCAGCCACCACGACAGGCGCAAGCCCAGGGAGCTGGTCATCTCCGCTGCGTTCGGCTCGCTCAAGCGCGAAGCTCCATCACGTATCCCATGCCGCGCACCGTATGAAGCAGATTGACTTCGTAGGGCTCGTCGAGCTTGCTGCGCAGACGTCGAATGGCCACCTCCACCACGTTGGTGTTGCTGTCGAAATTCATGTCCCACACCTGTTCCGCGATTTCAGTGCGGGACAGAACCTCGCCAGGGCGGCGCAGGAAGAGTGCCAGTAGATTGAATTCCTTGGCGCTCAAGTCAAGGCGCTTCCCGGCCCGAGTCGCTCGGCGCTTGAGCAGATCCAGCTCCAAGTCGTGCAAGCGAAGGACGGTGGGCTCGGAGGCACCTCCTGTCTTTCCCCGGCGCATCAGGACATGCAGCCGAGCCACCAACTCTGAAAACGCAAATGGCTTGGTGAGGTAGTCGTCAGCACCCGATTGCAGGCCCTTGACTCGGTCCTCGACCGCGCCTCGTGCCGTCAACATCAGCACAGGTGTATCGCGCGAGTGCCGCAGCGCCGCAAGCACACCAAGGCCGTCGATGCCGGGCAGCATGCCGTCAAGGACGATCAGGTCGTAGTGGCCCTGGGTGGCCATGTGCAGGCCATCCACGCCGTTGGAGGCGGTCTCCACCACGAAGCCTTCCTCCGAGAGTCCTTGGCGGAGGTAGCTCGCGAGCTTGGCCTCGTCTTCGATCAGCAGAAGTCGCATGCAATGATTATCGATTGGCCATGCGATCCCGAGGCGAAGCTGACAAACATGTAATCGACGCGCCAGCCTGGCGTCGCGGCGCGATTTCTACAGTGGCATCCATGCCTTGCGGCATACGACAGGGCAAGTCGCTCGTCGTCAACTGCAGTCAAAGGACTCCTGCCATGTTCTCCCGCACCATGATGCTCGCCGCCGTCGCCACGTTTGCAGCGCTGCCGATGGCGGCATCCGCGACTTCCCTGTATCACTCGGCGCCGGGCGAAGCCGGCTTTACCGAGCATCCCGATCACCTCACCTCGTCCAAGACGCGGGCGCAGGTGCAGGCGGAGGTGCTGGCGGCCCAGAAGGACGGCTCGCTCTCCCGTATCGCTCGAGGCCTGCCGCTGCCTGCGGAGACCCAGGGGATGAACAAGACGCGCGCGCAGGTCATCGCCGAGATGCTGAACGAGCCGGCCGCCGAGCGTCGCGCTCGCGAAGCCCTGCAGATCGGCGGCTGAAGAAACCTCATTCGTCGCCTCGTCCACAAGCCCGCATGAGCAGAGGCGCATGCGCAGTGAAGCGGCACTGAGCGCGGCTCAGGACCGGCATGGATTCATTCCATGGATCGGCCGAAGCTTTCCATATCGCTCTCGCTTACCGCGAGAACCCGCCGACCGTTGGTGACGGCGGCGGGGCGATTCCTACCCGCTTGCCGCTCCAGTGGCTACAGCGTTCCATATCACGGCATCGATCCGACGATGGCACGCCATGAGTGATTCCCGCGGCAGCCCCGGCTGCTCTCTTCCTGTTGCAGCAAGCCAGAGCACGCGCCATCTCCTTTTGTTGTGGGTGAACCTGGAAGGCTTCATCCTCGATGCACCTTACCTGGCCAGCCTGCAGCGACATTTCCCGGACCGTCAGCGTTTTCGCGGCTACGGAGCCGCGACACTGAATCTCGCGGCTCATGAGGTCGAATGGCAGGGCAGGTGCACCTACCTCCAGAGGGACGGCATTGCCGACGATTTCGGCGTCTTCGACAGTCCCGACGAGTTCTATGCCCGGCAAGGCTCGAACCTCTCCGGGTTCAAGCGATGGCTGTACTCGCATGTGATCCGGCACCGCATGAACGCTCAGGTCCGGCGCATCCGTGCCGAACATTGGTGATGCCGGTCACGGCGCTCAGCGCGTGACCCCTGCCCGAACCCTGTAGCTGCTAGACTCTTCTCCATGCGCCGCTGGCTCGCCATCCTCATGCTCGCCCTGCTTCCGCTCCAGTACAGCTGGGCGGCCGTGGCGGTGTATTGCGGACACGAGAGCGACCCGCAAGCCCAGCACCTGGGACACCACGAGCATCAGCACACCGGCCAGGCCACTGCCGACCACGACAGTGCGCCGGCGGACCAAAGCGCGCCGGCTGGGTTCGACTTCGATTGCGGCCACTGCCACGGCACCTGTGCCGGCATGCCTGCACCGATGGATGAGACGACGCCGCTCGCCCTGACCTCGCATCCGGTCACACCGGTCGACGGCATCGTACGCACGATCGCGCAAAGCCCGCCCGAACGCCCTCAGTGGCTGCCCCTCGCCTGATCGGCGAGGCGGGTCTCTTCCCTTCCTGAAGCCCGTTCGCGCCTGCGCGCGCGCCTCCTGACGCATCGGTCAGTGGCGCCGTTCGAGGCCCGATCCGACCTGAGTCCCTCAGCGTCGCCTCTCGCCGATCTCCCGTGGGTTGTTCTCAACACTGGAGCATCGGATGCACCGAAGAAGATTTCCGGCTGCCGGGCGGTGGCCACACACTGCCCGCGCCACCCTGACCCTGGCACTGGCTGCCGCACTGACAGGCGGCCTGATCCAAGCGCACGCGCAAACAGCGGTACCGCCCGCAGCGCAGGACCCGCTGACCCTGCGCGGGGCCTTTGAAGCGGCATGGGCCCGCCAGCCTGAAGCACTGGCGCTCGCGACACGGCGGGATGCGGCACGCGCTCAGGCGCAGGCCGCCCAGTCGTGGACGCCCGAGCCTGTCGCCATGGAGCTGTCGACCAAGACGGACCGCCTGAACCGAAACCTCGGCACGCGGGAATACGAAGTCGGCGTCGCCATCCCGCTGTGGCTGCCGGGTGAACGCGGTCGCAGCCAGGCACTGGCCGACGCCGAAGGCCGTGCTGTCGAGAGCCGGACCACTGCGGCCCAGCTGCGCATCGCGGCCGCCGTGCGGGAAGCCTGGTGGTCCTGGCAGCGGGCACACGCGGAGCTGGAAGCCGCGCGCGGCCAACTGGAAAACGTTCGCCGCATCGCGGCCGACGTGGGCAAGCGCCTGAAGGCTGGGGATCTGGCCCGAGCCGACCAGCACCAAGCCGATGCCGCGGTGGCTGCGGCCGAAGGCGCCGTTGCGCAGGCAGACGGTGCGCTCACGGTCGCGCAGCAGCATCTTCGCTCGCTGACCGCCATGCCCGCCGTCGGCCTGGCCAGCGCCATGCCGAGCCAGGCCGAGCCCGAGCCGCCCACTCCGGCAACTGCCACGGCCGAGATGGACGACCATGCCGAACTGCTTGCGCTGAAGGACCGCGCAGCGGTCGCCGAGGGAGCGATCGCGCTGGCTGCCACCCAATCACGTGCCAGCCCGGAGCTGACGATCGCCGCCACCCGCGATCGGGGCGCCTACGGGGAGTCCCACAACCAGACCTTCACCGTCGGTGTGCGCATCCCCTTCGGCGCCGGACCCCGACACGACGCACGCGTGACCACTGCGCGCGCCGAAGCGGTCGAGTTGCAGGCGCAGATGGCGCTCGGACGTGCCCGCCTTGCGGGCGAACGTGAGGCTGCCCGGGCACGCGCCGATGCCGCGCGCGCGCAGCTCGCGGCCGCCGAACGACGCGCGGGGCTTGCGCTGGAGTCGCGAGGCTTCTTCGACAAGTCGTTCCGGCTCGGCGAGACCGACCTGCCCACCCGCTTGCGCATCGAGTCCGAGGCCGCGGACGCCGAGCGCCAGGCCGCGCGTGCGCGCATCGAACTCGCCGCAGCCATCTCGGCGTGGCGCCAGGCGCTGGGCCTGCTGCCGCAATGAGCCCGGCGTCCCGCACGAAACGAACGCGCCTTAGCGAACCCATTCAGGAATCCCACCCCATGAAGTCCACCCATCCGTTGGCCGTGCTCAGTCTCGCGGCCTTCCTGCTCGGTACCGGAATGCCGGCCTTGGCCGGCGAAGGCCATGACCACGGCGATGCAACACCCGTCGCCACCGGCAAGGCGTTGCCGCGATTCGCAGCCGTCTCCGAGACCTTCGAGCTGGTCGGCGTGCTCGACGGCAAGCAGGTCACGCTGTACCTGGACCGCTTCGCCGACAACACGCCTGTGCGCGGCGCGAAGATCGATCTCGAGATCGCGGGCGCGAAGTTCAGCGCACAGTCCCATGGCGACGACGCCTACGAAATCGTGCTGAAGGAAGCGCCGAAGCCCGGCGTGCTGCCGATCACCGCGACGGTGACGGCGGGCTCCGACGTCGACCTGCTGGCCGGGGAACTCGACCTGCACGAGGCCCCGCACGCCGATGACCCGGTCCACCAGCACTCGTGGAAGGAGTACGCCGGCTGGGCTGTTGGCGGCCTGGCCGCACTGGCGGTCGTGGTGCTCGGTGGCAGGCGCCTGATGGCGGCTCGCCAGCCGCAAGCGGGAGGTGCGGCATGAAGCGCGCCATCACGAACCACCTCGCTGGGCTCGGCGTCGTGCTGGCCCTGGCCGCCGTGTGGCCCGCACAGGCCGGCGAAGGGCACGACCACGGCGATGCCCCGGCCGCGCCGAGCGCCAACGGCCCCCAGCGGCAGCCCGATGGGAGCGTCTTCCTGCCCAAGCCCGCCCAGCGCCAGCTCGGCGTGCGCACGATGGTGACCGAGGAGGCCGAACTGCCGCGCTCGGTCGAGCTGAACGGCAAGGTGCTGATGGATCCGAACGCGGGTGGCAAGGTCCAGCCACTGAACGCCGGTCGCATCGAGCCCGGTCCGCGCGGCCTGCCCAGCCCTGGACAAGTGGTGCGCAAGGGCGACGTGCTCGCCTATGTCGTGCCGTCGGCGGCACCCATCGAGCGATCGAACCAGTCCGCGCAACTGGCCGAACTGCGTGCGGCCAAGTCGCTCGCCGACAAGCGCGTCGCGCGCCTCAAGGAACTGGCCGACACCGTGCCGCGCAAGGACATCGAGGCCGCCGAGAGCGAGGCAGCCAGCCTTGGCGAACGCATCGCTGCCGTCGGCGGCGGGCTGGCCACGCGCGAGGCGCTGGTGGCCCCGGTGTCCGGTGTGATCGCGTCGGCCCACGTGGTGGCCGGCCAGGTCGTCGATGCCCGCGAACTGCTGTTCGAGATCGTCGATCCGGGTCGCCTGCGCATCGAGGCCCTGGCCTTCGATCCGGCCCTGGGGGCCGATGTCGGCAGCGCGACTCTGGCGGTCGGCAATCAGCGCGTGCCGCTGGTGTTCGTCGGCGCCGCGCGCAGCCTGCGCGAGCAGGCGCTGCCGCTGGGCTTCCGGGCGCAGGGCGCAGCCCTGAACGGGCTGGCCGTCGGCCAGCCGGTGCGGGTGTTCGTGCAGACCAGGCAGAAGGTCAAGGGCATCCCGGTCCCCGTCGCGTCGCTGATGAAGAGCCCGGCCAACCAGACCGTCGTCTGGGTCAAGACCGCCCCCGAACGCTTCGAGCCACGCACCGTCACGACCGAGCCGCTGGACGGCCTGAACGTCGCCGTCACGTCGGGCTTGAAGGCTGGTGACCGCGTCGCCACCCAGGGCGCCACCTTGATCAACCAGGTGCGCTGACATGTTCAAGTGGCTACTCGACAACAGCCTGACGAACCGTCTGCTGGTGATCATCGCCAGCGTGGTGCTGATGGCCTACGGCGCGTTCACGCTGTCCCGTACCCCGGTGGACGTGTTCCCGGACCTCAACAAGCCCACCGTCACCATCATGACCGAGGCCGGCGGCATGGCCGCCGAGGAGGTGGAGCAGCTCATCACCTTCCCGCTGGAGACGACCATGAACGGTCTGCCCGGCGTGGAGTCCGTGCGCTCGACCTCGTCGGCCGGCTTGTCCTTCCTCTACGTCACCTTCGACTGGAGCACCGACATCTTCCGCGCCCGGCAGCTGGTGTCGGAGCGGCTGTCGTCGATGGAGGAGGGCATCGCCGAGGGTGTGGTGCCGCGCATGGGGCCGATCAGCTCGATCATGGGCGAGATCATGCAGATCGCGATTCCCGTCGATCCGAGCAAGATCAGCCCGATGGCCGTGCGCGAGTACGCCGACTGGGTGCTGCGCCCGAGGCTGTTGTCGGTGCCCGGTGTCGCGCAGGTGATCCCCATCGGCGGCGAGGTGCGGCAGTTCCAGGTCCAGCCCAACACCGCCCGCATGGCGGAACTGGGCATCACCCACGAGCAGCTCGAAGGGGCGCTCAAGGGCTACTCGGCCAACACCTCCGGCGGATTCCTGGAGCTCAACGGTCGCGAGTACCTGATCCGCAACCTGGGCCGGACCTCGCGACTCGATGACCTGAAGAACCTGGCACTGACCTCCAAGGATGGCCAGCCCATCCTGATGCGCCAGATCGCCGAGGTGACCTTCGCCGCGGCGCTCAAGCGCGGCGATGCGGGCTTCGAGGGGAAGCCGGCCGTCATCCTGGGCATCCAGAAGCAGCCGACGGCCGACACCATCGCGCTGACCAAGTCCATCGAGGACGCGCTGGTCGGGTTGAAGGCTTCGCTGCCGGCCGGCATGGAGGCACCGCGCGTGACCTTCCGCCAGGCCAGCTTCATCGAGGCCTCGATCACCACGCTGCAGGGCAAGCTGATCGGCGCCTCGGTCTTCGTGGCGGTGATCCTGTTCTTCTTCCTGGGCACCCTGCGGCCGACCATCATCGCGCTGACGGCCATTCCCGTATCGATCTTCATCACCGCGCTGGTCTTCAAGTACTTCGGCCTGTCGATCAACACGATGACGCTGGGCGGCCTGGCGATTGCCATCGGTGGCCTGGTCGACGACGCGGTCGTGGGTGTCGAGAACGTGCTGCGGCGGCTGAAGGCCGACCGGGCCAACCATCCGCACAGCCGGCTGCACCCGATCGAGGTCGTCGCACACGCCACGATGGAGGTGCGCTCGGCCATCCTGTACGCCACGGTCATCATCGTGCTGGTCTTCATCCCGCTGTTCGCGCTGCCGGGGCTGGAAGGCAAGCTGTTCGTGCCGCTGGGCATCGCCTTCATCGTCTCGACGATCGCTTCGCTGATCGTCTCGGTGACGGTGACACCCGTGCTCAGCTTCTACCTGCTGCCGCGAATGAAGAACCTGGACCACGGCGACACCAAGGTCCTGGCCTGGCTCAAGGCGGGCTACCGCAGCAGCCTGCAGGGCGTGCTGAACCGGCCCAAGGCCGCCATGGCGACCGCTGGCGCGGCGGTGCTGGTGGCCGCGGCCGCCGTGCCGTTCTTCCCGACGACCTTCCTGCCACCCTTCAACGAGGGCACGCTGCTGATCGGTCTGCGCCTGAACCCCGGCGTCACCTTGACGGAGTCATCCGCGCTGGCGCGGCAGGCCGAGGTGCTGGTCAAGCAGGTGCCGGAAGTGACGCACGTGGGGCGGCGCAGCGGCCGGGCCGAGCTGGATGAGCATGCCGAAGGCGTGCACGTCAGCGAGCTCGACGTGGGTTTGAAGCCCACGGCCGAGCTGACGCGCAGCATGGACGAAATCAAGGCCGACATCCGCGCGCGCCTGGTCAACCTGCCCGCGGCGCTGGAGATCGGTCAGCCCATCTCGCACCGTATCGACCACATGCTGTCGGGGGTGCGTTCGCAGATCGCCATCAAGATCTTCGGGGAGGATCTCGATGCGCTGCGGGGCCAGGCCGATGCCCTGCGCGCGAAGCTGGCCGCCATCCCGGGCATCGCGGACCTGCAGATCGAGAAGCAGGTGCTGGCGCCGCAGATCAAGGTGCGCGTCGACTACGCGGCAGCCGCGCAGTACGGCGTGCCGGCACCGCAGGTGCTGTCGGCGCTGCAGGCACTGGTCGAGGGCGAGAAGGTCACGCAGATCGTCGAGGGTGGCCGGCGCTTTGCGCTGGTCGTGCGCCTGCCCGACACGGCTCGGTCGGTCGAAGGCCTGGGTCAGATCCTGATCGAGACACCGAACGGCCGCATCCCGTTGTCGAGGATCGCGACGATCGAGGACGGCGACGGTCCCAACCAGATCAGCCGCGACGACGGCAAGCGGCGCATCGTGCTGTCGGCCAACGCGTCCGGGCGGGCACTGTCGGAGATCGTGGCCGACATCCGCAAGGTGGTCGCCGAGACGAAGCTGCCCGAGGGCTACTTCATCACCCTGGGCGGGCAGTTCCAGGCGCAGGAAGAGGCTTCGCGCCTGGTCGGCCTGCTGTCCATCGTGTCGCTGACGCTGATGTTCGTGGTGCTGTACAGCCGCTACAAGTCGGCCGCGCTGTCGGCGCTGATCATGGTGAACATCCCGCTGGCCCTGGTCGGTGCGGTGATCGGCCTTTGGCTGTCGGGCCAGCCGCTGAGCGTGGCGGCGCTGGTCGGCTTCATCACGCTGGCCGGCATCTCGGTGCGCAACGGGATCCTCAAGGTCAGCCACTACGTCAACCTGATGCGCTTCGAGGGCGAGTCCTTCGACCAGAAGATGATCCTGCGTGGCTCCCTGGAGCGCCTGAGCCCGGTGCTGATGACCGCCCTGGTCACTGCGTTTGCGCTGGCACCGCTGCTGTTCGAGGCCGAGCAGCCCGGCACCGAGGTGCTGCACCCGGTGGCCGTGGTCATCTTCTCCGGCCTGATCAGCTCGACGCTGCTCGACACCTTCCTCACGCCGGCGATGTTCTGGCTCTTCGGTCGCAAGCCGGCCGAGGCGCTGCTGGACGACAAGGATGCCGAGGCCCTGTGACCACGTTCTGCCCGTCGTTTTTCCCACCCACCACCCTGAAAGGACTCCCATGAAGATGCACGCCGTTCTCGCCTCCGTCGCCCTCGCCCTTGCCGGTTCGGCCTTCGCCGCCGGCGACAAGCATGACCATGCCCATGAGCACAAGCCGCTGCATGGCGGCGTCGTGGTCGAGGTCAAGGACATGGACTACGAGCTGGTGGCCAAGCCCACCGTGATCCAGTTGTACCTGCGGGATCACGGCAAGCCTGCTGACGTGTCCAAGGCCAGCGCAAAGGTCACGCTGCTGACCGGCGCCGAGAAGCAAGAAGTCGAGCTGAAGCCGGCTGGGGACAAGCTCGAAGCCACCGGAAGCTTCAAGGTCGGCCCCGGCACCAAGGCCGTCGCGGTCGTGACCGTCGGCGGCAAGCCGGCCACCGCACGCTTCACCGTGAAGTGAACACCATGACTACCCGCAGACTGATGTGTGCCTCGATGGTCGCGGTCGTCGGGCTGTTGGCGGGATGCGTCACGCCGCCGGCTCCCGATCCCACAGCCGAAGTTCCGTACTGCCACAAGACCAACAAGGGCCGGGTGATCGCCTGCACGGCTGCCCCGGTGCCGAGCCTGAACGCCGATGCACAGGCCAAGCAATTTGCGCCCGACCCGAATGCGCTGACCGTGTACGTTGTTCGGCGCAACTGGGGTGACGGCCGAAACTTCGTGAAGGTCCAGGCAGATGAAGGAGCCGTCGTCGAGACCCTGCCGAATACGATGGTGCGCTACAGGTTGAAGCCGGGCTCGCACACGATCGCCTTCGACTTCGACGGGCAGCGCCCGGTCGCGAAAGTGGCTGGCAAGGCGGGCGAGGTTCGGTACGTCCGGATTGACGGCATGGTCTGGGCCTGGAAGAGCACGTTCACCTGGGCAACCGAGTCCGAGGACTCTATCCGCAAACGAGCTTTGAAGGCCAGGCTCATCGCGGATGTGACGGCGCCCTGATGCTCGCCGCCTACCACTCTGGCGGCAGGTTGTTGGGGCGACCTTCGATTGGTGCGATGTTCAAGTCGCGAGCGGCGGCTATGTACCCGTACATCCGGCAGCAATGGGTCGTCCAGGGAGAGCGGCCTCGCTGACTTGTACGCCCGAAAGCGGTCGCTTTGAACTGCGACACGGGTCCTGACGGCTTCCACCCGTACGGCGATGATCCCCGGTCTTCCTCGGGTCCTTGGCACAATCCTTGGATGCCCAACATCGCATCCGTGCTCAAGGCTGAGATCGTGCGCCTGGCTCGCAAGGAGTTGCGCAGCGAGGTCGAATCGATCAGGAAGGCGCTAGTGGCCGCACGCGCGGAAAGCGCCGCGTTGAAGCGCAGGGTCAGCGATCTGGAGCGGTCCGTGCGGCAGTCCGCGCGCGCCACGCCCGCTCGGCCGCCATCGCCACCTGCGGTCGAGGAAATGGACGGCGCCGACAGATTCCGGTTCCGAGCCTCCGGCATGGCCAGCAATCGCAAGCGCCTGGGCTTGTCGGCTGCGGATTTCGGGTTGCTGGTCGGCGCATCTGGGCAGAGCGTTTATGCCTGGGAGCAGGGCAAGGCACGCCCCAGAGGCAAGAACCTCGCGGCCATCGCTGCCTTGCGCGGGGTCGGCAAGCGCGAGGTGGTGGAGCGGTTGGGAGCCCTAAAGTCAGGCAGGCAATCGTAGGCTTGCCAGCGCCCGGTCCGGCGTCATGACCGGACCATTGGCGAGCGCGCCTCGCCACCCTTGAAGCGCACGGCCTCAATGGGATCCTGACTGCATGGTGGGCCATCGGCCTGCCATGCAACCGATCAGGAGTGCCTCATGAAATTCTCCAAAGCCGAGGTCGACGCCATCATCGAGGCGTCCCCTCGCACCTTCGTTCCCTTCAACAAGCTGGCGCTGTCCGAGGACCACCAGGCCCGCAGTGCCACGGCGCCCGCGATGTCGCTGCCGGAACTGGCCGCGTCGATCAAGGACAGCGGCGTGCTGCAGAACCTCGTCGTCGTCCAGGCGGCGCGCGGGCGCTACGAGGTCTGCGCCGGCGGGCGGCGGCTCGCCGCGCTCACGCTGCTCGTGCAGCAGGGCGACATCGCCGACAACTACCCCGTGCCGGTGCTCGTCGTGCCGGCCGACAAGGCGCTCACCGCGAGCCTTGCCGAGAACTGCTTCCACGTGCCGATGCACCCGGCCGACGAGTTCGCCGCCTTCGCCAGGCTGCTCGCTCAGGGCAAGTCCGTCGAGGACGTGGCCGCAGCCTTCGGCGTGACGCCGCTCATCGTCAAGCGGCGCATGAAGCTCGCCACCGTCTCGCCCCAGCTGATGGCCCTGTACCGCGAAGGCGGCATCGGCCTGGACTGCCTCATGGTGCTGGCCTCGGTCGACGATCACCAGCGCCAGGAGCAGGCATGGGCTGCTCTGCCGAGCTGGAACCAGCGCCCGGAGCATCTGCGACAGCTGCTGACCCGGGGCGAGATCGAATCGGACGCCGACCCGCTGGCCCGCTACGTTACCGTCAAGGCCTACGAGAAGGCCGGCGGACCACTGCGCCGCGACCTGTTCAGCGACGACGACCGCAAGGCCTACCTGCTGGACCCGGCCCTGCTGGAGCGCCTCGCCGCCGACAAGCTGGGCAAGCGCGCGAAGCAACTGCTGGCCGAGGGCTGGAAGTGGGTCGACATCCGTCCGCGATTCGCCTACGACGAGTACGTCAAGCACGGCGAGCTGCGCAAGCCCCGCCGCGCACCGACGCCTGAGGAAGCCGAGGCGCTGAAGGCGCTGGACACGCGCATCGCTGCCCTGCACGAGCAGATGGACGCGCTGGTGGACCGCGACGGCGATGGCGATGCCGGCGAGGGCGTCACCGGCGCCAGCGAGGCGAACGACGCCGCCGATGCCGCCGATGGGGACGACGCGTCGCGCGACCGTGCGTTCCTCGCCCTGGAGTCCGAGGCCGATGGACTGGCGGAAGAGCGCAAGGCGAGACTGGAAGCGCTGACCGAATGGCCCGCGGCCTGGATGGCGATCGCCGGGTGCGTGCTGCATGTGGGCGCGGACGGCCGTGCCGCGATCAGGGCAGGGCTCATCCGTCCCGAGGATCGGGCCGATCTGGCGCAGGCCATCACCAAGGCTGCCGAACAGAAGTCGGCCGGTGGAGGCGGCTCGGAAGGCGACGCGGATCCTGAGCGCGGCTCGGGGCTCCCGGCCCTGCAGTCGCTTCCATCGGCAGCCGGCGCCACGGCACGGCCCGTGCACTCCGAGAAGCTCATGCGCCGCCTCACGGCCCACCGCGTCGCCGCGATCCAGGCCGAGCTGCTGGACCGACCCGAGGTTGCGCTGGCGGCACTGACGACCCACCTGACACTGAAGCTGCTGGCCGACCCGCTCCATGGCGCCTACCGACTGCCCAACCTGCTGGCGATCAGCGCGACCGGCAACCAGCACGAGCTGCGGGGCGCAGCCGAGGACATCGAGGCGAGCCCGGCGGCCCAGCGCATCGAAGCCGACCGCATCGCCTGGATCGAGCACCTGCCCAAGGAACCCGACGCGGTGTTCGACTGGATGCTGCGGCAGCCGCCTCAGACGGTGCAGCGGCTGCTGACCTTCCTGGTCGCGTCCACCGTGAACGGCATCACCGGCACCGACACCGGCCGACCGGTCAATGACGGTCTGGCCCGTGCCCTCGGCCTGGACATGACGCGATGGTGGTCGGCAACGGGGGAGGCCTACCTTAAGCACGTGTCCAAGGCGAGGGTGGTCGAGGTGGTGCACACCGTGGCCGGCGCCAAGGCGGCAAATGCGCTCGGGGCGCTGAAGAAGGATGCCGCGGTGGCGCAGGCCGAACAACTGCTCGCCGGGCGTGGCTGGTTGCCCGACTGCCTGCGCGTGCAGCCGCACGCCGATGCCTCGGCGACGGGTGGTGAGGCGGGCGACGCCAACGATCCTGCTCGGACCGAGGCGCCCGCCTGCGCCTGAACGCAGGGCCGGCCCGGACCGGGCCGGCTCAGGCGACCGGGGCAGCCGTGTCGCCGTCGTCCCCGATGCTTTGTGGCCCGGGCTTGCCGGTCTCGCCCTGGGCCGGGTCGCGGCTCCCTGAAGGCGAGCGCCGGATCGCACCGATGTAGGCGATATGTGCAGCTGCCCATATCGCCTATTTAGGCCAGTCCGCGGTTATGCGCAGAAAGCCCGCTGCGCTCACGCCCGACATGCGAGAGGTCGCGTCTGACTCAACATAACTCCGCTGATCTACGCGGGACGGTTCGGGTGTAGGAGCCATCCAAGCGCATTCAGCCGGCCTACCCAGACGCCGGCCGGCTGATGTCGTGCGCGCAGCCCCGCCGGCGCGGGTGAAGTACTGCCGCGCGGGTCGTGGCCTTCAGGCGCTACAGCTCGAGCACCCGCGCTGCATCTGCACGGGCGGACACTTGACCGAGCCGTAGGAACAGAACACGCAACAGTCGCCGGCCGTCGGCCGCAGCACGGTCTTGCAGTGCTCGCACTCGTAGAAGAACTGGCACGCGTCGGTCGGCATCACCTCACGCTTGGCGTGGCCGCACGCCGGGCATGTCAGCACCGATTCCAGTTCCGGGTCAGCCATGATCACTTCCTCACCGTCGAGGGGAAGCCAGCATCCGTCGTGGCCTTCGCCAGTGCCGTTGCGTTGGTCTTGTCGGCGTCAAACGTGACGGTGGCCGTCTTCTTCGCGAAGTCGATCTGAGCCTGGCTCACACCGGCCACCTTCTCGAGTGACTTCTTCACCGTGACCGGGCACAGCCCGCAGGTCATGTTCTGCACGTCGAGCACGGCGGTCTGCGGCGGCGCAGCCAGCGAAGCCAAGGGCATCAGCATGACGAGTGCTGCGGCAATCAAATGGCGCATGGGTAGGTCCTTCACAGAAAGAATGGCGCCAACCAGGGCACCGACAACAACGCGAGCAGCCCCAGCGTCACCAGCCAGAAGATCAGCCGCTGCCGCTTGAGGACGATCGGCTCGGCACACGCCGCGCCGAGCTCGCAGACCTGTGGCTGCAGGTACAGACGCCGGAACGCCAGACCCAGGAACAGCAGCGTCGCAGCGATGAACCAGGGCCTCAAAGGCTCCAGCGCCGTCAGGTTGGAGATCCACGCACCGCCGATGCCCAGCGTCAAAAGCACGAGCGGACCGACGCAGCACACCGACGCGCCGACGGCGGCCAACGCGCCGGCGAGCAGTGAACCTCTTGCTTTGAACGTGGCCATACACCGGGTGAACTTGTTTGATGTCGGAAAGTCTAGAGTCCGTACCATGGTACGGAGTCAAGGGGTCCAGATGACAAGCGAGCTGACGATAGGGCGATTGGCCGACGAGGCCGGCGTGAACGTCGAGACGATCCGGTACTACCAGCGCCGCGGCTTGATGGCTGAACCGGACAAACCGGCGAGCGGACATCGCCGCTATGGCCCGGCGGCGATCAAGCGTGTACGGTTCATCAAGCGCGCGCAGGTGCTGGGCTTCACGCTGGAGGAAGTCGCCAGCATGCTGGAGCTGGACGAGGCCTGCGCCTGTGCTGAAACACGCGAGCTTGCCGGGCACAAGTTGCAGGTCATCGAAGAGAAGCTCGCCGACCTGAAGGCGATGCGCAAGGCCTTGTTGGCGCTGCTGCGCCAATGCGATACGGGGGCGGCCACGGGCAGTTGCCCGATCATCCATGCCCTGGCCGCCGACTGACAAGCTACTCTGCGCGGCTATAGCGAGCGCAACCAGTCGAGCAGAGACTTGCTCTGCTGCCAGGATGGCAACGCTGGCGACGGCGACTCGCCGGCCACCTTCTCCAAAGCGCGCCGCTTCATCTCCAGGTTCGCCCGGGCGTAGATCTGCGTCGTCTTCACATCCACGTGCCCGAGGAAGTCGCGGATCATCTCCAGCGACACGCCGCTCTGCAGCAGGTGCATGCCCTTGGTGTGCCGCATGCTGTGGGGGCTGATCTTCTGCGTGAAGCCGGGCACGGCCGACCGGGCGGCCTGCACGTGGCAGTGCAGAAGGTACCGCAGGCCCGACCGCGACAAGCGCCCGCCCTGGCGGTTCTGGAACACCGGCAGGTGGCCTCGCTCGGGCCGATCGAGATCGTTCTCCCGCAGGTGTTCACGCAACAGCCGAGCCGTGGCGTCCATCAAAGGCACCACGCGAACCTTGCGCCCCTTGCCCAGCAACCTGACCTGGGCCGGCGTTGTCAAACGCACATCGTGGGCGTTCAGGTCGATCAACTCCTGCGCCCGGGCGCCGGTGTCGTACAGCACGCTGAGCATCACCGCGTCGCGCCGCCCGGCCGGCGTGGTCGGATCGGGATGCGCCAGCACCTGAGTCAGCTCGTCCTTGGACATGTAGGCCACCGGCACCTGGACATGGCGCCGCAGCGGCATCGCCATGATCTTCTGGCACTGCAGCATCCGCTCGGGCACCTCCGACTGCACGTAGCGGAAGAATGCGTGCAGCACGGCCAGCCGCTGGTTCTGTGTGCGGATTGAACACTTCCGCTCCTGCGACAGGTGATCGAGGAAGGCCTCGACGAAGGTCACGTCGATGTCGGCCAGGCAGAGGCGCTCGACGGCAATGCCGCGTCCGTCGCGGCCAAAGCGCAGGAGCAGCGTGAACACATCGCGGTAGGCCTTGATCGTGTTCGGGCTCAGGTTGCGCTGGCCGGCGAGGTAGCGCGTGAGGTAGTTCGTCACGTGCAAGGAGAGGTCGGTCGGCTTCATGACGACCTCCAGGGCCTGGGTGGAATGACGTCGCTGTAGGCCGCGTCCGACCGCGAGACGATCTCCGGATGCAGCTCGGCGGTCATCTGCAGGTAGTCCTGGGTGCCGTCGATCGAGGCGTGCCCGAGGTAGGTCGCCAGCACCGGCATCCTGGGCTGCAGATCGGCACCCTCGCGGTACCAGCGCAGCAGGGTATGTACCGCGAAGGTGTGGCGCAGGTCGTGAAGTCGAGGCCCTTCGCCGCGGCCGCCGTGGCCGATGCCGCATCGGTGCAGCAGTTCCCTGAAATTGCGGTACACGCCACCGCCGTCCAGCCGGCCGCCGCGAGGCGATGGGAAGAAGTACTCGTCGTCCGAACGAGGCCCCAGCGCGGCCGCGTACTTCTGCAGACGAACGACCAGGGGCCGGGCCGGCGGCACCAGGCGGTCCTTGCGGAACTTGGTGTCGTTGATGCGCAGCACCCCCTGGACTAGGTCGACGTCGCGCATGCGCAGGCGCAGAGCCTCTTCGAGACGCAGGCCGCATCCGTACAGCACGCGCAGCAGCTCCGGCAGCACGATGTGGCGCAGGTGAGTCGACGCCATCGGCTCGATCCGGTCGGCGGCTTCGAGCAAGCGGCGCACTTCCCCGTGCGTCAACACGCGCGCCAGGAATGGCCTCGAATCCTTGGCGCCCACGGCGTGATCAGGCACGTCGGCAGGAAGGTCCAGTCGGCGCATGAACAAGGCGAAGTTGCGAACCAGGTTGACCCGTGCGCGCTGGGTCTTGCCGGTCTCGTGCGGCTGCTTGGCCAGCCAGGATGCGGTCGCGGCCTTGGGCAACTCGACTTGCTGCAAGCCTTGGCTGCACAGGTGGGCGTCGAGTCGGCGCAGGCTGGATGCGGCGGGGTTGAAGCGATAGCCACAGGCTCGCTTCTCCTGAACGTATTGCGCCATCAGCGGAGCCAGGGGGCTGCTGCCGGTGAATGTCACGGGCTTACGAGGCGTGGCCATGGAACACCTCCTCCGGATCGATGGCCGCGATGCGCAGGGTCTCCACGTCGGCCTTGGCATAGATGAAGGTCGTTGCCGGCGAGGCATGCCCCAGAACGGCCGAGATGACGGGAAACGGCGTCTGCGCCCCGAGCAGCCGGGTGGCCAACGTATGGCGCAGCGAGTGCAGTCCCTGACGCTGCGGGGTCTTGAACTTGATCCCGGCCAGTTCCCGCCAGTACGCCACGACGCGGTGGAGCCGGTCGTTCTGGCAGATCGGCGAGAACGGTGGCGTCAGGTTGGTGAACAGATGCCGGTGCTCGACCGGCGGTCGCCCAGCTCGCAGGTAGTCGATGAGTGCGGCGCCGACCTCCTCGATCAGCGGCAGCACCAGCGGCTCCCCCGTCTTGTTCTGCACGATCTCGATGGTGGACGTGGTCCAGTGCAATTGATCGAGCGTCAAGCGCTTGATGTCGCCCAGGCGAAGACCCAAGCGCGAGGCGAGCATCAAGATGGCGTAGTCACGCCGGCCCTTCGGCGAGCTGCGATCGACGGCAGCAAGCAGCCGCTCGACCAGTTCTGGCTCCCACGCCGACGGCACCTTGGCATTGCTGGCCAGTCGAACGGTTGGGATGGCAGCGCTGAGGTCGCGCGGCAGGGCGCCGCGCATGAAGAGAAACTGCAGGAACAGCCTCACGCTGGACGAGACGCACGCTACGGTCCTCGGCTTCCAGTCCGTACGGGTCTGAACGAAGGCGCTGAGGTGTTCGGCCTGCAGGGCGTCCAGCGTCTCCAGGCCGCGAGTGCGCAGGAAGTCCAGGAAGACCGCGATGTTGTGCATCCGCTCGGCCAGGCTGGTGGGCCGAAGATGCCGCCGCTCCCTGGCGTATTGCTCGTACTCCCGCAGGGGCTTGTGCATGCCCGCCGGTACTCGAAGCCCGGTGGTCTCGACTACGAAGCGGCTGATGGTGCCGGTGCGCGCGAAGTCGTCGAGCACCTTGATGCCGAAGACCAGGTGCCGCCGCCACTGTTGGCCGAGCTTGAGCACCTCCCCGTCGCGAACGCCGTACGCCTGCTCGAAACGCAGGGCCAGTTCACGCGTGTACTCGGCAGGCAGGCCCTGGGCGCGGACGAAGTCGGCCAGCTGCTTCCACACCCGCTTGTAGCGATTGACGGTGCGGATGGTGTAGCTGCGCATCAGCAGTTCCTGCGCAGCGCCTTGGCAGAGCGGCTCCAGCGCCAGCGCGCCGGGCCCATTGGAGTTGAGCGAATCCATGATCGTCTCCTCGTTGACGGCGGCCACAGCGGCCACCGGGGAGGACGATCTTGGAAGCGTTATGCGCGGTCGCGACGGCCTACGTCATAGGTGGATCGCTCGGCTTGCGGCCCTTGCTGCGCATAACCGCGGACGAACCTAAATAGGCGCCGGCCGAGCGCAGGCGGGCATGGCCCGCGATGCGGGCCACACGCAGCCGCGCCTGGCGGTCGAGGTCCTGATCGACAGGCCCACCGCCACGCACCGGCGCGGGCGTGCCCGTCGTGTCCTGATACTGGCCTTGAAGGTGGTCGTGCCGCGCCCCGTGCCCGGTGGTGCCGCTCTTGCGCTTCGTGAGGCCGAACTTGCGCAGCGCATAGTCCAGGCGACGGAGGTTGGACTTCAGGTCCCGATCCGGCGCCCCCATGTGTGCGTCATGGCCGCTGACCACGCTGCGGGCATGCGCGATGGCCGACTGCTGCTCCTCGGTGGCCAGCGGCAGCCAGCGCGCACGGCCTCCCTTGCCCTTCGTCCATAGATACCGATCCGCCTCCCGTTGCTCGTCGGGCAGGCCTGTCTCCTCGAACGGATGCACGTGGGCGTAGGGGCGGCACATCACCGACTCCTTGCGCCGCAGGCCGACCTTCACCATCAGGCGCATCGACGCGCCGATGCGGGCATCGTAGGCAGAGACCTGGGCCAGCAAGGCCTCCACGTCGATGCCGTTGCCGCTCCAGCTCTTGTCGCGCTGGGCGTTCTCGTGGCGCTCGTATTCGTCAGGCGTCAGGCCGTAGTGCTCGGGCCTGCGGATGAAGCCCGGCTTGTTGAGCCACATCGCCAGGCCGCGCAGGAAGCTCAGGTAGGTCTGGATCGTCCCCGGCGAAAGCTTCCGGCGCTGCCAGACCTTCACCATCGCCTGGACATGCCGCTGTCCCAGGTTGCGGGGATCGGGCGCCAGCTTGAAGCCGGCGTCGGTGTGCAGTTCGCGGAAGAAGCGTCGCAGGAAGTGGGCGCGCTCGTAGCGCGTCTTGTGCGACACGGTCTTCTCCAGCGCGGTGTGCAGCGGGTTGAACAGCTCGATCAGCACGTCCACCACCCGGTTCACGGGCGTCCTGCCCGGCGGGTACATGTCCAGCACCTGCTGGGGCGACTTGCCGACCCAGTTCTGGCGGCGTGGCGAGTCCTGGCCGTGCAGGCGGCCGGGGCTGGCCGAGGGCATCGAGGAGTTCCTGGAAGGGCGGGTGGATGAGGAGGGCAGGGCGGAGCCATCGCGCGGGTCGTTGCGGCGGTCGTTGCGGGAGAGAGGTGCCTGCCGGCGGCGGCGCGAGGATTCTTCACGGCGGATGCGGGACATGGTGGGCTTTCTGCGAGATGG
>JAKLLB010000066.1 GCA_023150345.1 Aquabacterium sp.
GGGGCTGGACGTGCTCTCACGCAAGGCGTTCTACGAAATGCTGATCGACGAGTGGTGCGACGGTGAACGCAGCGTGCTGGTGTCGACCCATCAGGTGGAGGAAATCGAGTCGCTGCTGTCGGACGTGCTGATGCTCAACGAAGGCAAGCTCGTGCTCTCGATCAGCCTGGAAGAAGTCGACCGGCGCTTCGTGGCGCTCAGCCACGACCCGGCGCAAGCCGAAGCGATCGCCGCGGCGCACCCGCTGTTGCGCTATCGCGTGCAGGGCGGAACCGCTGCGCTTTTCGATGGTCCCCCGCCGGAGCACGTACAGGCTCTGGGCCAGCGCGTGCGCCCGAGCCTGGTGGATCTGTTCGTGGCGCTGACGCGCGCCCCCGAAATGAACCGCACCCAAGGCTGAAGGAGGCGCAACGATGAATCGCTTCAAAACCCTGCTCGAGCGCGAATGGATGCAGCACCAGCGCGGCTTCGTGATCGTGATGCTCGCGCCCAGCCTGTTGCTCCTGGCGGCGGCGATGTTCGGTCAGGTGCACCTCGATCTGCACAGCGATGGCGACACGCAGGTGGAGCGCGTGCCTGACGCCGGGTTGTTGGCGGTGCTGGCGATTGCCGGACTGGCCGTGGGCACCATGATGCTGGCCTGGATGTCGGCGCTGTTCCAAGCGTCCGGCCTGGCGCGGCGCGACCAACAGGATCGCTCCATCGAATTCTGGATGTCACTGCCTCTCGGCCACGGCAAGAGCGTCGCGGCAACCTTGCTGATGCACCTGGTGCTGATGCCCTGGGCCGCACTGGCCATCGGTCTGGCCGGTGGCCTGTTGGTCTCGGTGGCGTTCGTGGCCAGAGCCTGGGATGTGGGCGCCTGGTTCGCCCTGCCCTGGGCCTTGATCCTAGGCACCTCCGTGCTCTTCTTTGCGCGCCTGATGCTCGGCCTGCTGTTGTGCACGCTGTGGCTGAGCCCGTTGATCCTCATGACCATGGCCGCGTCGGCATGGCTGAAGCGGTGGGGGGTACCGGTTGTCGCTGCCATCATCGGAGGCGGCGGACTGTTCGCCGAGAAGGTCTACGGCTCGCGGGTGATGTGGGAAACCCTCAGGGCCTTGTTCGAGCATGCCGGGCGTGCCCTGATCGGAGCCGATCGCGCGTTCGGCCAGGGGGCCATCAGAATCGGGCCTGAGTCGCAGCTGTCCGAGATGCTGCCGGCGCTGCCCGCCTGGTTGCTCCACGATGCGGGCCACGCGATCCTGCAACTGGCCACACCCGCGTTTGCGGCTGCTGCGCTGATCGGCGCCGCAGGCTTCGCGCTGCTGGTGCTGCAACGGCGGCGCGCGGCGATGTGACGCGTGGTGCACAACGAAAACGGCGCCCCCTGGGCGCCGTTTTCTATGGTGAGCAGAGCTCGCCGCAGGTGCGTCAGGGACAGAAGAGCCTGCTGCGGCTCTTCTGCGTCCCGGCTCAACCGTGCTTCTTGTCGAAGAACTGCTCGTCTTCGGTCGAGCCCTTGAGCGCCGCGGTCGATGCCTGGGCCTCGATGGTGGTGGTCACGGCGTCGAAGTAGCCGGTACCGACTTCGCGCTGGTGCTTCACGGCGGTGAAACCGCGCTCGGCCGCCGCGAACTCCTTCTGCTGCAACTCGACGAAGGCGGTCATGTTGTTGCGGGCGTAGCCATAGGCCAGGTCGAACATGCTGTAGTTCAGGCTGTGGAAGCCGGCCAGCGTGATGAACTGGAACTTGTAGCCCATGGCGCCGAGTTCGCGCTGGAACTTGGCGATGGTGGCGTCGTCGAGGTTCTTCTTCCAGTTGAAGCTGGGCGAGCAGTTGTAGGCCAGCAACTTGCCCGGGAACTTGGCGTGGATGGCGTCGGCGAACTTCTTGGCGAAGGCCAGGTCCGGCGTGCCGGTTTCGCACCAGATCAGGTCGGCGTACTCGGCGTAGGCCAGGCCGCGGCTGATGGCCTGCTCCACGCCGTTCTTGCTGCGATAGAAGCCTTCGACCGTGCGCTCGCCGGTGAAGAACGGCTTGTCGTTGTCGTCGATGTCGCTGGTCACCAGGTCCGCGGCCTCGGCGTCGGTACGGGCCAGCAGCACGGTGGGCACGCCCATCACGTCAGCTGCCAGGCGGGCGGCCACCAGCTTGCTCACCGCCTCGCGGGTGGGCACCAGCACCTTGCCCCCCATGTGGCCGCACTTCTTGGCCGCGGCGAGCTGATCCTCGAAGTGAACGCCGGCGGCGCCCGCTTCGATCATGGCCTTCATCAATTCGAAGGCGTTGAGCACGCCACCAAAGCCGGCTTCGGCGTCAGCCACGATCGGGGCGAAGAAATCGACATCGTTCTTGCCCTCGCTCCACTGGATCTGGTCGGCGCGGGTGAAGGTGTTGTTGATGCGCTTGACGACCTTGGGCACCGAGTCCACCGCGTAGAGGGACTGGTCGGGGTACATCTCGCCGCCGCTGTTGGCATCGCCGGCAACCTGCCAGCCCGACAGGTAGATGGCCTTCAGGCCGGCCTTCACCTGCTGCATCGCCTGGTTGCCGGTCAGGGCACCCAGCGAGTTGACGAACGGCTCGGTGTTGATCAGGTTCCACAGCTTCTCGGCGCCGCGCTTGGCCAGCGTGTGCTCGACCTGCAGCGAACCGCGCAGGCGCACGACATCGGCGGCCGTGTAGCCGCGCTTGATGCCCTTCCAGCGCGGGTTCTCGGCCCAGTCCTTTTCGAGGGCGGCGATCTGCTGTTCGCGGGTCAGTTGGGTCATGGGGTGCTCCAGGGTTGACGATGGGGAAGGACGATGGGCATAGCGTAATGGCGCTGGATGCGGCTGTGAACACTTATGTCTTATAGAAGACTAAAAACTTTCTCCCATCAAATCAACTAGTTACGTGACTCGTTTCATGATATGAGACCCGCTTGATCACGATGAAAAACGGTGTTGCGCCGCAGCAGCCGCAAATCCCACATGGCGAAATTGTTGTTTCTCATTGCGAAATGCCAGTCATCCCGCGGTGGCGTCGTGGCGGCGCGGCCAGTGACTGCATCCCGGGCGGCCACCATGCGCTTGACCAACCGCAATCTCAGCCTGCGATCGGCGGCTCAACATGGCAAGGCATCAGGAGGGTCAATGCGATGAATGCGTTCGACAACCGCAAGCTCAGAATCACACAGCGCGAACCGTTGCATCCGGCCACGGCCGTGGAGTTCGACGCCCTTGACCGCACACACGCCCGCGTACTCGCGACGCTGGCCGATCTCCAACGGCTCGTCGAACATCTCGAAGCCCACGGCATCGACGACCAGGCGCGCGCCGACGCGGCAATGGTGTGTGAGTTCTTTTCAAGCACCGCACGGAGTCACCACGCCATCGAAGAACAGCAGGTCTTTCCGGAGTTGCTGCTCCACGCTGACGCCGACCTGGTTCAGTGCATCGAGCGCCTGCAACAAGACCACGGCTGGCTCGAGGAAGACTGGATCGAACTCGAGCCCCAGCTACAGGCGGTGGCCCGCGGCTACAGCTGGTACGACCTCGACAGCTTGCGCCATTCGGTGGACGTGTTCGCCACGCTCTACCAGGAGCACATCGCTCTCGAGGAAAACGCGGTCTATCCTGCCGCGCGACAGCTGGACGCAGCCCGGGCCCGAAGTGCCGAAGCGGGCACTGCAATGGAGCGTTGAGCGGCTGCGTTCGCTGTCAAAGCGGCAGTGAGGTCGTTTTCTTGACCGTGCGCAGCACCAGCATCGAGTTCGAACGTTCCACACCGGGCAGGCGCATGAGAACCTGGGTGTGGAAGCGCTCCAGGTCTTCGGCGTCGCGGTAGCTGAAGCGGATCAGGTAGTCGTTGGACCCCGCGACGTAGTAGCAGTCCAGGATCTCCGGTTCGTCGCGGACGGCCTGCTCGAATGCCTTGAGCAGGCCATCGTTCATCGACTCCAGGTTGATGATCGAAAAACAGGTGCCGTGCTGGCCCAGTGCCTTGGCATTGAGCAGCGCGACGTACTGCGCAATGACGCCACCTTCCTCCAGCTGCTTGACCCGCCGCAGGCACGCCGATGGCGACAAGTGCACCTGCTCGGCCAGTTGAACGTTCGACAGGCGGCCGTTCTCCTGCAACGCAGACAAAATGGTGCGGTCGATCGCATCGAGTTGCAGCTTCTGGCTCTCTGTTCGCATGAAATTCGAATTTGGCTGCGGATGGTGCAATGATATTGCAACATGCAGGGTCACCCCGCCCCCATCGCGCAAGCACATTGCGTGAGCGTCCGTCTAGACTGCTCGGTGCCGTCGGTTCACACTGCGAACCGGCCGCAGCCACCCAAGGAGCCGCGATGAGCCAGCCACTCGATGCCTACTGGATGCCGTTCACCGCGAATCGGCAATTCAAGAAGTCGCCTCGCATCCTGGCCAAAGCCTCGGGCATGCACTTCTGGACCGACGACGGACGGCAGATTCTTGACGCCATTGCTGGCCTGTGGTGCGTGAATGCCGGTCACGCGCGCCCGAAGATCGTTCAGGCGATCGCCGAACAGGCGGCGCTTCTCGACTACGCGCCACCGTTCCAGATGGCGCACCCGAAGGCTTTCGCGCTGGCCGAGCGTGTTGCCGGCCTGACGCCTGCGGAGCTGACCAAGGTGTTCTTCACGAACTCGGGTTCCGAGTCGGTGGATACCGCGCTGAAGATCGCCCTGGCTTACCACCGCGTGCGCGGCGAGGGGCACCGCACTCGACTGATCGGGCGCGAGCGGGGTTACCACGGTGTGAATTTCGGGGGCATCTCGGTAGGCGGCATGGTGGCCAACCGCAAGATGTTCGGCGCCATGCTCGCTGGCGTGGACCACATCCGCCACACGCACGACCCGGCCCGCAACGGCTACACGGTAGGCCAACCCGAGCACGGTGCCGAGTTCGCCGATGACCTCGAGCGCCTGTGCGCACTGCACGACCCCTCCACAATCGCCGCGGTGATCGTCGAGCCGGTGGCGGGCTCTACCGGCGTATTGATCCCGCCCAAGGGCTATCTGAACCGCCTGCGCGAGATTTGCGATCGCCACGGCATTCTGCTGATCTTCGACGAGGTCATCACCGGTTTCGGCCGCACCGGCCAACCGTTCGCAGCACAGACATTCGGCGTGACGCCCGACATGATCCTGATGGCCAAGGGCCTGACCAACGGCTGCGTGCCGATGGGAGCCGTCGCGGTGCGTCAGTCGATCCACGACGCCTTCATGACCGGACCCGAGCACCTGATCGAGTTCTTCCACGGCTACACGTACTCATCGCACCCACTGGCATGCGCTGCCGGCCTGGCCACGCTCGAAACCTACGCCGACGAAGGCCTGCTCACGCGGGCGCAGCAGATGCAGGGCTACTTCGCAGAGGCCTTGCACTCGCTGCGGGGCCTGCCCAACGTGATCGACATCCGCAACATCGGCCTGGTCGGGGGCGTCGAGCTGGCGTCCCTGCCAGGCGAGCCGGCCAAGCGCGCCTTCAACGTGTTCCTCGATTGCTACGACAAGGGCGTGCTGATCCGCACCACAGGCGACACGTTGGCGTTCTCCCCGCCCCTGATCATCGAGCGGGCGCAGATCGACCAGCTCATCGACACGGTGCGCGGCGCCATCCAGCGTGCGGCCTGAACCCGCAGGTTCATGCACTTCCTCAGCGCCGACCAGGATCTGACGAGGCACTCGTACTACACCGCCACGGCGGTGCGGTCGTCGGCCTACCCTCCGCTGCAAGGCGACGCCTCGTGCGATGTCGCCATCGTCGGCGGCGGTTTGGCTGGTCTGAGCGCGGCGCTCGAACTTGCCGAGCGTGGTTACTCGGTGCGGCTGCTGGAGGCGCGTGAAGTGGGCTATGGCGCCAGCGGCCGCAATGGCGGCCAGGCCATCCACGGGCTGGCCTGCGACATCGACGAGGTGGAGTCGCAACTGGGCGCGCAGGATGCCCGTCGCGTGTTCGACATGTCGGTCGAAGCGCTCGACCTCATTCGCAGCCGTTGCCGCCGCTACGACATCGACTGCGACTGGCGCGACGGCTTCCTCGGGGTGGCGGTGAATGAGCGCAAGGCTGCCTCCTTGGTTGAGGGCGCTCGCCATCTGGCTGACCGATACGGCTATCCGATGACCATCGTCGCGCGCGATCAGGTGCGCCAGTGGATCGACAGCCCCCGCTATGTGGCCGCTGTGCATGACGCACGCTCCGGCCATCTGCACCCGCTGAAGTACACGCTGGGCCTGGCCCGGGCGGCGGCGCGGGCCGGCGTGCGCATCCACGAAGGCACCACGGTCACCGGTCTCGCGCACACGCCCACTCCGGTGTTGCACACCGACCGTGGCCGGGTCAGCGCGCGGCAGGTGCTGCTGGCGGGCAACGTCTACCTGCAGGGTGTGGTCCGCCACCTCGAGCGCCGCATCATGCCGGTGGGCACCTACATCGTGGCCAGCGAGCCCGTGGGTGCCGAGCTTGCACGCCAGCTCATCCCGTCGGGATCGGCCGTGTGCGACAACAATTTCGTGCTCGACTACTTCCGCTTTGCCGCGGACAGCCGGCTGCTCTATGGTGGCCGCGTGAGCTACAGCACGGCCACGCCCATGAACCTGGCCCAGAGCATGCGCAAGCGCATGGTCGGGACGTTTCCGCAGTTGCAGGGTGCCGAAGTCACGCACGCCTGGGGTGGCTTCGTGGACATCTCGATGAACCGAGCGCCGGATTTCGGCCGCCTGCCCGACGCGCCGCAGGTCTACTACCTGCAGGGGTTCTCGGGGCACGGGCTGGCGCTGACGGGCTTGGCGGGCAAGCTGGTGGCCGAAGCGATGAACGGCGACGCGGCGAGGTTCGACACCTTTGCGCGCATTCGGCACCGCCCCTTCCCAGGGGGTCCGTTGCTGCGCACACCCGCACTGGTGCTCGGCATGGCCTGGTATCGCCTGAAGGACGCGTTGACATGACGACGAAGAAGCCCGTCGTGCTGGTGCCGGCCTGCCATCGCATGCTGGGGGATCATCCGTTCCATGTGGTCGGCCGCAAGTACGTGGACGCGGTGCGCCTGGCCGGTGCCCTGCCGCTGGTGGTGCCCGGCGCCATGCCCGACGAGATCGACGCACTGCTGGACATGGCACACGGCGTTCTGCTCACCGGCTCACCCTCCAACGTGCATCCGAGTCACTACGGCGAGAGTGTGCACAACCCCGCGCTGCCGCTCGATCCGCAACGCGATGCCTGGACGTTGCCGCTGGTGCCACGAGTGATTGCCCGCGGCATGCCGCTGTTTGCGATCTGCCGGGGTGCCCAGGAGGCGAACGTCGCGCTCGGTGGATCGCTGCACCAGGCGGTGCACGAGCTTGATCCGTACGACGATCACCGGGCCGGCGATCATCTTCCGGCCGAGCAGGCCTACGCGCCGGCGCATGAGGTCGAGGTGATCGCGGGTGGCCTGCTGAGCGAGGTGCTGGATCGGTGCCGATTCGAGGTGAACTCGCTGCACGGCCAAGCTGTCAACCAGCTCGCGCCCGGTCTTCGGGTCGAGGCGCGTGCGCACGATGGACTGGTCGAGGCGTTCTCGGTCGTCGAGGCCAAGGGCTTCAACCTGTGCGTGCAATGGCATCCCGAGTGGCAGGCGGCGTCGAATCCGGTTTCCATGCAGATGCTGCAGGCGTTCGGCCAGGCCTGCCGCGCCTATCGCGATCGACACCGCAGCCCCATACCCTAGCGCCGCGCATTCGGCCACAACACAGACGCGGGCGCCGGCCAATGGCAGCGCCCGCAGCGAGAGAACCGAATTCCGGGTGATCCCATGACGAACCGAGACAACTTCAGTTTCAGCGAGCTCGAACAGTGGCTCAATGAACGCCGCGTGACCGAGATCGAGTGCCTGGTGCCCGACCTCACCGGCGTGGCGCGAGGCAAGATCCTGCCGCGCGAGAAATTCACCGAAGACCGCGGCATGCGCCTGCCGGAGGCAGTGGTCGCCATGGGCGTGACGGGCGAGTTCCCGGAAGAGGGGCCCTACTACGACGTCATCAGTCCGACCGATCTCGACATGCACCTGCGGCCCGATCCGTCGACGGTACGCATCGTGCCTTGGGCGGCAGACCCGACTGCGCAGGTGATTCACGATTGCTACGACAAGCACAACCAGTTGGTGCCGTTCGCGCCGCGGTCGGTGCTGCGTCGTGTGTGCGACCTGTACGCTGCCAAGGGCTGGAATCCGGTGGTGGCGCCCGAGCTCGAGTTCTACCTGGTGGCCCGCAACACCGATCCGGACATGCCGCTGAAACCGCCGATCGGGCGCAGCGGCAGAGCCGAGACGTCGCGACAGGCCTATTCGATCGATGCGGTCAACGAGTTCGATCCGCTGTTCGAAGATGTCTACGACTACTGCGAGAAGATGGGTCTGAACGTCGACACGCTCATCCACGAGGTGGGTGCGGGCCAGATGGAGATCAATTTCTTCCACGACCACCCGTTGGGCCTGGCCGACGAGGTGTTCCTCTTCAAGCGCACCGTGCGCGAGGCGGCGCTGCGCCATGACATGTTCGCCACCTTCATGGCCAAGCCCATTGCCGGCGAGCCTGGCAGCGCCATGCACATCCACCAGAGCGTGATCGACCTCGCCACCGGCCTCAATCTGTTCAGCAACGCCGATGGGACGCCGAGCAAGGAGTTCTACTGGTTCATCGGTGGCTTGCAGCGCTACATACCGGCGGCCATGGCACTGTTTGCCCCCTATGTGAACAGCTATCGGCGCCTGGCGCGGTTCACGGCTGCGCCCATCAACATCCAGTGGGGTACGGACAACCGCACCGTCGGCATCCGGTCGCCGGTTGCGCCGCCCGCCGCCCGCCGCATCGAGAACCGGGTCATCGGCGCAGATGCAAACCCGTATGTCGCTCTCGCCGCCACCATGGCCTGCGGCTACATCGGAATCGACAAGCGCATCGAGCCCGCGCCGGAGTGCAAAGGCGACGCCTATCTCGGCGACTTCCAGTTGCCACGCAGCCTGGGCGAAGCGCTGTCGTTGCTGCGCGAAGAAAAGGACCTGCACGAAGTGCTCGGCGAGGCCTTCATCACGGTCTACACCGAGGTCAAGGAAATCGAGTTTGCCGAGTTCATGAAGGTCATTTCTCCTTGGGAGCGCGAACACCTGCTGCTGCACGTCTAGTCCATCGGACGACAGGCCGATCGCCGGAAAGGCCAGACACCGCAGCACGAGCATTCAACCGATCACCCTATCACCATGAGCACCAACCGCACGACCGCGCAATGGCAGGCCGCCGATTCGGCCCACTTCCTGCATCCGTTCACCGACTTCCAGGCGTTGGCCCGCAAAGGCTCGCGCATCATCGAGCGCGCCGAAGGCATCTACCTGTGGGACAGCGAGGGCCACAAGATCCTCGACGCCATGTCCGGCCTGTGGTGCGTGAACGTCGGCTACGGCCAGCGCACGCTCATCGACGCTGCCACCCGGCAGTTGCAGGAACTGCCGTTCTACAACGCCTTCTTCCAAACGGCCACACCGCCGGCCATCGAACTGGCCGAACTGCTGTCGGAGGTGACCCCACCGCAGTTCAACCATGTGTTCTTCACCGGCTCGGGGTCGGAGGGCAACGACACCATCGTTCGCATGGTCCGGCGTTACTGGGACATCCTGGGCCAGCCCGAACGCCAGGTGATCATCAGCCGGCAGAATGCCTATCACGGATCGACGATGGCAGGCGCCTCGCTCGGTGGCATGAGCGGCATGCATGCGCAGGGTGGACTGCCCATCCCCGGCATCGAGCACATCGGCCAACCCTACTGGGTGGAGCATGGCCGAGGCATGAGCCGCGATGAATTCGGCCTGGTGGCGGCGCGCTGGCTGGAGGACAAGATCCTGGCCATCGGCGCGCAGAAGGTGGCAGCGTTCATCGGCGAGCCCGTGCAGGGCGCAGGCGGCGTGATCATCCCGCCTGCCACCTACTGGCCGGAGATCCAGCGCATCTGCGACAAGTACGGCATCCTGCTCGTCAGCGATGAGGTCATCTGCGGGTTCGGACGCACTGGACGCTGGTTCGGCTGCGAGACCTTCGGCACCCGGCCCGACTTGATGACATTCGCCAAGGGCGTCACGAGCGGCTACATCCCGCTGGGTGGCGTGATGGTGGGCGACCGGGTTGCCAAGGTGCTGATCGAGCAAGGTGGCGAGTTCGAGCATGGCTACACCTACTCGGGCCACCCGGTGGCTTGCGCCGTTGCGCTGGCCAACATCAAGTTGGTGCGCGAGCTCGGGCTCGTGGAACACGTGCGCGACGACGTCGGCCCCTACCTGGCGCAGTGCTACGAGGGCCTGCGTGACCATCCACTGGTCGGCACTGCCGAAACCTGCGGTCTGATGGGCGCGCTGCTGCTGGTCAAGGACAAGACGACCCTTGTTCCGTTCGATCCGGCGCTGTCCATCGGCATGGTCTGTCGGGGACACTGCTTCGCCAACGGGCTCATCATGCGCGCCGTGGGCAACCGGATGATCATCGCGCCCCCTCTCGTGATCACCCGAACGCAGATCGACGACATGATGGCGCTGATCCGCCGCTGCCTCGACCTGACACTGGCCGATGCCCAGCGCGAGGGCTGGCTCGCATGAATCGTTGCGGCTGGACGACGCGGCAAGTGCCGTGGCCGCCATCCCCTTGCTTCCCCCGATGAACAGGCCCGCGGGCCTGCTTAGACTTGGCTGTTTTTGCCACCCTTCATAGAACGCACCATCCCGGAGGTTGACCCATGAAGCTGCTGTCCCGTCGATCGATCGCGCTGGCGAGCCTGGCCCTGGCGCTGGGTTCCGGCGCCGCACTGGCCCAGGAGGAGGAAAAGGTCCTCAACGTCTACAACTGGTCCGACTACATCGGCGAGGAGACGATCCGCAACTTCGAGAAGGAAACGGGCATCAAGGTCCGCTACGACAACTTCGACAACAACGAGATCGTCCATGCCAAGCTGGTGGCCGGCAGGAGCGGCTATGACGTCGTGGTCCCGTCCTCCAACTGGGCCAAGCTGCAGATCGACGGTGGCCTGCTGGCCAAGATCGACAAGAGCCGAATCGCGAACTACAAGAACCTCGACCCAACCGTTCAGGCGCAGCTGGCGCGGTTGGACCCGGGCAACGAGTACATGGTGAACTGGTTGTGGGGGTTCACCACGGTTGGCATCAATGTCGACAAGGTCAAGGCCGCACTGGGCAGCACGCCGATGCCCGCCAACGCCTGGGACTTGGTCTTCAAGCCCGAGTACATCTCCAAACTGAAGTCCTGCGGCGTTTCGTTCCTCGATTCGTCCTCCGAGGTCGTGCCGGCGGCGCTTCACTATCTGGGCAAGCCCTCGTTCAGCAAGTCGCCAGCAGACTACTCCGCGGCCGCCAACCTGCTCAAGTCGGTGCGGCCACACGTGACGCTGTTCAGTTCGTCGGGCTACATCAACGACATGGCCAACGGTTCGATCTGCCTGGCACTGGGTTGGTCGGGCGACATCAACATCGCACGCCAGCGGGCCATCGACGGCAAGACCGGGCAGAACATCCAGGCGCTCATCCCCTCGACGGGCGGTCTGTTGTTCTTCGACGTGATGGTGATCCCGGCGGACGCCTCGCACCCTGGCAACGCCCACAAGTTCATCAACTACATCCTGCGCGGCGACGTTCATGCGAGTCTGACCAACAAGGTCTTCTACGCCAACCCCAATCTCGAGTCCAAGAAGCACATCAAGCCCGAGGTGGCGAGCAACCCCACGGTCTTCCTGCCTGAGGCCGACCTGAAGAAGATGATCCCACCCGATGCCATCAACAACGACCTGCGGCGACTGATGACCCGCACCTATACGTCCTTCAAGACCGGACTTTGACCGCACCGGGCGGCACGCGTCGCGCGTCGCACCGGAAATGAGCAGCGCATCTCGCGGCCCGTAGTGGCCGCTGGTTGCGCCCGAGGAGGAGACGAGGCGTCATGCCTGTCAACGGATCCAGCACCGGTGCTGCCACGCCAGCAGCGCCCGAGCAGTTGTCGTTCCTGCAGATTCAGGACGTGGTCAAGGAGTTCAACGGCTACCTGGCCGTGAATCACGTCAGCCTGGATATTGCCAAGGGTGAGATCTTCGCGCTGCTCGGATCGTCGGGCTGCGGCAAGACGACGCTGCTGCGCATGTTGGCGGGCTTCGAGACGCCCACCTCCGGGCGCATCGTGCTCAACGGACGAGACCTCGCCGGCCTGCCGCCGTATGAGCGTCCACTGAACATGATGTTCCAGTCGTACGCGCTGTTTCCGCACCTGACGGTGTGGGACAACATCGCCTTCGGACTGCGACGCGACGGCTTGCCGCGCGATCGGGTCGCGGAGCGCGTGGACGCGATGCTCAAGCTCGTGCAACTGGGCAAGTTCGCCCAGCGCAAGCCGCACCAGCTGTCAGGCGGCCAGCAGCAACGGGTGGCGCTGGCTCGCAGCCTTGCCAAGCAACCGCAATTGCTGCTCCTGGACGAACCACTGGGCGCGCTCGACAAGAAGCTGCGCGAAGAGACGCAGATCGAACTGGTCAACATCATCGAGCAGGTGGGGGTGACCTGCGTGATGGTCACGCACGACCAGGAGGAGGCGATGACCATGGCCTCGCGCATCGCGATCATGAGCGAGGGCCGATTCCTGCAGGTGGGCGCGCCCTCCGAGATCTATGAAACCCCCGCTACCCGTTTCGTGGCCGACTTCATCGGCAACGTGAACCTGGTGTCCGGCACGGTGGAGGTCGATGAACCCGACCATGTCGTGATCGACTCGGCCGACTGCAAGCACTACGTCGGACACGGAATCACGGGCACCATCGGCATGCCGGTGACGGTCGCGCTGCGACCTGAGAAGATCCATGTGTCGCGCCACAAGCCGAACGACGACTACAACAGCGCGCGTGGCCGCATCAAGGAGCTGTCGTACTTCGGCAGCTTCACCGTCTACCACGTCGAGCTTGCCAGCGGCGCGCGGCTGAAGATCAGCCAGGCCAACACCGCGCGCCACAAAGACGACGAACTCACCTGGGGCGACGAGGTCTGGGCGCACTGGTCGCGCTCAGCCCACGTGGTGCTGACCCAGTGAATACCGCCCACCACACGGCCACATGAAAGCGCTGAGTCGCCTGCAACCCTGGCTGCGCCGCGGCCGAACCTGGGTCATCGCCCTGCCCTACGGTTGGCTGTTGGCGTTCTTCCTGCTGCCGTTCCTCATTTTGCTGAAGATCAGCGTCTCCGAGATGGAGACCGTGAACTTCAAGGACCTGGTTACCTACAAGGACGGGCTGCTGCAGCTCACCGTGAAGCTGTCGAACTACGTGTTCATGACCCAGGACACGCTGTACCTCGACGCCTATGTGCGCAGCGTGCGGTATGCCGCTGCCACCACAGCGTTATGCCTGCTGATCGGCTACCCGTTTGCCTATTTCATGGCGCGTGCCCGGGCCACCGTGCAGCCCGCGCTGCTCATGCTCGTCATGCTTCCGTTCTGGACCTCATTCTTGTTGCGGGTTTACGCGTGGAAGGGCCTGCTGTCAGAGAACGGTTGGGTGGCCGAGTTGTTGATCGGAAGTGGCCTCGACCAACTGCTGGCCGCAACAGGGCTGATCGCGGCGCCGGGCAAGCTGCTGCACACGCCGTTCTCGCTGGTGCTGGGCATGACCTACACCTACCTGCCCTTCATGATCCTCCCGCTGTACGGCAATCTTGCGAAGATGGACCTGCGCCTGCTCGAGGCCGCATCGGATCTGGGTGCCTCGCCCTGGGTGGCCTTCTGGAAGGTGACGGTTCCGTTGTCCAAGGCCGGCATCATCGCCGGCTCGATGCTGGTCTTCATTCCGTGCGTGGGCGAGTTCGTCATACCCGAACTGTTGGGCGGCCCCGAGACGCTGATGATCGGACGCGTGCTCTGGGATGAGTTCTTCTCGAACAACGACTGGCCGATGGCGTCCGCCGTGGCCGTGGTGATGATTCTGCTCATCATCGTGCCGCTGGCGCTGTTCAACAAATACCAGGCCGAGTCGCAGGAGCGTGCCCGATGATCGGCAGCGCACTCAATCGCTGGTTTGCCAAGGGATGGCTCGCTGCCGGCTATGCCTTCCTGTACCTGCCCATCGTGGCGCTGGTGATCTACTCGTTCAACGACTCGCCACTGCCCAACGTGTGGCGCGGGTTCACGTTCAAGTGGTACGCGGCGCTGGTACATGACCGCGAGATGCTCGCAGGCTTGTGGCTCAGCCTGGAAATCGCCTTCCTGACAGCGTGCGGGTCGGTGGTCCTGGGCACGTTTGCCGCGTTCGCGCTCGTCAAGTACCGCCGCTTCACGGGGCGCACCATGTTCAGTGGCATGGTCAATGCGCCGCTGGTGATGCCTGAAGTCGTGGTTGGTCTGTCGCTGCTGCTGATGCTGGTATCGATCCAGCGCGCCATCGGTTTCCCCGAACGCGGCGTACTCACCATCTGGCTGGGTCACCTGCTGCTGGGGATGGCCTATGCCACGGTCGTGGTCCAGGCTCGACTCCAGGAAGTGAACCCGCAGCTGGAAGAGGCCGCGATGGATCTGGGCGCCCGGCCGCACCAGGTCTTCGCGCTGGTCACGTTGCCCATGATCGCGCAGAGCCTGTTGTCGGCCTGGCTGCTGACGTTCACGTTGTCGCTCGACGATGTCGTGCTGTCGGCATTCCTGTCTGGCCCCGGTTCGACGACGATGCCGCTCGTCATTTTCTCCAGGGCGCGCCTGGGCCTGAATCCCAGTGTCAACGCCGTGGCCACCATCATCGTGGCGGTGGTCAGCGTCGGCGTCATCGCCGCGAGCTACTGGATCGCGCGCGCCGAGCGCAGGCGCAGCCTCGAACTGGCAGCGGCCGCACGCGGTTGAACCCATATGTCCACACCGGCACCATCCCGTTACCAAACTGAACAGTCCACACGCGAGAGGAGCACGACCCCATGAAGCCGATCCGTCACACCCTCCTGGCCGTCGCGCTGGCCGCTGCGTTTCCGGCGCTGGCCCAGAGCAACGCCGACATCCTCAAGGAGCTGCAGCAGCTCAGGGCCAAGGTCAACGAGCTGGAGGCCAAACTCAAGGCCCAGGAGAGCAAGGCCCCGGCTGGAGGCGCCCAGTGGGGGATGACGCCCGAGCAGGCGCGCGAGCTCAACCGAGTGGCCGTGAAGACCGAGGCCCTGGAAGACGCCGTCGAGGCGCAGGGGCTGAAGATGCTCAAGATCAACGGCTACGCCGACCCGACCTACATCTACAACGCGCGGCAGCGTCGCGGCGGGTTCCAGTTCATCAACAACGTCGGCGACGACGGCTACAACTACGACAACTCCTACTTCGGCGCCGCGTCCGTCGACTTCCAGAAAGAGATGGACGGTGGTACCCGCTGGCGTCTCACACTGGTTCCCAATCGTGGCACCGATTCCGTGATCGGAAATGGCGGCGTGGTGCACGAAGCGTCGCTGTCGGTGCCCTTGGGTGACCTGCAAACGCGCTTCATCGCAGGGCATCTGCCGGATTGGTCGGGCTACGAATACCTGCAGCCCACGCTGAACAAGCTGATCACCCACAACCTGCTGTTCGACTTCACACTGCCCACCAGCTACACCGGTGCCGGCATGGAGATCACGCGCGGCAAGTGGATCGTCAAAGGTGTGATGGCCAACATGAACGCCAGCAAGCGTCAGGCCAGCGAGCGCACGCCTGCCTTGGCCTATCGCGTCGACTATTCGCGCGGCGAGTTCCAGGGGTTCGGCTTCGCCGGCGTCCACGGCAAGGCCGCCAACTTCCGGGCAGACGGCGCCAACCCGGTCACGGGCGAAGACTACGACACCCGCGACACCCGGCTGGACCTGTTCGAGTTCGACGCCTACTTCATCCGTGGCGACCTCACCTGGCAAGGCCAGCTCAGTTACGGTCGCCAGCGCAGCGCCGCGATCAACGCTCATCCCGAGACGGGCGACTTGCGCGACGCCAGCTGGACTGGCCTGTCCACCCTGCTGGCCTACAAGTTCATCCCGCGTTGGGAAGCCATTGCACGCTTCGACCACATTCGCAACCGCAAGAACGGTGGAGGCCTGCTGGGTTACACCTTCGCCGACGACCGCAATGGCTTCGGACCCGATCCCACGCTCGGCTGCGACCTCGAGTGGACCGATGCATGCGACAAGGGTGCCAACCGCAGTGCGCTGTCGCTCGGCCTGAGCTATCTTCTGAACCTGAACACCACGCTGAAGGCCGAGTACCGGATCGATCGGGCCAACCACCCGGTTTTCCTGGACATCCGCACTGGCGAGTACCGTCGCAGCAACTCGTTGTTCGGCGCATCGGTCGTCGTCAGCTTCTGATCTCAGGCCCCGGGGGAGCAGACACCCCCGTGATTTGACCCATCCGCCGCCGGCCCGCCGGGCTGGTGGCGGCTGCTGCATCCATTGAAGGAGCTAGCCGTGGCCCATCCCCCTATCGATTGGCATGCACGAGCACGTGAGATTCGCGTCGACGGCCGCGCCGTGATCGATGGTGAGCGTCGCGCTGCACTTGGTGGCGAAACGTTCGCGTGCATCTCGCCCATCAACGGCCAGAGCGTCGGTGAGATCGCCCGTGGCCGCCAACCCGATATCGACGCCGCGGTGACCAGCGCCCGGGCCGCGTTCGAGGACGGTCGCTGGGCGCACAAGCCGCCGGCCGTGCGCAAGCGCCTGCTGCAGCGGTTCGCCGAGAAGGTTCTCGCCGCCAAGGAAGAACTTGCCCTGCTCGAAACGTTGGACATGGGCAAGCCCATCCAGTATGCGCTGTCGGTGGATGTCCCCTCCACCGCGCGATGCATTCAGTGGTACGCCGAGGCGACCGACAAGATCTACGACGAGATCGCACCCACGCCGCGCAGCGCGCTCGCGCTGATCACGCGCGAGCCTGTGGGTGTCGTCGGCGTCGTGGTGCCCTGGAACTACCCGATGATCATGGCCGCCTGGAAGCTCGGGCCTGCGCTGGCTGCGGGCAACTCGGTGGTGCTCAAACCCAGCGAAAAGAGCCCACTGACGGCGTTGCGATTGGCCGAGCTGGCCGTCGAGGCGGGCATTCCGCCGGGCGTGTTCAACGTGGTGCCGGGCTTTGGCCATGAAGCTGGCGAAGCATTGGCGCTGCACATGGAGGTCGACGCCATCGGGTTCACTGGATCCACGCGCACCGGGCGACGCATGCTCGAGTACTCAGGCCGATCCAATCTCAAGCGGGTGTTCAACGAACTGGGTGGCAAGTCGGCCTTCGTCGTGTTCGATGACTTCGCCGACATCGGTCGTGCCGCGTCAACCGTGGCGGGCAGCATGTTCTTCAATCAGGGCGAAAGCTGCAATGCCCCGTCACGGGTGCTGGTGCATGAGCGCGTGGCCGATGACTTCGTCGAACGCGTGGTGGCGCAAGTGCCGAAGTACCAACCGGCCGACCCGCTGGATCCAGCCACCGTGATGGGTGCACTGGTCGACGACACGCAACTGCGCACGGTCCTCGGATACATCGACGCCGGCCAAGCCGAAGGCGCGCGTTGCGCAGCAGGTGGCCGGCAGGCGCGGACCGCCTCCGGGGGCTACTATGTCGAACCGACGGTGTTCGACGGCGTCACGAACCAGATGCGAATCGCGCGCGAGGAGATCTTCGGCCCGGTTGTGGGCGTGATTCGCTTCCGCACCGAGGACGAGGCCATTGCCATTGCCAATGACAGCAGCTATGGCTTGCAGGCCAGCGTCTGGAGCGACAACATCAATCGTGCCCACCGCGTGGCCAGGGCACTGCGGGCCGGCACCGTGCACGTGAATCAGTATGACGAGGACGACATCACAGTGCCGTTCGGCGGCTACAAGCAAAGCGGCAACGGCCGCGACAAATCGCTGCACGCCTTCGACAAGTACACGGAACTCAAGACCACCTGGTTGCGCATCGACTGAACCGGCGCGCGCCCACGTCGCGCCATCCACCCACTGACCGAAGGTTGCCATGAAGGACCTGCGCGAGAGACTGGCGGCCGCCGGCGTGCACACATTGCTGGCGCAGTTCACCGACATCCATGGCGTGGCCAAGGGCAAGTACGTCCCGTTGACCCATCTGGATGACCTGCTCACCGACGGTGCCGGCTTCAGTGGCCCATCGATCGCTGGAACGGGCTTGCCGCGCACAGGTGCGCGGTCCGAGTACTGGGCGCGTGGATACGCCAGCACGGCCGTGGTGCTGCCCTGGCTGCCAGGACATGCGCGCATCGTCTGCGATGGCTGGGTTGCCGGCGAACCCTTCGATGCCTGCCCGCGTCAGGTGCTCAAGAGAGCATGCGCCAAGCTGGCCCAGCGCGGCTGGCACCTGCGCACCGGGATCGAACCCGAGTTCTTCCTGCTCAAGCAGGAGGCTGGGCGATGGCTGCCCGCCGACGACCTCGACCGGCTGGACAAACCCAGCTACGACCTGAAATCGCTTCCGCGCCAGCGTGCGTTCCTGCGTGAGCTCGAGCTGGCATTGCAGGCCTGCGGTCTGGACGTGCTGCAGCTCGACCATGAGGATGCACACGGGCAATTCGAAGTCAACTTCGGATTCGATGAAGCCGTGGCCAGCGCCGACCACCTGATGCTGTTCAAGATGGCGGCGCACGCCCTTGCCGAGGCGCAAGGCATGGTGTTCTCGATGATGCCCAAGCCGTTTGCCAACCAACCTGGCAGCGGCCTGCACTTCCACGTGTCGCTTTGGAAAGGCACGGGTGACAACGCCTCGAACCTGTTCGTGCCGCATGCGCCCGATGGCGCTGCACTGCCGCAAGCAGGCCTGTCGCCGCCGGGCCGGCAGTTCGTCGCCGGCGTCTTGGCACATGCGCCCGCGCTATGCGCCCTCGCCGCACCCACCGTCAACAGCTACAAGCGCCTGGTCGTCAGCGACGTGCTGTCGGGTACCAGCTGGGCCCCCGCCTACATTGCCCAAGGTGCCAACAACCGTACGGCCCTGGTGCGCACGCTGCCGGGGCGCTTCGAGTGGCGGTTGCCCGATGCCAGCGCCAATGCCTACCTGGCCACGGCGGGTCTGATCGCGGCGGGCCTCGACGGCATCGAGCGCGCGCTCGAGTGCCCGCCGCCTCAAGACGTCGATCTTTTCGCGCTGACACTGGGCGAAGTCCGCGAGCGAGGCATCGCCTTGCTGCCGCAGAGTCTGGGCCAGGCCCTGGATGCCCTGGAGTGCGACAGCGTGATCACGGCCATGCTGGGCGATGAACTCACCCGTCAGTTTCTGCAGCTCAAGCGACGGGAGTGGCTGGACTACCGGCTGCAGGTCAGCGACTGGGAGTTGCGGCGCTACGCGGCGATGTTCTGACGCCGCGCCGGCATGTCTCGACCCGTTCCCTGGGCGGCCTACGCTTGCCTGGTCGGCAGCATGGCCCTGGTGGGCAGCTACGTCGGCCTGTCGCGCCTGCTGGTGGCCAGCTTCCCGGTGTTCCTCCTGGCCTGGCTGCGGTTCGGCATTGCCGCACTGGCCATGCCGCACTGGCTGCCCCGGTCGGCCGCCGAGCCGCGACTGACGCCGCACGAGCGTCGACTCATCTTTCTCGAGAGCTTTCTGGGCAACTTCCTGTTCTCGATCTGCATGCTGTTCGGCGTGTCGCTCACCTCGGCAGTCTTCGCAGGTGTCGTGATGGCCGCAATTCCTGCCGCCGTGGCGGTGCTGTCGAGGGTGTTCCTCGGCGAGCGCATGACACCCCGTGCCATGGCCGGCACTGCCTGCGCGGTGGCAGGCATCGCTGCCCTCGCCTGGATCAAGCCACACGGCGACGTGCCAGGCGCGGTTGCAGCGCCGTTGGCCAGCGCCTGGCCAACCTGGGTCGGCCCGGCCCTGCTGGTGGGCGCGATGCTTTGCGAGGCCAGCTATGTGGTGATCGGCAAGCGACTCACGGCGCAGATATCGCCCCGTCGCATCAGCGCCCTGATCAACCTCTGGGGGCTCGCACTTGTCACGCCTCTGGGGCTCTGGCAAGCCCTCTCGTTCGACTTCGGGGCGGTCGCGCATGGCACATGGGCGCTGCTGGTGTTCTATGCCATTGCGGCCAGTGTCGTGACGGTGTGGTTGTGGATGAAGGGCCTGGCGCGGGTGCCCGCGCAGCAAGCCGGCGTGTTCACGGTCCTGCTGCCGATCAGTGCAGCGCTGGTGGGTGTGGTGCTCCTGGCCGAGCCCTTCGGCCCCGCGCACCTGGCGGCCTTTGCGCTCGCGCTTGCCGGCTTGCTGCTGGCGACATGGCCCTCGCCGGGCCGTGCGCTCAGCCCAAGGGAATGAGCTCCTCGCGGTGACCGAAGCCCCGTGAGTTGTCGATCAGGTAGAGGCGGTCCGGCACGAGCCGGTACCAGCGCACCCGTGCCAGCGCCTCGGCGATGGCCAATGGGGCTCGCGCGGGGCGAGCGATGAGCGGGAACTTTTGTGCGTACAGCCGCTGGGCCCGCTCGCGGTCGGCGCCATCGAGCTCGGCGCACAACCCCTCCAGCTGGACGCCCTGGATCTGCGCCCACTCGGTGCAGTTGTCCTGGACGGCCACCGCCACACGTGGATGCTGGATCAGGTTGACCGCATGACGGCTGCGCGGCGAGGACAGGAAGTACAGCCCGGCTTCGTCGCCCGCGTAGAACACCGCTGCCGCCCAGGGCCCCTGCGGCCCTTGCGTGGCCAACGTGGCCACATGGTGCTCGCTCAGATAGCGCCGGACCCGGTCCCGCAGGCCGCCGTCGCTCACGTCGGGTCGCCGCCGGTGCCGGCCTCGGGCGGTGGCACCAGCTCGGGCCCACCGCCTGGGCCCTCGTGCAGGCGCTTGAGCCGGTAGGCCAGCTGGGGCCGGGTGATGCCCAGCAGACGGGCCGCCGAGGACAGGTTGCCACGGGCCTTGTCGACCGCAGTCTCGAGCAGCATCGATTCGACCTGGTCGAGCGTCATCACGCCATTGAGCACCGCCTCGCACAGCCCGCGACCCGCATCCCAGCGCCGGACATCCAGGTCGCCGTTGAGGTCGAGGCCGAACTCGCGGGGGTGCTCCACGCTGCATGATGTGAACAGGTGATTCACCTCGATGCGAGTGCCGGCCGGCGCGAGGATCACGCCGCGCTCCACCATGTTCTGCAGCTCCCGGACGTTGCCTGGCCACGGATAAGTGAGCAGCGCGCGCTTGGCCTTGTCGGTGAAGCCGCGCAGCTTCTTGCCGTGTACGGCCGAGTATTTTTCGAGAAAGCGCTTGGCCAGCACCGACACGTCTTCCTTGCGCTCGCGCAGCGGCGGTATGTTCACCTGGTAGGCGTTGAGCCGGTAGTACAGGTCGGCTCGGAACCGGCCCTCCTTCACACGCTGCAGCAGGTCGACGTTGGTGGCAGCGACCAGCCGGATGTTGACGCGCCGGACCTTCTGGTCGCCCAGGCGCTCGATCTCGCCTTCCTGAAGCACGCGCAGCAGCTTCACCTGTGCCGAAAGCGGCAGGTCGCCGATCTCGTCGAGAAACAACGTGCCGCCGTTCGCCCGCTCGAACCGGCCCGGGCGGGACACCAGCGCGCCGGTGTAGGCGCCCTTTTCCACACCGAAGAGCTCCGACTCGAGCAGTTCGGGGGGTATCGCACCGCAGTTGATGGCGACGAACGGCTCGCCGCGCCGCGGACCCATTCCGTGCAGCGCGCGCGCGAAGAGCTCCTTGCCCACCCCCGTCTCGCCCAGCAGGAGCACCGTGATCTGGCTGCCCGCCGCCTGGCGCAGCAAGTCGTAGGCGGCCTGGAACCCTGGCGAACGGCCCACCATGTCCTCGGGCAGCTTCTGCTGCTCGTCGATGGTGGCGCGAAGCAGCCCCACCTGCGACTGCAGGTCGATCAGTTGGTCGGCGATCGACTCCGGGGTGAAGAAGCGCATGTGCTCAGCGGCATCGTCCCACTCCTCCACCGGCTTGCCGATGATGCGGCAGTTGTTGTCGCCCATGCCAACGCACTCGACCTCCTTGTAGAGGATGGGCCGGCCCATGAACGCCGATGTGTAGCCGCAGGCATAGCCGATCTGCGTCCAGCACACCGGCTCGGAGTGGATGCCGTAGTAATGGCGGTGCCACTGGCCCTCCCAGGAGTTCTCCCAGAGGAACTCACCGTAGAACCGGCCGCCAGGGCGGTCGATCTCCACCCGAACCGGCGTCACCCGCACGATGCCCTCGAGCGTGTGCAGTTGAGGCCCGGTCATGAAGGCCTCGAGGTCGCTCGCGTTCTCGGCACGACTGCGCGCGAGTTCGGCGTCGCGCAGGCCCGACGCGTAGCCCATGCGGGTGAGCAGCCCCTGCGCGCGCTCCATGCCCAGGGTGTCGATGAGTTCCTTGCGCAGCGTGGCCTGAGCCTCGGCGTGCACGAGCAGCATGCGGTGCTCATGCAGCCAGATCTGCCCGGTCTCGGGGCAGAAGTGCACCTGGGCGCGCAGGTCGTGCCCGTCGGTGCGGGGAACGCTGCGCAGCTTCGCCACGGTCACCCTCAGAAGTCTTGCGGAACCTGATCTTGTAGGCTGCGCTTCACCCCTCGGCGCTGATGCACGTCAACGCGTCGGGTGGTCGCGGGTAGATCCCTAGGAGCCACGCCCTGCCGATGGGTCGGAGCACTCCACCGCGTGCTCCTCACCAATTGATGAAGTCACCGGCTCCGATACACGAGCAGTTGACGAATTGATCACGCGTCGCCCTGCGCCGCCAACGCAGCGACACGCGGCGCGACGGGTCGTGCGAGCGCGGGCGCACCTTCCGCTTTTTCGAGGGGCGCGCATCGGTCGACAAGCCGGTTCCACGCCTCGGTCGGCTATCGGCGCGCAGGTGTGGCACGCCTTATGCAGATGTCGGGTTGCGATGCCCGGTCGCAGGTTCCAGAGTCAGATCAGGACCCACCATGAAAAGACCGGGTCCCACCACAGACAAGGAAGAGGCAAGCCATGAAGTTCCCGGTTCCGCACGACGTGAAGGCCAAGACCATACCCGGCACTGAAGGCTGGGAGCGCATGTATCCGTACCAGTACCAGTTCGTCACCGACGATCCGGTGCGCAACCAGTACGAAAAGGAGATGTTCTGGTTCTATGACGGCCTGCACTACCCAGAGCCGCTGTATCCGTTCGACACGATCTGGGACGAAGCCTGGTACCTCGCACTGTCGCAGTACAACAACCGCATCTTCATGGTTCCGCCGGTGCGCGGCGTGGATCACCGCATCATCAACGGCTATGTCTACATCTCGCCGGTACCGGTGAAGGACCCCGAGGAGATCGGCAGCCGCGTCCCGCACTTCATGGAGCGCGCTGGCCACTACTACAAGAACTGGGATGACCTCGAGGCCAAGTGGAAGGTCAAGATGGAGGCCACGATCCGCGAACTCGAGAAGCTCGAGATACCGCGGCTGGCCGACATGGAGGATCTGTCTGTGGTCACGGGCGCCCTGGGTGAGTCCAAGGGCTACCACCTGCTCAAGAACTACGACGACCTGATCAATCTGGGCATCAAGTGCTGGCAGTACCACTTCGAGTTCCTGAACCTCGGATACGCCGCCTACGTGTTCTTCCTCGACTTCGTGCAGAAGCTGTTCCCCAGCATTCCGGCACAGCGGGTGACGCAGATGATCTCGGGCATCGACGTCATCATGTACCAGCCCGACGAGGAGTTGAAGAAGCTCGCGCACCTGGCCGTCGAACTGCATGTTGATGAAATCGTCAACTCGAGTCCCGAGTGGACTTCGGTCGAGGCCGCGCTCAAGAACTCGCCGCGCGGCACGCAGTGGCTGACCTCGCTGAACCTGTCGCGCGAGCCGTGGTTCAACGTCTCGACGGGCACGGGCTGGTTCCACCACGACCGCTCGTGGAACGACGCCATGAACATCCCGCTCACGGGGATCCAGACCTACATCCAGAAGATCCGCAAAGGCGAAAGCATCGAGCGTCCCATGGAACAGGTCCGTGCCGAACGAGACCGCATCACGGCCGAGTACCGCGGCCTGATCGAGAAGGACGAGGACCGCAAGCAGTTCGACGAACTCCTGGGATGCGCCAAGACGGTCTTCCCCTACGTCGAGAACCATCTGTTCTATGTCGAACACTGGTTCCATTCGGTCTTCTGGAACAAGATGCGCGAGGTCGCGGCGGTGATGAAGGAGCACGGCGTCATCGCTGACGTCGAGGACGTCTGGCTGATGCGGCGCGACGAGATCAAGCAAGCGCTGTGGGACATCGTCACCGCCTGGGCCACCGGTGTCACGCCGCGCGGCACCCAGACCTGGCCCAAGGAAGTCGAGTGGCGCAAGGGCGTGATGGCGAAGTTCAAGGAATGGAACGCGCCACCGGCCATCGGCACCGCGCCCGAGGTCATCCAGGAGCCGTTCACCATCGTGCTGTGGGGCGTGACGAACAAGTCACTGGCCGACTGGGCCGCGGTGCAAGAGGTGAAGAACCCCGACAGCATCACCGAGCTCAAGGGCTTCGCGGGCAGTCCGGGCGTGATCGAAGGTCGAGCGCGGGTGTGCCGCACCGTCGGCGAGGTGGGGCAACTGCAGCAAGGCGAGATCCTGGTCGCACCGACCACCTCGCCTTCCTGGGCGCCGGCGTTCGCCAAGATCGGGGCCTGCGTCACCGACGTGGGCGGTGTGATGAGCCATGCGGCCATCGTTTGCCGCGAGTACGGCATGCCTGCCGTGGTGGGCACGGGTCATGCCACCAAGATCATCAAGACCGGCATGTTGCTGCGGGTCGATGGCTCCACCGGCGCCATCACCATCGCGCGCTGAACCATCATGGGCAGCACCTCGACGCTGCAGCCGCGCACGCCGGCGCCGGCCCGGATTCCGGGCCAGCCGCTGGTGTGCTGGCTGGAGGAGTGCAGCAAGGACTCCGTGCCGCTGGTGGGCGGCAAGTGCTCTTCGCTGGGCGAGCTGATCAACGCCGGTGTGCGGGTGCCACCCGGCTTCGCCCTCACGACCCAGGGTTTTCGCAGCTTCCTGTCGGTTGGCGGACTCGATCGCGAGATCGCGCATCTCACACACGCCATCGATGTCGACGACATGGATGCCCTGGAGCGGGCAAGCGCCCACGTGCGCTCGGTCATCGAGTCTCAGCCGTTCACCACCGAGTTGGAGGACACGGTTGCCGAGTGCTACCGCAAGCTCTCGGTGCGCTGCGGCGTACCCGCGGTGCCGGTGGCCGTGCGCTCCAGCGCGACAGCCGAAGACCTGCCCGACGCCAGCTTCGCAGGCCAGCAGGACACCTATCTGTGGATCCGTGGCGTGGACGGTGTGCTGGACCGCATGCGCCGCTGCATGTCGAGCCTCTACACCGCGCGCGCCATTGCCTACCGCAAGCAACGGGGCTATGGCGACGAGCAGGTGGCCATCAGCGTGGGCATCCAGAAGATGGCCAACGCCTATACCGCAGGCGTGATGTTCACCATCCACCCGGCCAACGGCGACCGATCGGTCATCGTGATCGACTCGAACTTCGGGTTCGGCGAATCCGTCGTTTCCGGCGAAGT
>JAKLLB010000067.1 GCA_023150345.1 Aquabacterium sp.
GCAGCCTGCGCGTTCAGGGCCCGGTCAGGCTGACCCGCACCTGGACTTCCTGGCTGATCCCATCGTGCACCGAGCGCGCGACCGATTGCCACCGGTCGAAACCCAGCCGCACCACGGTCTGCACCTGCGCCGCGTCTGTCGACGTGCCGCCGGTGGCCAACCTCAGCTCGACAGGCTCGCCCTCTCCGGGCCAACGCGGCGTGACCGACCACTCCACGGCACGCCAGCGCGTACCGGTACTGCCGACCACGCCCTGGCCCTGGGCCGTCCATACGAAATCGAGTGTGTCGGCCTCGTGCGCCAGGTGCCAGCGCAGCACGGCCTGCTGCCCGTTGGCCACGACGACATGCCGGGCGACCGCATCTGCCGGTCGTGACGAGGCTGTCGCGCGCACCGTCACCGAGCCCCCACTGTCCGGGCCAGCGGCGGTGGTGGTGACGACAGCCCCGGGCCGCAACGGCTCGGCGGGTCGGGGCCGCACCGGCGCAGCCACCGTCCGCACCTCGATGCGCACCTGCACTGCGGGCAGCCCACGGGCACCCGGTGCCGGCACTGGCTCGCGGGGCATGGATCGGGCAGCGGGCGCTGCACCGCCGCTGCCCTGAGCGACCGCCCACGGCAGCGCCATGGCACACGCGCAGGCCACCACCCAACGGCTGACCATCCAGCGAAGTCCGAAGTCCCGACACGCCATGCCCCGCAGCTTAGCCGCGCGGCGGGATCTGCGCCACGTGCGGTGCGGTGCAGGCGGTCAGGCGCGGGGGATTCCGGCTGCTGCGAGCGCACGGCCGATGGTCGGCAGCAGGTCCTCGAGCGTGCGCTCCTTGTTGAGCAGGCCCTGGACGCGCCCGTCCTGCGCGCACTCGAGCAACGCCTCGTCGATGTAGCCTGAGCTGACGATCACCGGCAGCTGCGGGCGCAGGGCATGCGCGGCCCGTGCGACATCGGTGCCCGACAGCTCGGGCATGTTGTAGTCGGTGACGACCACGTCGTAGGCCAGTGGGTCGGCGCGCAGGTGCGCAATGGCCACCGCGGCATCGGTCTCGCAACGGGCGTGCAGGCCTGCGCGCTCGAGGAGCTGCTGCGCCACCACGGCCATCGTCGGATCGTCGTCGATATACAGAACGCGTGTGCCGGTCGCGGCCTGATGAACCGGCTCTTCGTTCGTGGCGATCGGTGCATGGACGGGCTCGGCCGACATCGGCAGCACGATCGCGAATCGACTGCCTTGGCCGGGCTGGCTGAACACGTCGATGCGGCCACCGTGCGCCTGCACGATGCCATGCACCACCGACAGGCCCAGGCCGGTGCCCGTGCCCACGGGCTTGGTGGTGAAGAACGGCTCGAACACCCGACTGCGGATGGTCTCGTCCATGCCACAACCGTTGTCGGCCACCACGATACGGGCCAGCGCCTCACGGCCGCCATCGACCGGTGTCACGGCTTCGAGCACCACGTCGATGCGCCCCCCGGAGGCGGGCAACGCATGCCAGGCGTTGGTGCACAGGTTGAGCAGAACCTGTTCGATCTGCGTGGCGTCGACCCGCGCATACACAGGGCATGACGGCAGCTGGACCGACAACGCCACCGCAGCCGGCAACATGGGTCGCAGCATGGCGACCGCATCCTCGATCACCGGGGCCAGCGCCTGGACCTGCTGCACCGAGGCCTCGCGGCGGCTGAAGGCGAGGATCTGCTGCACCAGACGGCGCGCCCGCAAGGCGGCCTTGTTCAACTGCTCGAGGTGCGCCCGCCCCGGATGGGCGATCTCGAGTGCCTCGGACAGCAGCGACAGGTTGCCCAGCATGCCGCCGAGGATGTTGTTGAAGTCGTGCGCGATGCCGCCGGCGAGCGTGCCCACGGCCTCCATCTTCTGCACCTCGCGCAACTGGGCCTCCAGCGCGCGCCGCGCGGTCAGGTCGGCTCCCATGCCCACCAGGTGAGGCGCCCCGTCGAGCATCACCCGCTGTCCGGTGAAGTAGTACGGAACGGTATGTCCATCCTTGGCCCGAAACCCGGCCTCGACCTCGGCCCGACCATGGGTGAAGACCCGAGCGATGCGCTCGGCAACGAGGTCGCGGTCAGGGCCGGGCGCGAAGAAGTCCAGCGGGTGCATGCTGCCCACTTCCTGTGCGTTGTACCCCGTCACATGCTCGAATTCACGGTTCCAGCGCCTGAAGCGCCCATCGCTGTCGATGAGGTAGAACACGCCTGGCAGGCTTTCGATCGAGTGCTCGAGCAGGTCGCGCTCGCGCTGCAACTGCTCCTGCGCCTGTGCCATGCGGTTGCGTGCGTCGACGGCGTCTTCGATCAGGTTCAGCGAGGCCAGGCGCGAATTGCGCATCGCGTCCTGTTCGGCCTGCAATGCCTGTTCACGACGCTGCAGGTCGGCCTCGCGCAGCCGCATCAGCGCCAGCTCGTGCCGCGCGCGTTCTAGCTCCAGTCGCAGGCGCAGGCGCTCGTCGGCCGCCGTATCGGCGATGGTCGACGCAGGCGCAGTGGGGGATGGGTCTGACGTCATGACCGGTCGTCGGCGGCAGCGGGCCCGTAACCATAGCGCGGACGCTCGCCCAGGCGCTCGCACAGCGCGTCGACTTCGCGCTTGAGTTCACGCATGCGAAGTTCACGATCGACCGCCGCCCGGTTGAACCGCTCGAGTTCGTGGCTGCGCTCGAGCGCTTCCTGCGCGACGCGCGCGTTCTCGCGCTCGGCCCGCTTGGCTTCGGTGAGGTCGCGCCAACTCGTGATGGCCAGGTGCTGGCCGTCGATGTCGACCGGCGTGAGGATGACATCCACCGGGAATGGCGCCCGCGCGCGACTGCTGTGCAACCACTCGAACCGGTGGAACCCCTCGCGGCGGGCGGTTTCGATCATGTCGCCGGCCTTTTCCTGCGACTCGCGCCCGTCGGCCTGCTGCGGCGGCGAGAGCTCGGCGGGGTGCGTCTGCAGCACCTCGTCGCGGCTGTCCAGGCCGAGCATGGCCACCGTCGCGAAGTTGCAGTCGATGAAGCGCTGGCGGTCCATGTCCAGCAACAGCAGTGCATCGGCGGTGCCCTCGAACAAGCGGCGGAATCGTGTCTCGCTGGCCCGCAGCGCGTTGTAGGCCTGCCGCTCGGCGCTCTGGTCGCGGAACACCAGCACCACGCCCTCGAGGACGCCGTCATCGCGTCGCACCGGCGCACCGCTGTCGGCAATCGGCCGTTCGGTTCCGTCGCGCGCCACCAGCAGCGTGTGGTTGGCCAGGCCCACGACCCGCCCCTCGCTCAGCACCCGGTCGACCGGGCTCTCGACCTCTGCGCGCGTGTCCTCGTGGACGATGTGGAACACCTCGCGCACCGGCCGCCCCCTTGCCTGGTCATCGGTCCAGCCGGTCAGGGTCTCGGCCACTGCGTTGAGCCCGCGCACGCGGCCTTGGGCATCGGTGCTGAGCACGCCGTCGCCGATGCTCTGCAGCGTGGCCCTGTACTCCTCGAGCGCCAGCCGCTGCTCGCGCTCCTGCTGGAAGCGCGTGCGCCATGCATTGCGGCGGCGCATCGCCCGCAGCGCCAGCGCGGCCGTCACCAGGGCCAGCGCGGCGGTGGCGGTCATTGCCAGCACCGCCAGCCCGCGTCGACGTGCCTGAGCGAAGATTTCATCGACATCGACCTTGGTCACCATGTACCAGGCCGTGGCCGGCACCGGGCGCAGATCGGCCACCACCGGCACGTTGCGGTAGTCGCCGGCCTGCACCAGCCCCGCTTGGCCGCGCGCGGCGCGGGCGGCCACCAGGTCGGCGTCGATCGGGCGGCGCACGGACATCGGCTGCACTTGCACGTGGCGCAACGGATTGAGGAACACCACCTCGTCGCCCTCGCGTCGCACCAGCATGGTTTCGGCGGTGGCGCTGGGCGTGGGCCACAGCTGGACCAACGGGAACAGGTCGCGGCGGGCGGCGGTGCGCAGCAGCAGCACGGCGACCGGTTGCCCGTGCTCGTCCCGGTATGCCGTGGCCATGTCCAGGATGGCGTCGTTCGGAGTCGGGGTCGCGATCAGATCGCCGACCACGGGATCGGGCATCTCCAGTGCGCGGCGGACCAGTTGTCGCGCCGACGGCTCCAACGCATCCGGTGCGACGCCGGTGCCCAGCAACACGTCGCCTCCGGGGGTGACCAGCAGAGCCGCCTCGTATCCGCGCAGACCGCGGATGCGCTCGAGCGGCTGCGCCACCCTCGCACGCGCGGTCGCATCGGCGGGGTTGGCCAGGAGCGGGCGGATCGCGGTCTCGAACAAGGGGTTGCCCGGCATCGACATCATCGCGGCGTCGGCGCGTCGCTCGTCCATCCAGGCAACGAGCCGCCCCATCTTCAGCGCCGCCACCGACTGAAGCTCGGAGCGGGCGTCTTCTCGCGCGGAGGCGACTTCGCTGCGGTAATACGTCCCGCCCGCTACCAGCAACAGCACCAGCGCCAGCAGCACGACGGCAGCCGCGGGACCGCGACCCAGCCCGCGGTCGGCCCGTGCCTCGACGGCCTCCTGCGGCTCCCCGGTCACGAACCCGTCCCTCCACCCGGTGGTTTGGCATGCCGCGGCTCGCCAGTCCCGCCGACGGGGTCTGCCGAACGCAGCCGCGCCGCATCGCTATCTGACGCGGCGGGCCGGTTCTCCGCGCCATAGCGGGCGGGCTCACCCAGGCGCGCGCGCAGTTCGTCAACCTCGCGCTTGAGCTCGACCATGCGCAGTTCCCGGTCCACCATGGCGGCCTCGAAGCGCTTCCACTCGTCGTCGCGCTGCTGCAGCTCGCGATTGCGCTCGCGCAGTTCGCGGTTGGCGGCTTCCAGCGCCGCCAGCTTGTCCTCGAGCTTGTGCCCGATCGCATCGATGTGCGCCTGCAGCAACGCTGGCGGAAGGTCGCCGCGTGCCGTTGCGGGCATCGCACGGTTGCGAGCTGTCGCATCGAGCACGGCCTCGACACGCGCCATGAAGTCGCCCGGTTCGGCTGGCTTGACGATGAAGGCGTCGGCCCCGAGGTCCAGCGCCAGGCGCTCGTCGCGGGGTTCGGTGTAGGTGGCGGTGTAGACCACGAAGGGCACGCTGCACAGCGTCGGATCGGCCTTGCACTGGCGCAGCAGGGTGTAGCCGTCCATGACCGGCATCAGCAGGTCGGACACGATGAGCGCAGGCAGCTGCTGGCGCGCCCGTTGCAACGCCTGGGCGCCATCGCGGGCTTCTTCGACTTGGTAGCCATGGCCCTGCAGCAGCACGCGCAGCAGGTACAGGTTCTCCGGCTTGTCGTCGACGATCAGGACGAGGCTCACCGACCTGCCCTCCGCGCGATGCGCTTCGGAACACGCGCTTTGAAGCGGCGCGGCCCGCTCATCGCGCTTCGGCCTTGCCCAGGTGGGCTTCGACTGCATCGACGAAGGTGTCGGGGTCGATGGGCTTTTCGATGTAGCCCTGGCAGCCCGCGGCGAGCGCCGCTTCGCGGTCGCCCACCATCGCATAGGAGGTCACGGCAACGATGGGAATCGGCGCGACCGCCGGGTCTGCCTTCAGCGCGCGCGCCACCTCGTAGCCATCCATCTGCGGCAGCTGGATGTCGAGCAGGATCAGGGCCGGGGTGCACTGGCCGGCCAGGGCGATGCCGCTCGGACCGTCGCTGGCATGCACGACCTCCCAGCCGCGGGCCTGCAGCAGGAAGGTCGCCAGGTAGCGGTTCTGCTCGTTGTCCTCGATCAGCAGGATGCGGCGAGCGGTCATGGCTCGGGGACCTCCAGGGGCAGTGTGACGGTGAAGGTACTGCCTTGCTGCCAGCGGCTGTGCACGTCGATTGTGCCTTTCATCAGCTCGCACAGCCGGCGGCAGATGGACAGCCCCAGCCCGGTGCCCTCGTGCTCGCGCGACAGGCGCGAGTCGATCTGGCGGAACGGGCGAAAGAGCAACTCACGGTCCTCGTCGCGAATGCCGATGCCGGTGTCGCTCACCGCGATGCGCACGGCGGCGGTCTCGTCGCCACGCGCGCTGGCCAGCGTGGCGGGTTCGGCGCGCAGGGTGACGCTGCCTCGCTCGGTGAACTTCACCGCGTTGGACAACAGGTTCAGCACCACCTGCTCCACGCGCCGGGCATCGCCCGTAGCCGAGCCCAGGGCCGGGTCGACCTGCACCGTCAGCACCAGCCCCTTGGTTTCGGCCAGTGGCCGCGCGATGTCCGCCACCCGTTGCAAGGAAGCACCCAGGTCGAAGGGCAGACGAGCCAGCTCGAGCTGGCCGGCCTCGATCTTGGAGATGTCGAGCACATCGTTGATCAGGGCCAACAGGTGGCGGGCGCTGTCTCGCACCATCGTCATCTGCTTGTGCTGCTCCGGGTTCAGCGGTCCGGCCAGGCCCTGCAGCATCACGCCGGTGAAGCCGATGATGGAGTTCAGCGGCGTGCGCAACTCATGGCTCATCGTGGCGAGAAAGGCCGACTTGATGCGATCGGCGGCTTCGGCGGCTTCCTTCGCCTGCTGCAGATCGCGGTTGGCGCCAGCCAGTTCATCGGTGCGCTGCTCAACCCGCTGTTCGAGTTCGAGCGCATGGCGATGCTGTTCCACGTAAAGCCGCTCCACTTCCAGCGTGCGCGCAGCGACCTGGCGGCGCAGGGTTACGCCCCAGGCAAAAGCCACCACCAGTGTGGCCAGCGCCGCTGCCATGGTTGGCGCCAGCCAGCGCGGCCAGACCGTGGCCGCCACATCGCCGGTCCAGCGGGCGAGCGACCGGTAGTAGGCCGAGTCGCGGTCGGCCTTGAGCTGCGCCAGATGGCGGTCGATGGCCTGCAACACGGCGGCCTGCTGGCCACGAAGCGCGGCGAAGTGCAGCCGCGAGGGCTCGAACACGATGGCGGTGTCCTCGAGCCCGGCCTCGCGCGCGTGCGTGAGGCCATAAAAGCGATTGGTGATCACGGCGTCGGCGCGCCCTTGCGACACGGAGCGAAAGGCCGCTGCGTAGTCGGGATGCCGCAGCAATTCGACCCGCAGACCGAAGCCCTGCACCATGCGGTCGAACGCGTCTTGTTGCACGGACCCGTCCAGCACGGCCACGCGCATGCCATCCAGGTCGGGCAGCGAACGCACGCCGGTGTCGCGCCGGGCATAGACCTGCGCCCAACTCGAGAGCACCGCCTCCTGGTGAAAGTCGTAGCGCTGCGCGCGCGCGGGGCTCCAGGCCACGTCGGGCATCAGGTCGATTTCGCCGGTGTCCAGCCGCGCCAGCCCTTGGGCCCAGGTGCCGCTCACATACTCGACGGCCCACCCTTCGGCTCGGGCGATGGTCTCGATCACGTCGACGAAAACGCCCTGGGCCCGTCCGTCGGCCTCGACCCCGATCTTGGGCATGTTCTCGTAGACCCCGACGCGCAGGCGCAGGGTCGGCGCAGGCGCCGAGGCCGCCGTGAGCAGCGACCAGGCCGCCACCAGCAGCCCAAGCACGATGCACAGACGCCTCAGGCCGCGCACGGTACGAACGCCCAGCACGGTGGTACGAAGTGCAGGCGCAGATAGCAGGGCATGCGTGGATGATCGATCGGCGCCGCCTGACCCGCAAGCCCCTATGCGACGGTGGAAACCCCGGTCAGGCCGCGACCAACCGCCGCAGGCGTGGTGCAAACACGTTCAGTGCAAGTCCCGCCACCACCAGCGCTGCCGCGATGAGTTTCCAGGCTGGCAAGGGTTCGCGCAGCCACGCTGCCGCAGCGCCCATGCCGAACACCGGCACCAGCAGCGCCCACGGCGTGACGGTCGCCGCCGGATGGCGCAACAGCAGCCAGCCCCAGGCGCTGTAGCCGAACATCGTGTTGCCCACGCTCTGCCACAGCACCCCCAGCCAGGTGCCAGCGCCGGCCTGCTGGACACTGTGCCGCAGCACCTGCGGCCCTTCGACCCACCAGGCCATGGCCAGCAGCGGCGGCACCGCGAACAGGCTGGACCACACCACGTAGGCCAGCATGTTCACCGACCCAGCGCGACGATTGACCCCGTTGCCCAGCGCCCAGCTCAAGGCCGCGCCCAGCACCAGCAGCAGGCCCAAGGGCGTGGTGTGGGCATCGACATGCACCGCGATGACCCCCAGCCCGGCCGCCGCCAGCACCAGCGCGATGCCCTGGACGGGCCGCAGCCGCTCGCCGCTGCCCAGCATGGCCAGCCCGATGGTGAAGAACACCTGCATCTGCACCACCAGCGATGCCAGCCCCGGTGAGATGCGCCCGTGCATGGCCAGGAACAACAGGCCAAACTGACCGGCGCCGATCAACACGCCGTAGGCGGCCAGGTCACGCACCGGCACTGCCGGCCGGGGCAGGAAGAACACGGCAGGCACCACCACGAATGCGAACCGCAGGGCCGCCAGCCACAGCGGCGTGAAGGTATCCAGCACTTCGCGGATGACCACGAAGTTGGTGCCCCACACCGCCACCACGGCCAGGGCCAGCAGGGCGTGGGTCGGACTCAGGGCGGTGTGCATTGGTGCAGGGGCTCGCGGGTCGGACGGGAGATCCGCGGGCAGGCATGGGCATGGGCGCGGCGTGTTGCCGCCGATTGTGGCGGCAACGGCTGCCGCCCCGCCTCAAGCGGTGGCCGGCCCCAAGTGCGCCAGCGGCAGCGCCGCCCCCGCCTTGACCTCGCCCAGCGAGAACCGGGTGTGGATGTCCTTGACGTTGGCCAGGCGGAACAGCGTGTCCATGGTCCAGCGCGAGTAGGCATCGAGGTCGGTGGCCACCACCTGCAGCTCGAACGTGCCGGTGCCGCTGATGTAGTGGCAGGCCACCACCTCTGGCAGTGCGCGGATGGCGTCTTCCAGCGCCGCCGTGGCCGCGGCGTTGTTGCGCTCGGCGTCCACCCGCACGAACGCCAGCACGCCCAGGCCGATGCGCCGCCGGTCGACCTCGGCGCGGTAGCCGGTGATGTAGCCCTGGGTCTCGAGCCGCCTGACCCGGCGCCAGGTCGGGGCGGCGGACAACCCGATGCGCGCCGACAGCTCGGCGTTGGACAGCCGCGCATCGTGCTGCAGCTGCGCCAGGATGGCGACGTCGTAGCGATCGAGTCCTGCGCGGACGGACGGCTCGTCGCCTTCCACCGGCGCGGCGGATGCTGGTGGTTTCCCTGAAGTTGGGATTGATGGCATGATTGTTTATTTAATCAACAACTTGTAGCAAGGATCTTGCTTCAGTATCGCCTATTGAAGCAAAGAAGGAAAGGACATCACGGCCGCGATTGCCTACACTGGCGAGCCCTCGCCCGTTGGAGCCGCCGCCATGAACGCACCGCTACCCGATTCGATCCGCCAGGCGCTCGAGCGCGTGACGCTGGACGACAAGTACGTGCTCGACCGTGGTCGCGCCTTCATGAGCGGCGTGCAGGCGCTGGTGCGCCTGCCCATGCTGCAACGCCAGCGCGATGCCGCCGCGGGCCTGAACACCGCCGGCTTCATCAGCGGCTACCGTGGCTCGCCGCTGGGCGGCTACGACCAGTCGCTGTGGGCCGCGCGCCAGCACCTGCAGGCCCAGCACATCGTGTTCCAGCCCGGGGTGAACGAGGAACTGGCCGCCACCGCCGTGTGGGGCACCCAGCAACTGGCGCTGTATCCGCAGCAGGCGCGCCACGACGGCGTGTTCGGCATCTGGTACGGCAAAGGCCCCGGCGTGGATCGCTGCTCGGACGTGTTCAAGCACGCGAACATGGCCGGAACCTCGAAGCACGGCGGCGTCATCGCCATCGCCGGCGACGACCACGTGAGCAAGAGCTCCACCGCCGCGCACCAGAGCGACCACATCTTCAAGGCCTGCGGCCTGCCGGTGTTCTTCCCCTCGAGCGTGCAGGACATCCTCGACATGGGGTTGCACGCGCTCGCGATGAGCCGGTTCTCGGGCGTGTGGACCGGCATGAAGACGATCCAGGAGATCGTGGAGTCGTCGTCGTCGGTGGTGGTCGATGCCGACCGGGTCCGCATCGTGCTGCCCGAGGACTTCCCCATGCCGGCCGGCGGCGTGCACATCCGCTGGCCGGACCCGCCGCTGGAGCAGGAGGCGCGCCTGTTCGATACCAAGTGGTACGCGGCACTGGCCTATGTGCGCGCCAACCGCCTGAACCACGATGTGATCCGCGGGCCGGACGATCGCTTCGGCCTCATCGCCAGCGGCAAGGCCTACAACGACATGCGCCAGGCGCTGGTCGACCTGGGCCTGGACCAGGCCGCCTGCGCGCGCCTGGGCATCCGCGTGCACAAGGTCAACGTGGTCTGGCCGCTGGAGGCCACCATCACCCGCGAGTTCGCGCAGGGGCTGCAGGAGATCCTCGTCGTCGAGGAAAAGCGCCAGGTCATCGAGTACCAGATCAAGGAGCAGCTCTACAACTGGCGACCCGATGTGCGCCCGCATGTGCTGGGCAAGTTCGACGACCCCGGCGACACCGCTGGCGGCGAGTGGGCCATGCCCAACCCCAGCGAGAACTGGCTGCTGCGCGCCAAGGCGGACTTGACGCCCGCCCTCATCGCCAAGGCCATCGCCCGAAGGCTGAAGAAGCTGGGCGTCGACGCCGACACCGCGCACCGCATGGACGAGCGCATCGCCATCATCGAGGCGCGCGAGCGCTCGCTGGCGGCGCCGGTTTCGCAACCGGGCGACCGCATCCCCTGGTTCTGCTCGGGTTGCCCGCACAACACCAGCACCCGCGTACCCGAAGGCTCGCGCGCGGTGGCCGGCATCGGCTGCCACTACATGACGGTCTGGATGGATCGCCGCACCGCCACCTTCACGCAGATGGGCGGCGAGGGCGTGACCTGGGTCGGCCAGGCACCGTTCACCAACGAGGGCCACATCTTCGCCAACCTGGGCGACGGCACCTACTTCCACTCGGGCCTGCTGGCCATCCGCCAGAGCATCGCCGCCGGCGTGAACATCACCTACAAGGTGCTCTACAACGACGCCGTGGCCATGACCGGCGGCCAGCGGGTGGGCGAGCGACCCGAGGGCCACTCGGTGCTGCAGATCATGCAAAGCCTGCTCGCCGAAGGCGTGGCCCGGTTGGTCATCGTCAGCGATCAGCCCGAGAAGTACGCCGGCGCGCCGCTGGCCTCGGGCGTCGCGGTACACCACCGCGACGAGCTCGATCGCATCCAGCGCGAGCTGCGCGAGCTCAGGGGCTGCACGGCCATCATCTACGACCAGACCTGTGCCACCGAGAAGCGCCGCCGGCGCAAGCGCGGCACCATGGCCGATAGCCCGCGCCGTGTCGTCATCAACGAGCTGGTGTGCGAGGGCTGCGGCGATTGCTCCGAGCAGAGCAACTGCCTGTCGGTGGAGCCGGTGGAGACCGAGTTCGGCCGCAAGCGCCGCATCAACCAGAGCACCTGCAACAAGGACTTCTCCTGTGTCAAGGGCTTCTGCCCGAGCTTCGTCACCATCGAAGGCGGCCAGCTGCGCAAGCCCAAGCCGGCCGCTCGCGGCGATCTCTCGGCGATGCCGGCTCCGCCCGAACCGACGCTTCCTTCGGCCGTCAGCGGCTGGGGCATCGTGGTGGCCGGCGTGGGCGGCACCGGTGTCATCACCATCGGTCAGCTGCTGGGCATGGCCGCTCATCTAGAAGGCAAGGCCGTGGTCACGCAGGATGCCGGCGGGCTGGCGCAGAAGGGCGGCGCCACCTGGAGCCACATCCAGATCGCCGAGCCGCCCGGCGCGATCCACACCACCAAGGTCGACACCGCCAAGGCGGACCTGGTGATCGCCTGCGACGCGATCGTCGCCGCGCAGAAGGCCACCCTGCAGGTGATGCAGCCGGGGCGCACCCGGGTCGCACTGAACACCCACGGCACGCCCACCGCCGCCTTCGTGCACAACCCGGACTGGCAGTTCCCCACCGGCGGCTGCGAGGCGGCCCTGGCCGCCGCGGTGGGCGCCGACGCCCTGGGCGCGTTCGACGCCGAGGCCGTGGCGCTGGCGATGCTGGGCGACAGTCTCTACACCAACCCGCTGATGCTGGGCTACGCGTGGCAGTTGGGCCGCATCCCGCTGGGGCATGCGGCGCTGATGCGTTCCATCGAGCTCAACGGCGTGCAGGTGGAGGCCAACAAGGCGGCGTTCGAGTGGGGTCGACGCTGCGCCCACGACCTGGCGGCCGTGCGCCAGCTGATGCCGGCGAGTGCAGGCACGCCGGTGCAGATCGTTCGCCAGCCCGCGCTCGAGGAACTGGTGGCGCGGCGCGTCGAGTTCCTCACCGGCTACCAGGATGCCGCGTATGCCGCACGCTATGCCGCCTTTGTCGAGAGAGTGCGCACGGCCGAAGCCGCGCTGAACCCCACGCCGCGCCTGGCAGCCGCCGTGGCCCGCGGCCTGTTCAAGCTCATGGCCTACAAGGACGAGTACGAGGTGGCGCGGCTGCACACCGATCCCTCCTTCCGCGCCAGGATCGACACCATGTTCGAGGGCGACTTCAAGCTGGTGCACCACCTCGCGCCGCCTCTGCTGGCCCGACGCAACGCCCAGGGCGAGCCGGTGAAGAGCGAGTTCGGGCCCTGGATGCGTCGCGCGATGGGCCTGCTGCCGCACTTGAAAGGCCTGCGCGGTACCGCCCTGGACCCCTTCGGCCGCAGCGCCGAGCGCCGCACCGAACGCGCCCTGATCGGCCAGTACCAGGACTGCATCGACGAGCTGCTGCGCACGCTCACCGCCGAACGCCTGCCCCTGGCCGTCGAGATCGCGAATCTGCCTGACGGCATCCGCGGCTACGGTCACGTCAAGGAGCGGCACCTGGCGGCGACCCGGCAACGCTGGGATGCGCTGATGCAGCGTTGGCGAGCGGCGGCTTAGCAGCGCCGCACGGGCTGCGCCCTTCGCTCAGCGCGTGCCGCGTTCGAAGGCTTGCAGCAGGGGAACGAGCCGCTGCGGATCGACCGGCTTGGACAGGCACGGGACGCCCAACGGAAGTCCGCCGCGCGCGTCCACTTGCTGCGGCGACAGGCTGCTGACCACGACCACCAGCCGCGGCGCCGGCGGTGCACGCTCGGCCAAGCATCGCACCATCTTCAGGCCGTCCATCTGCGGCATTGCGATGTCCGTCAACAGAATGTCGGGCATGCAGCGGCCCATGTCGACCAACGCGTCGATTGCATTTGAAGCAACGACGAGTTCAGCCTGTGGCAGCGCAGTTCGCGCCAGGTGTTCGAGGATCTCGCGGTCGATCGGGCTGTCGTCGACCAACATGACCCGCAAGCGCCGCTCCGCAACAGGCCGCGCTCTTTCGCCGACTCGGGCGAAGTTCTGCATCTCGGTGAACAGCAGCTCGGCGCTCGCTGCGTCGATTCGGCGGTGACCGCCGGGGGTGCGCCAGGCCCTGAGCCGGCCGGCATCGACCCAACGCTGCACCGTTTGCAGCGACACGCCCATCCGACTGGCGACCTCGACTGTCGAATACGAAACACGATCTTGAGGCTCCTTGGGCCCAGACGACATGCCAATGAACTCCTTGGGCGGCGCACCGCGTGGGTTCATTGTCGCATATAACACCCACTTCGTGCGCACTTCTTAAGTTTTGGATGTTTTGGGCGATATAGAGTTTAGCTGTCCCGGATAGCCCGCCCGTCCCTCCACCTCCTGACTCGGAGTAACCCTATGTCGCTCGATCGCTTGCGTCTGGTGCACCGCCTGGCAATTGGATTTGGTCTGGTCCTGCTGCTGGTCGTGCTGATGTCGTCGTACGGCGCCCGCGGCCTGGGCAGTGCTGTGAATGGCGCCGCCGCAACGGGCGAGCTGCAGCAACGCGCCGCCACCTCGGCGCGCTGGCAGGCGCTCACCGAGCTCAACGTCGCGCGCACCCTGTCACTGGCCAAAGCAGGAGCCACGGACGAGATGACGGCATTCCTGTCTCCCCAGATAAGAGCCACATCCGCCCAGATCAGCGGCGTCCAAAAGGCACTCGATGCAGCCGCCACCGGCGAGACCGAGCGATCCCTGATGGCCGAGATCGCAGCGCGCCGGTCGCACTACCTGGGCCTGCGCGACCGGGTCTTCAAGCAGTTGAAGGCTGGCGACGACAGCGCATGGACCCTCATCGAGAAGGAGCTCCTTCCCGCGGCCGAGGCTTACACCGGCAGCCTGGGCGCGTTCCAGACCCACTTGCAGCGCAGCGCCGAAGACGCCACCGCCAGCCTCGCAGCCGACGTACTCAACGCTCAGGCCACGCTGATCGCTCTTGGCGTGGCCTGTCTGGTGCTCGGCGCAATAGCCGCCTGGCTGATCACACGATCGATCACTCGTCCGTTGCACCAAGCACTGGCGGTGACAGAGCGCGTCGCTGCCGGCGATCTCAGCACCCCGATCGCGGCAACAGGCCACGACGAGATGGCCGCACTCACCAATGGCCTGGCCCGCATGCAGCAGGGTTTGCGCGATCTCGTGGTGCAGGTGCAGCAATCAGCAGAGTCGATCCAGACCGCCAGCAGCGAAGTCGCCACAGGCAGCCTGGACCTGTCCAGCCGCACCGAGCAGTCGGCCGCCAGCCTGCAACAGACGGCATCGTCGATGGAACAGATCGCAGCCACCGTCAATCACACCGCCGAGTCCGCTCGCTCCGCCGACCAACTGGCGGCCCAGGCACGGGAAGCCGCCGTTCAGGGCGGCCGGGTGGTCGGCGAGGTTGGCCGCGCAATGGACGAAATAACGGCGCACGCCCGCCAGATCGGCGAAATCACGGGTCTGATCGACAGCATTGCTTTCCAGACCAACATCTTGTCGCTCAACGCTGCCGTGGAAGCCGCCCGAGCAGGCGATGCCGGCCGCGGCTTCGCGGTGGTGGCCTCCGAAGTGCGTAACCTCGCCCAGCGGGCCGCGCACGCAGCCGCCGAGATCCGCGCGCTGATCGATCGATCCGGCCAAACGGTTGCCCACGGCGCCTCACTGGCCAAACAGACCGGCGAAGCGATGACTCACATCATCAACTCGGTTCAATGCGTCGCCGGCGTCGTGGCCCAAATCAGCAGCGCTACCAACGAGCAGTCACACGGCGTTGGGCAAGTGAACACCGCCGTGACTGAACTGGACCGCACCACCCAGCAGAACGCCGCTCTGGTCGAGGAATCGGCGGCCGCTGCCGCCAGCCTCCAGGAGCAAGCGGCGCGTCTTGCTGACACAGTCGGGCGCTTTCGGCTGCAGCCTTCAGTCGCGACCTGAACCCGGGGCCACCCCTGTGGCAGGAAGTCCGTCAGCGCATTAGGCTAGCTGCAGGAGTTGCAGGGAGACGAGCGAAGCATGCCCGCCTCCCCGGGTGTGCTCCGCCCTTCAGCCCTGTCCACGTGCCCGCAGATCCGCCCCAAACCCCGACAACGTCGGACGACGCACACGAGCGCGCGCTTGACGCGACCGCCCTCCTCACTGGCCGGCCTCTCCATGCGTTGCTGCTAGCGGTGGCCGTGGCGACGTTGGGCACCCTGGCAGTGCGCCTGCAGAGCCAAGTCGACGAGGCCGCCGTCCGTGTGGAGTTCATCGCCAGCCTGCGCGCGCGTGAGATCGAGTCGTGGCTGACCGAGCGCGATGCCGAGGCGCGGTTCATCCGCACCAGCATCTACATGCCCGACCTGTACCGTGACCACCTGGCCGGGGATCCGACGGCTCTGTCTCGCCTCATGTCCCGACTCGACGAGTTCCGGCGCGGCGGTGCGGCTTCCACCGTCCTGCTGCTGACTGCCGACGGCCGCGTGATCGCCTCGGCACCACCAGGCTCTCGCATTGCAGGCGCGAGCACTCAGCATGCGGTGTCGGCAGCACTGGCCAGCGGAGCGACGCGCATCGACGACACCGAGACCGCAGCCGGTCGAATTGACGTCGTCGTCCCGTACATCCACAGCGGACCGCCCTCGGATCTGGCCGTCGTGCTGCGCGCGGAACCAGCGGCCACGATGCTGCGAGACATCGGCAAGTGGCCCACACCGAACCGCACGGGCCAGGTCACGCTTTGGCGGCGCGACGCGGCGCATTGGCGGCCGTTGCAGGCACCGGCACCGGGCCAATCCCAGTCCACCCCCTCCGGGGTGGACCTGACCGACGAGCACCTGCCGGGGACGCCCGAGCGCCCCGCGGCGCCCTCGGCGCGCGTGGTCCGCGACCATCGAGGACAGTGGGTCATCGGTACGGTGCGCGACATTCAGGGCATGCCTTGGCGGATGGAGGCCCGCCTGGATCTCGTCGAGGTTCTCGCCGACGGCGCCTTGGAGGCTGGCGCGATCGCGGCTGCCGGGCTACTGGCGGCGATCGCGGCCGTGTTCTCGGGACGTTTGCTTCGGCAGCGACGCGCCCTGGGCGAGGCCGCGGCCCAACGCCGACGCCAGGACACCCAGTTGCGCCAGATGGCCATGTACGCCGCGATCGCCGAGGGCACAGCCGATGTGCTGTTCGCGAAGGATCGGGATGGCCGCTACCAGCTGTTTCAAGTGGCGCACCCGGCGCACTTCGCGATCGCCCCGGCGCAAGCCCTGGGGCGCACGGACGTGGAAGTGCATGGCGAGACCGCAGCCTCGGCGATGCACGCCCAAGACCGCCGGATCCTGACCAACGCCGAGACGCTTCGATTCGAGGAAAGTCGCACCGGACCGGACGGCGCGGTACGGCAATACCACATCACCAAGGGCCCGCTGCGAAGCGACGGCGGCACGGTAATCGGCGTGTATGGTGTCATGCGGGACGTGACCGAACGGTCGCGCTTCATCGCCGAGCTCGAGCAGCATCGCAATCACCTCGAAACGCTGGTTGCCCAGCGCACTGCAGAACTCGAGCGGGCCAATCGGGATCTGGTGGGCGCACGGGACCGGGCCGAAGACGCCAACCGTGCCAAGAGCGCGTTTCTGGCCAACATGAGCCACGAAATCCGCACGCCGATGAACGCCATCATCGGCTTGACGCACCTGATGCTACGTGAGGCACCCGCGGGAACGGTGCGCGACAGGTTGGACAAGGTCGCCGATGCGGCCCAGCATTTGCTCGCTATCGTCAACGACATCCTCGATCTCTCCAAGATCGAGGCCGGCAGGCTCGAGCTGGCCCCGGTGGACTTTTCGCTGCGGGGGCTGCTCGATCGCGTTGCATCGATGGTGGCCGACCGCGCACAAGAGAAGGGCGTGGCCCTGCGTGTCGATGTCGACGATGTGCCCGACGCCTTGCACGCTGACGCCACGCGGTTGGCTCAAGCGCTGCTGAACCTGCTGAACAACGCCGTGAAGTTCACCGCTCGGGGGCAGGTCGTGTTGCGCGTTCGGCACGATCGTTCAGGTGGCCACTCCGCCGCCGAGGCTGCCGCGCGTGACCGCAGCGAGTTGCCAATCGCAACAGCCAAGGGCACCGCTGCTGAGCGCCACCCTGGCTTGCCCGAAACCATGCTGTTGCGGTTCGAGGTGCAAGACAGCGGCATCGGCATCGATGCACAGGCACTGCAGCGCCTGTTCCAGCCGTTTGCGCAGGCCGATGCAAGCACGACCAGACGCTATGGCGGCACCGGACTGGGGTTGGTCATCACGCGCCGTCTGGCCGAGGTGATGGGCGGTGACGCAGGCGCCACGAGTGCGCCCGGTCACGGCAGCGTGTTCTGGTTCACTGCCTGCATCGCGCGTGCGCAGTCGGGGAATGCGCCCGCTCCGGCACCGACCGCGGCCATGGACAGCACCTACGGCGAGCTCGAGTTGCGCGAACACCATGCAGGTGCACGCATCCTGCTGGCCGAGGATCATCCCGTCAATCGCGAAGTCGCCGTCGTGATGCTCGAGGCCGCCGGGCTCAACGTGGACACCGCTGCCGACGGCGCAGAAGCGCTTGAACTGGCGAGCCAGCGCCAGTACGACCTGGTGCTGCTGGACATGCAGATGCCGGTGTTGGATGGCCTTCAGGCAGCCCGTGCGATCCGGGCGCTGCCAGGCCGACAGGATTGGCCGTTGCTTGCCATGACCGCCAATGCCTATGCCGAGGACCGCAAGGCCTGCCTCGATGCCGGCATGAACGATCACATCGGCAAGCCGGTGGAACCCGCACGGCTGTACGCCGCCTTGCGCCATTGGCTGCGGCAGCACCCGCCGAGCACGACCGCCAGCACGCCATCGCGACCCACGGCCCCAGCCGAGCGCCGCAGCGACCTGCCCATGATCGACGGCCTGAACACCACGCGCGGGCTGCACCACACGATGGGACATCGCGGTGTCTACCGCAAAGTACTGGCTCACTTTGCGCGCCTGTACGGACCCGAGGGCGACGGCTGGCTCACAATGCAGCGCCATGTCGAGCAACGCGACGCACCCCGCCTGGCGGAGGACCTTCACGCCTTGCGCGGCGCGGCAGGCGCACTGGGCGCGGTCGGTGTTCACGAGATGGCGGAGATCCTCGAACGCAAGCTTCGGGATGCCGATGGTATCGGCGCGCTTGACGAACACGCACCATCGCTCATGGGCGCGATCGCGGAACTGTCGGCGCAGCTCAGCCGCTGGTTGGAGTTCAACGAAGCGTCTACCTGAGCCCGGTCGGCTCATTCGCCTCGCATCGACGTAGCATCGCTTTCGGGCCAGCACAACCGCGGCGGCCGGCCCGGTCCGAGCACGCCACGCCGCCCCGTCGTCCATGCACAGCATCACCGCAACCTTGCCCTGGCACGCCCTGCACGCCGCCCAAGCCCGCGACGCGCAGGCGCGGGTGCCGTTTCACATCGCCGATGGCGCTCGCACGCTCGAGGTGGGCTCGGTGGCGCGCGCGCACCTGCCAGCGCTGGCGCGGTGGACAGACGAGTTGCGGCTGGATGAGGCCGGGGTGACGTTGAGGGTCGACAGCACGGCGCGCGAGCGGTTCTTCGATGCCTGCAACCGCGAGCTGCGCGCACAAGGCCTGATCGTGGCCTGGCGCGACGAGACGTATCCGGTGCTGGCGCAGGCCACGCGCGAGCTGCTGGCCACGTTCGAGCGTGCGGCCTCGCGCTTCTGGGGCACCATCACCTTCGGCGCGCACTGCAACGGCTACGTGGCCGACGCGAACGGCCGCCCCACCCACCTGTGGATCGCCCGGCGTTCGTACACCAAGCCCACCGACCCGGGTTTGCTCGACAACCTGATCGGCGGCGGTGTGCCGCACGGCCAGAGCCCGGCCGAAGCGGTGCTGCGCGAAGGCTGGGAGGAAGCCGGGCTGCTGCCGGCGCAAATGGGCGGCCTGGCCACGGGCAGCGAGCTGCGCGTGGCGCGCGACATCCCCGAAGGGTTCCAGCTCGAGTGGGTGAGCGTGTACGACCTGGAGCTGCCCGATACAGTGGTGCCGGCCAACCAGGACGGCGAAGTGGCCGAGCTGATGAAGATGCCGGTAGCCGATGCGCTGGCACTGGCGGCCACCGATCAGATGACGGTGGATGCAGGCCTGGTGACGCTGGACTTCGCGCTGCGCCACGGCCTGCTGCCCGCCGACACCCACGGCGCACTGGAGGCGGCCTTGGCGCCACTGCGCCTGGGGCGCGCCGGGCCGCCGACATTCAACGTTTTCGAATCGTCGCGACAACAGTGCTGAAGCGCAGGCCCACGCCGATGGCGCACACTGCGTGCCCATGCAGAGCCCCGCCGTCCTACCCCTGACCAGCCGTTACAGCCGGGTGGCCATCGCACTGCATTGGCTGTTGGCGGTGGCGATCGTGGGCGCCTTCGGCGTCGGGGCCTACATGTCCGACCTGCCGATGTCGCCGACTCGGCTCAAGCTCTACAACTGGCACAAGTGGGCGGGCGTGACGATCCTCGCGTTGTCGATGGTGCGCCTGCTCTGGCGCCTGGGTCACCGACCGCCACCGGACCCGCCCATGCCGGCCTGGCAGGCGCGCGCCGCGCATGCGACGCACGCCGCGCTGTACCTGCTGTTCTTTGCGGTGCCGCTGGTGGGCTGGGCCTACAGCTCGGCCGCCGGGTTCCCCGTGGTGTGGTTCGGCGTGCTGCCCCTGCCCGATTTCGTTCCGGCCGACAAGGCGCTGGCTGACGCCATCAAGCCCTGGCACGGCGTGCTGGCCAAGATGTTGGCGGCACTCGTGGTGCTGCATGTGGCGGCCGCGCTCAAGCATCAGTTCATCGACCGCGACGGTCTGATCGACCGCATGCGCCCGGCGCGCCGGTGATACCCGTCCTACACCATCCAGGCCACAGAAGATGACCCTGCCCAATTCGCTCGCTCCCCTCGGCATGGCTGCGTTCGCAGCCCTGCTGGCCGCTCCTGTGGCCGCCCAGCAGGTGGTTCCCGCCCAGAGCGAGATCGCCTTCGTCAGCCGCCAGATGGGCGTCCCGGTCGAGGGCCGATTCCGCAAGTGGGAGGCCCAGATCGCCTTCGATCCACGCAAGCCCGAGGCCGGTCGCGTGAGCTTCACCATCGACATGGGCTCGGCGAGCTTTGGCTCTGCCGAGACGGACTCCGAAGTGCCCAAGGCGGCCTGGTTCCATGTCGAGCGCTTCCCCAAGGCGAGTTTCCAGTCCACCGCGATCAAGGCGGCCGGCGCGGGACGCTATGAGGTGGCCGGCAAGCTCACACTCAAGGGCCTGAGCCGCGATCTGGTCGTGCCGGTCACACTGGCACAAGCAGGCGCGCAGGGCACCGCCAGCGGCCAATTCGCGCTCAAGCGCCTGGACTTCAAGATCGGCGAAGGCGAGTGGGCCGACACCTCGATGGTGGCCAACGATGTGAACGTGCGCTTCAAGCTCGCGCTCAGTGGCCTGGCATCGCCCTGATCCACACCCGCAGTCCGACTGAAACCCCCAACGTCGATACAGGAGCCCGAACCGATGATCCCCACCCTGCCCCGATTGCTCGCCGCCCTGGCGTTGACGAGCGCCGCCGTTGCGCAGGCGCAGCCGGCGGCCTACATGCTCGATCCGACGCACACCTTCGTCACCTTCGAGGTCTCGCACTTCGGCACCTCCACCAACCGCGGACGCTTCGACAAGAAGCAAGGCAGCGTGCAGCTCGATCGCGCGGCCAAGACCGGCAAGCTCGAAGTGACGATCGACACGGCCTCGATCAACACCGGCACCGAGGCCTTCACCAAGCACCTGCAGAGCAAGGACTTCCTGGATGTCGCCACCCATCCGAGCGCGAAGTTCGTCTCCGAGCAGTTCAGCTTCAACGGCGACAAGGTGAGCGAGATCGCGGGCCAGTTCACGCTGCTGGGCAAGACCCAACCGCTCACGCTGAAGACCTTGAACTTCAACTGCTACCAGAGTCCCATGCTCAAGCGCGAAGTCTGCGGCGGTGACTTCGAGGCCACGATGCAGCGCAGCCAATGGGGCATGAACTGGGGCCTGAACATGGGCATGCCCGACCAGGTCCGCCTGGTGATCCAGGTCGAGGGCGTGCGCCAGTGACGCGCACGGGCCGCGCCATGGCGTGGCCGCTTGTGCTGGCGGCAGGCTGGGGCATCGGCGCCGACGCCGGTGCCCAGCCGCAGAGCTACCAGCTCGACCCCACGCACAGCTTCGTCACGTTCGAGGTGCTGCACTTCGGCACCTCCACGCTGCGCGGCCGTTTCGGCCCCTTGCAGGGCCTGGTCAGCCTCAACCGCGCGGCACGCAGCGCCCGCGTGCAGGTGACCATCGAGACCGCCGCGGTTTCCACCGGCGTACCCGTGCTCGACGCCCGGCTGCGCCAGGCCGACCTGCTGGCCAGCGCGGCCCATCCCCAGGCCTGGTTCGTGGCCGAGCGCTTCGACTTCGATGAACGCGGAGGCATTGCGGCTGCCCGGGGCGAGCTCACCTTGCGCGGGCGCAGTGCGCCACTGACACTGCAGGCCGAGCGCTTCGGCTGCTACCTCAACCCCCTGCTGCGCCGCCAGGTGTGCGGAGGCGACTTCACCGCCGAGTTGCTGCGCAGCGAATGGGACATGAGCTACGGTCTGCCGTTCATCGGCGATGCGGTGCGACTTCGCGTGCAGGTGGAAGCCATACAGCAGGACGCAGCACCCGCGGATGCCCCTGCGCCGGCGGCATCGCCGGCCACACGCTGAAACGCCGCCGCCGCGGGCGCCCGATATGCTCGGCGCCCATGTCCGCAGCCCACGCCATCGCCGCTGAAGCCTCTTTGGGCCCGCGCTTGCTGCTGGCCGGCACGCCGCAACTGCATCGCCCCGGGCTGGAACCGCTGCCACTCACGGCACCTGACGCCTGGCTGCTGGCCTGGCTGGCGCTGGAAGGGCCGACGCCCCGAGACCGCCTGGGCCGCCTGTTGTGGCCCGACAGCCCCGATGAGTCCGCGCGCAACGCCCTGCGCCAGCGGCTGTTCCGTTTGCGGCGGCTGGCCCGTATCGACCTGGTGGAAGGAAGCGCCGTGCTGGCGCTGGCGGCCGGCATCGGCCACGATCTGCATGAGTCCCACGCCCTCCTGGCCGCGGTGGACGAGCCCACTGGAGAGGAATTGGCCCTGTGGGCGCGGCAACAGCGTGAACGCCGGTGCGAGACCCGCGTCGCCGCGTTGGGGCGGACCATGGCCGAGCATGAGGCGGCCGGCGACTGGGTACGCGCCCTGGAGCTGGCGCGCCAGCGCATCGAGATCGCCCCTCTGCGCGAAGAAGCCCATCTCGCCCTGATTCGGCTGCAGTACCTGTGTGGCGATCGCGCAGCGGCGCTGCGCGCCTGCGAGGCCTGCGAGCAAATGCTGGACCGCGAGTTCGGCGCGCCCCCCGGCGCCGCGCTCCAGGCTCTGCGGGCCGTCGTGCAGGCAGCGAGTCGACCGGTGACCCGAGTTCGCACAGTGCCCCCAGCGTTGGCGCGACCGCCACGCCTTGCAGGCCGTCAAGCCGCGCTGCTGCAGTTGGAACAAGCCATGGCCAGCGCGGCGCGCGTTTGGATCGAGGCACCGGCGGGACTGGGCAAGACACGGCTGCTGCAGGCGGCCGTGGATCTGCGACCCGACGCGCTACACGTGACCGCGCGGCCCGGCGATGCGGCCGTGCCCTATGCCACGCTCAACCGCTGGTTCGATGCGCTGGCCGAACGTGCGCCGCCGCCGGGCTCACTGCGCCCGACGCTGGCCGCACTGTGGCCGGCCGATGCCGGCACGCGGCCGGCGGGCGCCTCCTGCGCCACACCAGTGGCGCATCACCTGTCGCAGGTCGTCACCGCGGCGCGCGCATGGCTTGCACAGGCCAGCCCGATCGTGGCGGCGCACTTGCTCGACGACTTGCACCTCGCGGATCCGGCCACGCTGGAGCTCCTGCCCGAGCTCATCGATGGCCCCGACGCAACCGGCGCCGGCATCGCCTGGCTGTTGGCCAGCCGTCCCGTGACCGACGGCCACCCTGCGGCCGCACTGCTGAACGTACTCAACCGAACGCTGCCACCGCGGCGAGTGGTCCTGCCGCCGCTGGACGATGCGGCGCTCGAGGAATTGCTGGAGTCGATCGGGCTCGACGGACTGCGTGGGCCGGCTGTGGCGACGCAACTGCGCATGCGCAGCGGTGGCAATCCGCTGTTCGCGATCGAGACCCTGAAGCACGCCTGGCTGCAGGACGGCGCCGGAGCGGCCAGCCCACTGGCCTGGCCGCCGGCGGAGCACCCGCTGCAGGCGCTGCTCGAGCAGCAACTGGCTGTGCTGTCGGCACCGGCGCTCCAGCTCGCACGGGTGGCGGCCGTGGCCGGGGCGGACTTCGGCGTGCCACTGGCGGCACAGGTGCTGCAGCAGCCTGCGGTCGCGCTCACGGATGCCTGGGCAGAACTCGAGTCGCGCCAGGTCATCGTGGGAGCGGCCTTCGCGCACGATGGCCTGCGCGAGGCGGTGCGCAATGGCATTCCGTCGCTTCTGGTGCAGCACGTGCATGCCGAGGTGGCCCTCTGGCTGCAGGCGCACGGCGGCGAACCCGCCCGGATTGCGCAGCACCTGCAGGCCGCTGGCCAGGCATTGGCGGCGCTGCCCTGGCTGCGAGAAGCGGCCGCGCGAGCGCAGGCGGCGTGGCGCGAGGCCGAGCGCGTGGCGTTCCTGCTGACAGCAGCCGACATCTGCGAAGCCCACCAGCGCCTGGACGAGGCCTTCGAGCTGGTCTCGTTGGCCGTCCAGTCGCACATGAACACCACCCGCGAGGCCGCCGGATTGCCGCTGCTCGAACGTCTGGACCGCCTGGCGCGGCAACCGCGCCAGATCGCTGAGGCGGCCGGGCATCGGTCCTGGTACGGCACCGCATTGGGCGACTGGGACGCGGCCATCACCCATGGCCAGCGTGCGCTGGCCCTGCTGGGCGACCGCCCGGGGCCGGACGACCCACTGCACGCGGCGCTCTCGCAGCGTCTGGGCACGGCGCTGGCCATGGCCGGGCGTTTCGACGAGGCGCTGCCGGCGTTGCAGGCAGCGCGCCCCTGGTGCGAGGCCCACGCGGGCACCAACGCGGCAGCCGAGTACCTGGGCAACCTGGCAGCGGTCCTGGACAACCTCGGGCGCCCGACCCAGGCCCTGCCGTGCCACGAGCAGGTGATCGAGACCACACGCGCGCTGGGCGACTCGGCTTTCGAGGCCACCGCGCGAGCCAACCTGGCCGTCAGCCGCCTGAATGCCGGCGACGTGGCGGGCGCCCGTGCGCAGGTCGAACAGGCCCGCCGCCTCGTTGCAGGCTACGACCGCCCCGGGGCCAGCGCCGGGTTCATTGCCGCCCTCCAGGCGCAGGTGGACCGAGCCGAGGGGCGCTACGACGACGCCCTGGCCTGTTGTGACGAGGCTCGCGAGCGGCTGGAGCAGTCCAACCCGGGGTGGTTGCCGGTGGTGCACATGCACCAGGCCCAGATCTGGCTGGACCTGCACCAGCTCGCCCGGGCGCGCCAGTCGCTCGATGCCGTCGACGCCGGCGCCCTGGCGCCGCGACTGCGAGCCCGCCATGCGTGGTTGCACGCCCGCTGGCGCCAGGCGTTGGGCCAGCCCAGCGCCGCCGACTACGCCGAG
>JAKLLB010000068.1 GCA_023150345.1 Aquabacterium sp.
GCTGCACCACAAGCCCGGTCTGGCATTCACCGGGCCGGACAACAACTGCAAGCTCGACGGCCGTCACAACCCCAACCTCGTCGTGACGATGCGCCGCGTCCAGCGCGAGTGGCTGACCTGGCGCAACGGCCTGGTCGCGGCCTGGACCTACGACCTCGAGCGCGGCCGCATCGTGCCGGTGTCGATCAAGCGCGTGACGTGCTATCAGGAACTGGACCCGTAGTTCGGTGCATGTCGATCACAGCGCGCGCCACTGCGGCAGGCAGTGGGCGGCCAGTGCGGTGACCCAGCCGCCGTCGTGCGGGTCGAAGGCTATGCCCCAGCGCGGGCTGACGATGAAGCCGGCACGCTCGAACACCTGCGGGTCGTGGGCCCGCACGAAGCCGACCAGCGCCTCGAAGGGCACCGCCACCGCATCCAGGTGCAGTACGCTCACATGGCACGTCACTTCCTCCAGCCGGCCGCAGTCCTGGAAGCGGTACACCGCATCGCCGTAGTCCAGCTCGGTCAGGCCGACGTCGTTGCGCGCCTGGCGCGCAGGCGGACCGCGACGCTGCCGCACCTCGTCGGCTGTGGCGTCGAAAGGCAGATCGTCGACGAACCGATAGGGCTCGAGCCGCAAGACGCCGATGAGCCGCGCCGCCATGGCACACGCTCCTGGTGGGCCTCAGTCGCCCGCCACGATGCCCTCGCGGCGAGGGTCGGCGCCACCCAGCCAGCCGTCGCGGCCGCGCTGCAGCACCTGCAGGCCGCTGGTCATCTCGGTCTCGCTGACGCGGTGGCCGCGCGCCTGCAGGGCATCGACCGTGGCTCGCGGGTAACGCCCCCGCTCGAGCAGCAGCGGCCCGCCCGTCGAGCCGAAGTGCGGCAGGTCGATCGCCGCCTGAGGCGACATGTCCCAGGCCAGCGCGGCCAGCAGCGTGCGGGCGGTGTAATGAATGATCAGCGCGCCGCCAGGTGAGCCCGCGCTCATCAGCAGTTGACCGCTGGCGCGGTCAAACACCAACGTCGGGCTCATGCTCGAGCGCGGCCGCTTGCCCGGCTGCACCCGGTTGGCGATCGGCCGGCCGTCGGCGTCGGCCGGGGCGAAGGAGAAGTCGGTGAGCTGGTTGTTCAGCAGGAAGCCCCGCACCATCAGCCGTGCGCCGAATTGCGCCTCGATCGAGGTGGTCATCGCCACGGCATGACCGTACCCGTCGACGATGCTGATGTGCGACGTGCCGTGCTCGGGCTGCGCGGGCATCATCGCCGCCTCCGCGGCCGTGCCAGGGTGCGCAGGGTGGCCCGGTTCGGCGCTCCGGTTCGCACGTGGCCCGATGCGCTGGGCACGGGTTCGCAGGTAGTCCGATCCGAGCAGGCTGCTCCAGTGGCCGGCCGGCGCCGCCACGAAGTCCGGGTCGGCCACATAGGCCGCCCGATCCGCGAAGGCCAGCTGCGCGGCCCCGGCGTAGCGATGCAGCAGTTCGGGCGTCGGCAGGCCGTCGACGAGCGGCGGCCCGGCTTCGGGCAGCACCTCGAGCATGCCCAGCATCTGCATGATGGCGATGTGCCCCGACGACGGTGGCGGGAAGCCGCAGATGCGATAGCGCCGCCAGTCGGTGCACAGCGGTTCGCGCTGCAGGGGCTGGTAGCCGGCCAGGTCAAACTCGCTCAGCAGCCCCGGGTTGCGCGGATGACGGCGCACCTTGCGCACGATATCAGCGGCCACGATCCCGCGGTAGAACGCATCGGGACCGCGCTCGGCGATGGCCTGCAGCACGTCGGCCAGGGCTGGGTTGCACAGCCGTGTGCCCACCGGCCACGGGCGGCCTGCGGCGTCGTAGTACAGGCGAGCCGCCTGCGCATCGGCGCGCAGTGCCGCATCGGCCGCGAGCATCGCATGCAGGCGCGGGCTGATCTCGAATCCCTCGCGCGCCAAGCGGATGGCCGGCTCGAACAGCCGTTGCCACGGCAGACGCCCATGGCGTGCGTGTGCGGCATGGAGCATGCGCAGGGCGCCCGGCGTACCCACCGCCCGGCCACCCACCACCACCTCTGCGAACGGCATCGGCCGGCCATCGGGTCGCAGGAACAACCGCTCATCGGCAGCGACCGGCGCGGTCTCGCGGCCATCGTGGGCCTCCAGTTGTCGACCGTCCCAGTGCAACAGGAGCGCCCCGCCACCGATGCCACTGGATTGAGGCTCGACCAGCGTCAGCACCATCTGCACCGCCACGGCGGCATCGAGCGCCGAGCCGCCTGCGCGCAACATCTCCGCCCCCGCCTGCGTGGCCAGCGGGTTGGCCGCAGCCACCGCATGACGAGCGAACCGCCATCCGGGTTTGGGGGTGTACCCGCTCGCGGCCTCGGGTGCGAGCGCGGCTGCCTGGATGTCCGCGCTCGATGCAGCCCACGCAGCGGGCGGCGGCGTCGCGCTGTGCCCGCGCGGCGCCCCGCAACCCGGCAGCATCGCACAGACGGCTGCAGTCAGCAGCCACGGCGCCAGGCGGGACCCGACCGCCAGCCAGGCGTGTGCGGTCAAGGCGCCGCGCGCGGAGTCGGCAGCCACGCCCGCACTACCCGAGCGCCAGCGTCATGAACACGCTGTTCGGGTCCGGCTGGTAGCTTCCGAACGGCGGGCAGTAGCGGAAGCCGACGCTCTGGTACAGCGCTTGCGCAGGCCGAAACGGCTCCTGGGCTCCGGTCTCCAGGCTGAGCTGCCGGTAGCCCCGCTGCCGCGCCTGCTGCAGGATGTGCGCGAGCATGGCGCGCCCGGCACCGCAACGACGCAGCGCGCGCGGCGTGCGCATCGACTTGATCTCGCCGTGATCGGCACTGAGCTCCTTCAGTGCACCGCAGGCGAGCAGTTCACCGGCGCGCCACGCCGTCCAGACGGTGACATCGGGCGCACGCAGTCCGGACAGATCCAGCGCATGCACGCTTTCGGCCGGCGACCAGGCATACATGTCGTCCAGATGCTCGCGCAGCAGCGCAAGCACGGCGGCGCGGGAGAGGTCGTCGGGCTCGATGTGCAGATCCATATGCGGTGAGCGCGTGTCGGTGGACGCATGCATTGTCGCGGCTGAGCGCAAACCCGGATATCCGGCGCCGTAATTACAGAATTACAGTTGGCCTATGGGTACCGCCATCCCCCTGCACGGCGCGTCCATGCACGACGGCGTGGCGGCGCGCCTGCGGGCGATGGTCTTCGAGCGCGAGCTGGCCCCGGGCGAGTTCATCGACGAGCGCCGCCTGGCCCAGCAGTGGCAGATCAGCCGCACGCCGCTGCGCGAGGCCCTCAAGGTGCTGGCCGCCGAAGGGCTGGTGGAACTGGTGCCGCGCCGCGGCGCCCGCGTGGTGCAGCTCACGGATGCCGACGCCGAGCAGCTGTTTCCGGTGATGGCCCTGCTCGAGGGGCGATGCGCGGCCGAGGCAACGCTGCGGGCCAGCGCGCAGGACGTGCTGCACTTGCAGCGCCTGCACGACCAGCTCGAGCGCCATGCCGCCGCGGCCGATGCAGATGGCTACTACGTGGCCAATCACGAGTTCCACTCGCACGTCCAGCAGCTGGCGGCCAACCGCTGGCTCGACCGCGCCACCGGTGACCTGCGCCGGTTCCTGCGCCTGTGGCGTGGCCGACAGCTGCAGTTGCCCGGCCGGCTGGCGGCATCGATCAACGAGCACCGGGTGCTGCTCGACGCCATCGTGCAGCGAGATGCCATGCGCGCCGAACGGGCGATGCACGATCACCTCATGGCCCAGCTCGCAGCCCTGAAGGCGCTGCAGCTGCGCGAGTCGCACCGCCGCCGCCATGGCTGAGCCCGCCGACCGCGCGCTGCGCACGCTGCTGTCCGACTGCCGCCGGTTGGTGTCCGACCGCGGCGACACCTTCGACCCGGTGTTCGCACAGGGCATCGTGGCCCAGATCGAGGCCCTGCCGGAGGACGGCCGACGCCGCTACTTCGACCATCTGGCGCGCGACTACAGCCCTCAGCCGCAGCAGGTGCTGGCCTGTGCACAGGCCTATGCGGAGGCGCCAGACCAGGCCGATCGCCTGATCCGCTTGATGCAGGCTGCAGAGCCGCCACGACAGGAGCTGCTGCGCCGGTTGAACCGCGCTCCCGGTGGCACTGCCGCCATCGTGCGGCTGCGCCGCTCGCTACTCGAGCGGCTGCCGCGCCAGCCGCGGTGGTCCGCGCTGGAGCACGACCTGCACCACCTGCTGTCGAGCTGGTTCAACCCAGGCTTCCTGCAGATGCGGCGGGTCGACTGGAGCTCCCCGGCGCAGCTGCTCGAGCAGATCATCCGCCACGAAGCCGTGCACGAAGTCGACGGCTGGGACGACCTGCGCCGCAGGCTGCAGCCCGATCGACGCTGCTTCGCCTTCTTCCACCCGCAGCTGCCCGACGAGCCCTTGATCTTCGTTGAAGTCGCGCTCGTGCCGGAGATGTCGGGCACGATCGCGCCGCTGATCGACAAGAAGTCGCCAGCCCTGCCCGCCGATGCCTTCCGCGTGGCAGTGTTCTACTCGATCAGCAACTGCCAGCCGGGGCTGCGCGGGGTTTCGCTGGGGCATTGGCTGATCAAGCGGGTGGCCGAGCAACTGCAGCGCGAGCTGCCGCAGGTGCGCACGTTCTGCACGCTGTCGCCCATACCCGGCCTGATGGACTGGCTGCTGCGCGCCGGCGACGGGCTGGCGTTTGCCGGCTGGCCTGCCGCCGCGGCCGAACGCGCCATGCACGCGCTGGCAGTGCTGCGCGAAGCCACCGGTGACGACCTCTCCCGTCTGGCCCACAGCGGTGGTGCGCAGACCGGCCGGCAGGTGGCGCAGGCCCTGTCGCGCCTGGCCGCTCACTATCTGATCCACCACAGCGTGCATCCGGCCGGTGACCCGGTGGCGCGCTTTCACCTCGACAACGGCGCCCGCCTGGAACGGCTCAACCCCATGGCGAACCCCACCGCCAAGGGCTTGCGCCAGTCGGCAGGTTGGATGGTCAACTACCTGTACGACCTGAACCGCCTGGAAGCCACGCGCGAGCGCTTCCTGCGCGGCCGGGTGGTGCATGCGCGCGCCGTGGCGGCGCTGCTGTGACCCATGGCCGTGCGGCACCGCCCCAACCGAACTGAGACGCCTGGGCGCCACGGCACCCACGCCCGACACCGAATCGACGAGGAGCCACGATGACACACCCCACTTCGCACCCCAACCGCCGGCAGATGCTGGCCCTGGCCGGCGCCTCGCTCGCCGCGCCCGCGTGCCTGGCACAGGCACCGGGCTGGCCGACCAAGCCCGTCACCATCGTCGTGCCGTTCCCGGCCGGCGGCGGCACCGATGCATTCGCACGGCCGCTGTTCGGTGCCATGGGCAAGGCCAGCGGCAAGCAGTTCATCATCGACAACAAGGGCGGTGCCGGCGGTACCGTGGGCGCCAGCCTGGCAGCGCGCGCAGCACCGGACGGCTACACGTTTTTCATGGGCGCGGTGCACCACGCGATCGCACCGTCCATGTACCCGAAGCTCGACTACCAGATCGAGACCGATTTCGTGCCGGTGGGCCTGATCTCCAGCGTGCCGCAGGTGATCGTGGTGAATCCGCAGCGCGTGGCCGCCACCGATCTCAAGGGTCTGCTGGAAATCGTGCGCAGGACCCCGGGCAAACTCAACTACGCATCAGCCGGCAATGGCACGTCGCACCACCTGGCAGGCGAGCTGTTCAAGCTGCAGACGCGGACCTTCATCACGCACATCCCCTATCGCGGCGCAGGCCCGGCGCTGCAGGACCTGATTGCCGGCCAGGTGGACCTGATGTTCGACGGCCTGGGCTCATCGGCCGCGCACATCAAGGCCGGCCGCATCAAGGCCATCGCCGTGGCCGCGGACAAGCGCGCTCCGGGATTTCCGGATGTCCCCACTGCCGCCGAAGGTGGCGTGCCCACCTACCAGGTGGCCACCTGGTACGGCCTGTGGGCGCCCAAGGGCACGCCGACGGCCATCATCGAGGCCATGCAGGCGGAGATGCGCAAGGCACTGAACTCCGAGGAGATCAAGGCCGCCTGGCAAGGCCTGGGTGCGCTGCCGCCCAGCCTTTGGGGCGCCGACTTCGGCCGCTTCGTCGGTGCCGAAGTCAAGCGCTGGCGCGAAGTGGTCAGGAGTTCGGGAGCCAAGCTCGACTAGGAGCGTGGGCGGCAGAGACGATCATGACCGACCAAAGCCTCTTCAGCGCCCTGCGTGGCGCCTTCCCCGCCGACCTCGACGGCGTCGCCATCGAGACCGCCGATGGCCCGGCGGGCCAACCGTTCGAGCCGCTGCGCTACACCTGGCGCGACCTGGAGCGTGGCACCGCCATGATGGCCAACCTGCTGCGCGGCCTCGGTCTGCCCGAGGGCAGCCGCGTGGCGGTGCAGACCGACAAGAGCGTCGAGGCGCTCATGCTGTACCTGGCCGTGTTTCGCGAGGGCCTCGTGTACCTGCCGCTGAACACCGCCTACCAGGCCGCCGAGATGGCCTACTTCATCGGCAATGCCGAGCCGGCGGTGGTGGTGTGCACGCCGCGGAATTTCCCGTGGCTGAGCCGAATCGCGTTTCAGGCCGGCACTCGCGCCGTCTACACGCTGGGAGATGACCGCACCGGCAGCCTGCTCGAACGCGCCGCGCAATGCAGCGACCGGCACCGGCCGGTGCCCCGCCGCGCCGACGACCTCGCGGCCATCCTGTATACCAGCGGCACCACCGGGCGCAGCAAGGGTGCGATGCTCACCCACGGCAACCTGCTTTCCAACGCCCAGGTGCTCCGCAGCTACTGGGGTTGGCGCGGCGCCACCGATGGCGGCGACGTGCTGATCCATGCATTGCCCATCTTTCATGTGCACGGGCTGTTCGTCGCCTCGCATGGCGCCTTGCTCAATGGCAGCCGCATGATCTGGTTCTCGCGCTTCGACCCGGCCGCGGTGATCGCGCGGCTCGGCGAGGCCACGGTGTTCATGGGCGTGCCCACGCTGTATGTGCGCATGCTGGCCGAGCCCACACTCGACCACGCGGCCTGCGCGCACATGCGGCTGTTCATCAGCGGGTCGGCACCGCTGCTGCCCGAGACCTTCCATGCCTGGACCGAGCGCACCGGGCACACCATCCTGGAACGCTATGGCATGAGCGAGACGGTGATGCTCACCTCCAACCCGTACCGGCCCGAATCGGACCGCGTGGCTGGCACCGTGGGCTACCCGCTGCCCGACGTGGGCGTGCGGGTGCACGACGAGCACGGCCAACCCTGCGCCGCCGGTGAGATCGGCGGCATCGAGGTGCGCGGCCCCAACGTCTTCAAGGGCTACTGGCGCATGCCCGACAAGACCCGGGAGGAGTTCACAGCGGACGGCTGGTTCCGCACCGGCGACGTGGGGCGGGCCGACGCCGATGGCCGCATCACCATCGTCGGTCGCAGCAAGGACCTCATCATCAGCGGCGGCTACAACGTCTACCCGGCGGAGGTCGAGGGCTATCTGAACGAGATGCCCGGCGTCGCCGAATCGGCCGTGGTGGGCGTGCCGCATCCCGACTTCGGCGAGGCGGTGATCGCGGTGGTGGTGCCGCGCACCGGCGCCGCGCTCGACGCGACCGAGCTTGTCGCGGGGCTCAAGGGCCGAATCGCCAACTTCAAGGTGCCCAAGCAGGCCTTCGTGGTGCCCGAATTGCCGCGCAACACCATGGGCAAGGTGCAGAAGAACCTGCTGCGCGAGCAGCACCGCGCCTTGTTCGCCGGGTAAGGCCAGCCGTCGGTCCACCGCCGCGGGGCGGCGGCCGCGTTCAGCCGGCCGTTGCCGGGCAGCTTGCCGCGTTGCCCTGGTAGGGCGCCCAGACCTTGGTGGCAGTGGGTTCGTAGGTGGCCCACGCCGCATCGGCCGAGCGCGCCTTGTCGAGCTGGCGGCTGCTGATCTCGACGACCACCCACACCGGCGGATCGCCGGCCCAGGTGTCGCCCTGTACTTCGCCGTCCTGGGTGAGCCGATGCACGCATCGCGCCGAGCGCACCGTGACGCCGGCGGCCGCCAGCCGGTCGCGCGCGGGTGGCCAGGGGTTGCCGTTCAGGCCGTCGACGCCGGCATAGCGCGCCACGAGGTAGGCACTCGCGGCATCGGAATCTTCTGCGCCGCCGCCGCAACCGGCCAGCGCCAGCGCGGCCGCCAGGCAGGCACCCATCCAGGCACGCCCACCGCGGCCCGGCCGCGCGACCGGGCTCTGCACGTGCCCTGCGGCCACGGCAGCCACAGCCGGGGTTTGCGCCTCAGTTCGGCAGCAAGACATAGCGGAACTCCACGAGATTCTGAGGGGGATTGGGGCCGGTCACGGTGGGCAGGTTGATCTTCACCGCTGCCGATGCGCTGGCGCGCACGTACTCGTTGAGCTGCGTGACCGACCAGTCCGGCTGCACCGCCTTGAGTGCGGCATACATGCCGGCCACATGGGGCGCGGCTTGCGACGTGCCGGAGAGCGCAGCGGTGCCGCCGCCCGGCCAGGCCGATGTGACGGGGGCGCCGGGCGCCAGCCACAGCGCGGGGGTGTACAGGGTCAGCGAGTAGGCGATGGCGCTGGCGAGGTTCGAGCGTGCCCAGCGGGCGGGCGCGGTCGTGTAGCCCGCGGCGTTGTCGGCAGCAGCCACCTTGACCACCCGCGACAGGCACGCCGGAAAGGCGATCGAGCCGTTGAGCCCCTTGTTGCCAGTGGGCGCGATCACCGCAATGCCCACGTCGTGCAGCTTCTTCACCGCCTCGGCCACGTTGCCGAAGGCGGTGTTGTAGCCGTCACAGGCAGCGCTCCAGCCTTCGCCGTTGGGCTTGTAGCCATGCATGCCGACATTCACCACGATCGCGTTGTTCGTGGTGGGGTTCGCGCGCGCCACCACCGCGTTCAGCGCGTTTGTGAGGTCGCCCACGAACGCTGTGGCCAGCCCGGCGTCGGTGTACGAGAACAACTGCACCGATGCGATCTCGGCCTTGGGCGCCATGCCGGAGGCACCAGCCGCGATGCCCGCCACATGCGTGCCGTGGCCACACACGCCGCTGCTGCAGCCGTTGCGGGGTGCGCCCGAGCCCGCCTCGCCCACGGGCGAGTCGCCGGCACCGTCGCCGTCGGCAGCAGCATTCGGGCAGATGGACTTGAACTCGCCGCTGGTGGTGCCGAAACAGGCTTCCAGCTTCACTCGGGAGCCACCGCCCTCGGCGGCGAAGGCCGGGTGGTCCTTCTGCACGCCGGTATCGATGATCACGACCGTTGCACCGGCACCCGCAAACCCCAGGGCGTGGGCTTGGGTCATGCGGGTCGAGGCGACGCTGGTGCCCAGCGCCGGAACACCCGCGGGCTGCGGTTGCGCCTCGGCAACGGTGGCCACCCCAGTGGCGCGCGCACCCGCTCGCGGCGCGGCGGCGGCATCGCCGGCCACCCGCACCTGAAACGCGCCCGTGCTGCGCGCCAGGCGCTTGACGCCGGTGGCGTCCAGTGCCAGTTGCAGCTGGCCAATGCCGTTGCTCCAACGCAACTGCGCACCCGCACCGAGTTCGTCGAGCAAGGCTCGCTCGAGCGGAGCCGCTTCTACACGCAATCGGACACTGTCAGCCAGCACGTCGGCCAACGGCATGGGCTGAAGGTCGACGATGGCATGGGCCCGGCCCGCTTCGCGGGCATGTCGGCCCAGCACGCGGAACACACCGTCGCGCTCACCGCCCTCGTCGGCCCGCTGCAGCGGGCCCGGGTCAGCCGAGGCTGCCCCCCGGTTGTCATTCCCCTCGGGGGTCGTTGCATGCACGGCACTGGCAGCCAGCAGCAGCGCCGGCAACAGCCGATAACGCAATCTCATGTCTTGGATTCCTCTTGGTCATTCGGGCGTGGCAGCCCGGTCGAACGCTCACGCCCGCTCCACGCTCTTTGCTTGGCGCCACGCGCCGGCCCCGCGGCCGCCGGCGCCGTGCACGGCGGGCGGCATCATCGCAGGCCAGTTTGCCGGTGATTGTGCCTCCCGTCACACCTCCGGCCGGGCTCGCCTCTTGCCGAAATCAGTGGGAACCCTATATTCGGGGTGTGGGCCAGCGGTGTCGGCCGTGCCGATGTGTGGTGCCCACGGCGAGGAGGTCCAGATGTTCCGAAGCTTCCATGCCCATCCGATCGCGTTGGCCAGCGCCTTGGCCGTCACGCTGCTCGTGTTGCTGAGCGTGGCCCGTATGGCCGGGCCCGAGGGCGGGCTGACATTGCTGCACCGCGTGGGCGTCGAGTTCACCCAGCAAGTGGTGGTGGTTGGCCACCGTGTGGTCCAGCAGGTCGTGATCGTCGGCCGGCGCCTCAAGGGCGAATAGCCATCCAGACTTGCGGGTGAACGCCTAAGCCCTGAGTTGCCGGGGCTGCGGGTATCAGTTTTTGCTTTTCGCGGCGTGTCACGGGCATGACAATGCCCCGCACCCGGATCGAGGCGGTGACCTGGAGACACTGCCCGCGCCCGGTTAGGTGTGCCACAACGCCCTGCGCAGCGATGAAGCCTGGCCCGATACCCGTGCGACTGATGTTCGAGGTGCTCGCCATCGTGACGGTGGTCGAGTCTGCATTGATGCTGGGGCTCCCGGACCTGGGCACCCAGTTCTCGGGACTGAATGCCGCACTGCTCGACGCCGCGCTGCTGGCACTGCTCAGTGCGCCGCCGATCTACTGGCGATGCATGCAGGCGACCCGCGCCGCAGCCGGCGCGAGCCTCGACGCGCACCGCCCTGCGACGAACGGCGCACCGCGCCGGCTGGGCGACTCCAAGCGTCACCGCCGCCAGGCGATCGCCGCCACCGCGACAGCCTACCTGGTGGGCCTCGCGCTCACCGCCACGGCCACGATCTGGGTTCAAGGTCGTCTGGATGCCGAATCCCGCATCGAGTTCGACCGCCAGCTCGAACGCCTGGAGCGCGAGGTCATGCGGCGGTTTCGCGAGCCGACCAACGGCCTGCGCGGCGCACGCGCGGTCTACGCGGCCAGCCGCGAGGTCAGTCGCGCCGAATTCCGGGCCTTCGCCGAGTCACGCAGCCTGCAGGAGTTTCCCGGGGCGCTGGGATTCGGATTCATCCAGCGGGTTCCCCGCGACGAACTGGCGGCCTTCGTGGCCGACGTGCGCGCCGACGATGCGCGCGACTTCCAAGTGCGCACGTCGGGCGAGGCGCCCGATCTGTACGTGGTCAAGCACATCGAGCCGCTGGCCAGCAACTACGCAGCCTGGGGCTACGACGTCGGCGCGGATCCGGTGCGTCTGGCGGCAATGCAACAGGCCATCGAGACAGGCGAGCCGACACTGACACCCCGGATCCGGTTGGTTCAGGGCGTCCGCGACGAGCCCGGCTACTTGTTGCTCATGCCGATCTACCGGGCTGGGGCGGACCCGGTCAGTGCGGAGCAGCGCCAGCGCGCGCTGGTGGGGATCGCCTACATGCCGCTGCTGGCTGGTGAACTGCTGGCTGGCGCCGCGCAATCCGCTGGCGGCCAGCTCGACTTCGAGGTCTTCGACGGCGACGGCACGCGCCTCGAACAGGTGATCTACGACGCCGATGGCCACCTGCAAGCCGAAGCCTCCGAAGCGGGCGCACTGGTCGATGCCCAGCGCTATCGCGGTCGCCTGTTCGAGGCTGCACGCAACCTGCCAATCGGCGGCCGCCTGCTCACCTTGCGCGCCAGCACGACGCGCTCGTTTTCGTCGGCCATCGACCGCAGTGCCGCGGCCTACGTGGCGCTGGCAGGCGCACTGCTCTCGTTCGTCGGCGCGCTGGCCGTGTGGGCGCTGGCCTCGGGGCGCGTGCGAGCCCTCGGCCTGGCCCAGCGCATGACAGCCGACCTGACCCGCCTGGCTGCCGTGGCCCGCCACACCTCCAACGGCGTCCACATCACCGACCGGCAGATGCGCATCGTGTGGATCAACGAGGGTTTCACCCGCATCACCGGCTACACCACCGAAGAAGCCCAGGGTCGAACGCCGGAGGAACTGCTGTCCAGCGGCCAGGCCGACCCCCAGGCCTTGCAGGCGTTGGCGCAAGCCGTTCAGAGCGGCACCGGCTGCCGCGTGCAGATCCTCAACCGGGCCAAGGACGGCCGCACCTACTGGGTCGACACAGAGTTGCAGCCGCTGCACGACGACAGCGGCGTGCTCACCGGTTTCATGGAGATCAGCACCGACATCACCGAGCAACGCCACACGCTCGATGCGCTCGAAGCCGCCCAGCGCGAAGCGCAGGCCCTGCTGCGCACCATCCATGCCCACTCCATCGTCTCGGTGGCCGACCGCACCGGCACGATCATCGACGTGAACGACCGCTTCTGTACCGTGACCGGCTATAGCCGCGACGAGCTGATCGGCCAGAACCACCGCATCGTGAACTCAGGCTGGCTCGACAAGGAGACCTGGCGCAAGATCTGGCGCGGCCTGGCCCATGGCGAGCCCTGGCACGGTGAAGTGCGCAACCGCCGCAAGGACGGCACGCACTACTGGGTCGACGCGGTGATCTTGCCCTTCATGGGCAGGGACGGCAAGCCCGAGAAGTACGTCTCCATCCGCAGCGACATCACAGCGCTCAAGGAGGCCACGTCCCAGCTCGAGCACGAACGCAAGCGCCTGGACAACATCCTGCGCGGCACCGATGCCGGCACCTGGGAGTACCGGGTGGCCACGGGCGAGACCACCGTCAACGAGCGGTGGGCCACGATGCTGGGCTACACCTTGCCGGAGGTCGAGCCGGTCACCCTGCAGAGCTGGCAGCGCCGGGTCCATCCGGACGACCTGCCGGTGGCGATGGCCGACCTGCAGCGCCACCTGGATGGACAGACGCCCGACTTCGTGTGCGAGCTGCGCATGAAGCACCGCCTGGGCCATTGGGTCTGGGTGCTGACCCGCGGCCGGGTGGTGGAGCGCGACGGACAAGGCCACCCGATCACGATGGCCGGCACGCACCAGGACATCACCACGCGCAAGGCGGCGCAGGACGCGGCCAGCCTCATGACGATGCGCCTGGAAAGCATCCTGCGCGGCACCCACGTCGGCACCATGGAGTGGGATGTCGTGACCGGTGAGATGGCCGTCAATGCCCGCTGGGCCGAGATGCTGGGCTACACATTGGACGAGCTGTCGCCACTGACCGTCCAGACCTGGCTCGCGCTGACGCACCCGCAGGACCAGAAGGAAGCCAATGCCCGCCTGGCCGCCCACTTCAAGGGCACCAGCACCAACTTCGATGCCGAGATCCGGATGCGCCACAAGGCCGGGCACTGGGTCTGGGTGCATTGCCGCGGTGCGGTGTGCCGGCGCGACGACAACGGCCGGGCCCTCTACCTCGCCGGAACCCAGTCGGACATCTCGGAACGCAAGCGCGCCGAGGACGAACTGCGCCAGCGCAACGAGACCTTCCGAGTCATCCTCGAGAACCTGCCCTGCGGCCTGAGCGTGTTCGATGCGGACCTGAACCTGGTTTCCTACAACGTCGAGTTCAGGCAGTTGCTGGACCTGCCCGACCACCTGTTCGCCGGCCCGGTCACCACGTTCGAGAGCATCATCCGCCTGAACGTCGAGCGCGGGGAGTATGGGCCGGGCAATGCCGAGGAGATGGTGGAGACCATCGTCGATCACGCCCGCCATCCGGCGCCGCACCACTTCGAGCGCACGCGACCCGACGGGCTGGTGGTCGAGGTGCGCGGCGTGCCGCTGCCCGATGGCGGCTTCGTCACCACCTACACCAACGCCACCGAGCGCAAGCTCGCCGAGGCCGCGCTCAAGGAAAGCGAACACTTGATGCGGCTGGTGATCGACTACATCCCCGGTCGCCTGGCCTACTTCGATGCACGGCGCCGGCTGAAGTTCGCCAACCGTGCCAGCTTTGCCTTCTATGGCGGATCGGCCGAGAAGAGTCCCGGTCAGACGTTCGAGGAGTTCGTGGGCCCGGTCTACGCCAAGAACCAACTGCCCTACCTGGACGACGTGTACGCGGGCCAGACCATCGGCTACGAGTTCGACCGTGAGATGCCCGACGGCGAGCACGCATACTCGATGGTGCACTTGATCCCCGATCTGCGCGAAGGCCAGGTGCACGGCTTCGTCGGCATGGTCACCGATGTCACGCCGATCAAGAAGGCCGAGCAGGAGGTGCGCCGCGCCGAGGCACTGCTGCGCGGCGCGATCGATGCGGTGAACGCGGCCTTCGTGCTGTACGACCCGCAGGATCGGTTGGTGTTCTGCAACGACAAATACCGCGAGCTGTACGCATCATCGGCCGATCTGATCGTGCCCGGCGCCAGCTTCGAGGAGATCGTGCGCACCGGCGCCGAGCGGGGCCAATACCGCGATGCGATCGGTCGCGTCGATGAATGGGTGGCCGAGCGCATGGCGCTGCATCGCTCGCCCAGCACGTTCCTGGAGCAGCACCTGGATGACGGCCGCTGGCTGCGGGTGGTGGAGCGGCGCATGCCCGATGGCCACATCGTGGGCTTTCGCATCGACATCACCGACCTGAAGAACGCCACCGAAGCGGCAGAGTCGGCCTCGCGCGCCAAGAGCCAGTTCCTGGCCAACATGAGCCACGAGATCCGCACGCCGATGAACGCCATCCTCGGCATGCTCAAGCTGCTGCGCAGCACCGAACTCAACGCCCGGCAACGCGACTACACCGAGAAGACCGAGCGTGCCGCGCGCGCGCTGCTGGGCCTGCTCAACGACATCCTGGACTTCTCCAAGGTCGAGGCCGGCAAGCTCGAGCTCGACCCGCGCCCGTTCCGGCTCGACCGTCTGATGCGCGACCTGTCGGTGATCGTCTCGGCCAACCTGGGCGCCAAGCCGGTGGAGGTGCTGTTCCGCGTCGACCCGGCCGTACCGCGGGCACTGGTGGCCGACGACCTGCGGCTGCAGCAGGTGCTGATCAACCTCAGCGGCAATGCCATCAAGTTCACCGAACGCGGCGAGGTGGTGATCGGCGTGCGCCAGGTGGCCGCCAACTTCACGGACTCGATCGTCGAGTTCAGCGTGCGCGACACCGGCATCGGCATCGCCCCGGAACATCAGGCGCGCATCTTCAGCGGCTTCTCCCAGGCCGAGGCCTCCACCACCCGGCGCTTCGGTGGCACCGGCCTGGGCCTGGCCATCAGCCAGCGCCTGGTGCAGATGATGGGCGGCGAGATGACGCTGCAAAGCGCACCGGGCGAGGGCAGCTGCTTCAGCTTCACGCTGCCCATGCCCATCGCCCACGAGGAGACGGTGGAGGACAGCCCACGCGGCCAGGTGCCGCCCTTGCGGGTGCTGGTCGTGGATGACAACCCCACCGCCCGGGAAGTGCTCACCATGATGACCGAGTCGCTGGGCTGGCAGGTGGAAGTGGCCGCCAGCGGCGAGGATGCGGTGGCCATGGTGCAGCGGCGCATGTCCGAGGGCGCTCCCTACGGCGCGGCATTCGTCGACTGGCAGATGCCGGGACTGGACGGCTGGGAGACGAGCCAGCGCATCCGCGCGCTGTGCGGTGCGGGCGCGCCGCTGCTGATGATGGTCACCGCGCACGGCCGATTCAAGCTCGCCGAACGCCCGGCCGAAGACCAGTCGCTGCTCGATGGGTACCTCGTCAAGCCGGTGACCGCGTCGATGCTGCTCGATGCGGTGGTGGACGCGCGCAGCGATCGCGGCGAAGGCCACCCGTCGCGATCGGCGGCCCAGCCCGCCGGCCATCCGCGGCTGCAGGGCCTGCGCATCCTGGTGGTGGAGGACAACCCCAACAACCAGCAGGTGGCACAGGAACTGCTCGAGGGCGAAGGCGCGCACATCAGCCTGGCAGCCGACGGCCAGCAAGGGGTGCAGGCCGTGGCCGACGCGCAACCCCCCTTCGATCTGGTGCTGATGGACCTGCAGATGCCGGTGATGGACGGCTTCACCGCCACCGGCGAGATCCGCAGCCGGCTCGGTCTGGCCCGGCTGCCGATCGTGGCGATGACCGCCAACGCCATGGCCAGCGACCGCGATGCCTGCCTGGCCGCCGGCATGAACGCCCACGTGGGCAAGCCGTTCGACCTGGACCAGCTCGTCGACACCATCGTGCGCCAGACCGGTCATCGGCCGGTGGCGCCGGCGCCGGCGCCCGGCACCGTGGCCGCCGGGCGCGGCCAGCCACGCAGCGAGGTTCAGGTGCCGGCCGAACTGCTCGACGATGCCCTGGGCCGCGGCATCGACTTCGCCGCGGCTCTGTCGCGCATGAGCGGACGCGCCGACGTGCTGCTGCGCATGGCTGGATCCTTCGCCCAGCAACTGGGCGGCGCCGCCGACGAACTGGCGGGCCACCTGGCCAGAGGTGCACGGGAGGATGCCTCGCGGCAGATGCACACGCTCAAGGGCCTGGCCGCCACGCTGGGTGCGGTGACGCTGGCCAAGCTGGCGGCCGAAGCCGAGAAGGCCCTGGGTGGACCTGCCACGCCCCAGGCCGACGCCACCTGGCCCACCCGAGTGCGCGAGGCAGCGCTGCGCACGCAGGCCAACCTGGCCGAGCTGCTGCCGCGCCTGCGCGAGGCCACGCAACCCACGGCGACGGCCTCACCGGCGCCGGGTGGTCCTGATCTCGCAGCCCTGCGCCCGTTGTTTGACAAGCTGGTGAACCTGCTCAAGGATATGGACATGTCGGCCACCGACGTCTACGCCGAGTTGCAACAGGGCTTCGCCGCGTCGGCGCCAGAATCGCTGGCGGCGGTGGGCGAGGCCGTTTCAGCACTCGACTTCGAAAGCGCCCTGGCGCATTGCGATGCGCTGGCCCAGGCATGGACGAGATGAAGATCCACCTGCCGGTGACGAGCCCGCCGCGCCGGCCTCGCCTGCTGGTCGTCGACGACCAGCCTGCCAACGTGCAGACGCTGTACCAGGCACTGGCCGGCGACTACCAGGTGTTCATGGCCACCGGTGGTGAACAGGCGCTCAAGGTGGCCCACGAGAAACTGCCCGACCTGGTGCTGCTCGACGTGGTGATGCCCGGCATGGACGGCTACGAGGTCTGCCGCCGCCTGCGATCCGACACGGCCACCGCCGACATCCCGGTGATCTTCGTCACCGCCCACAGCGAAGCCGACGACGAGGCGCGGGGCCTGGATGCCGGCGCGGTGGACTTCATCGCCAAGCCCATCCACCCAGCGATCGTGCGCGCCCGGGTGCGCACCCACCTCACCCTCAAGCAGCAGTCTGACCTGCTGCGCCAGATGGCCTTCATCGACGGCCTGACCGGCGTGTTCAACCGCCGCTACTTCGACGAGCGCCTGCAGCAGGAGTGGGCCCGGTCGGCGCGCAACGGCACGCCACTGGCGCTCATCCTGGCCGACATCGACGCGTTCAAGAAGTACAACGACCGCTACGGCCACCAGGCCGGCGACGACTGCCTGCGCCGGGTCGCCCACGCCCTGGCATTGGGCCTGAATCGCCCGGCGGACATGGTGGCACGCTATGGCGGCGAGGAGTTCGCGTGCATCCTGCCCGAGACCGATGTGGCCGGCGCGCTGGAACTGGCACAGCGCCTGGCCGACCTGGTGCGCGCGCTCGCCATCGAGCATGCCGACGGCCCGGCCGGGCATGTGGTCACGCTCAGCCTGGGCGTGGCCGGGCGCAGCGCGCACCCGCCTGGGGTGTCGCTCGGCGCGGAGTCCGAACTCGTGGCCGCAGCCGACCGGCAGCTGTACCGGGCCAAGCACGAGGGCCGCGCCCGGGTCTGCGCCGAACTGCCGCCGGCGGCCTGAGCGACGCGCCGCGGCGCCGGCACTCCGGCAAGCACCCGGCGCTGGCGCGGGCTTGGCGTGGGCGTTACGCTTGCGGTTGTGCCGTGCATCCAGCGCCAACACGTGCTTTCGGGCCGTCTGGCGTCGCCCGCCTGTCCCGTCGAATCGAGGTACCGCCATGCTGATCGCCATCTGGATCGTTGCCGCCGTGCTGCTGGCCCTGTGGTCGGCTGCCGGGTGGGGCTTGCATGCCTTGATGGTCGGCGGCGTTCAGTGGGTGGGTGAGCTCGAGCCCTTGCTCGATCGCATCCCCCACAGCGAGTGGATCGAACGCTGGATGCCCGGCGCCATCGACGCCATCCGCATCACCCTGGACGTGATGCAACAGGTGCTGGGCTGGATGGGGGGGGCCGCACCGGCCCTGGTGTGGGTGATCTGGGCGGTCGGCGCGGTGCTGCTGCTGGGGCTGGCGCTGGTGCTCACGCTGGTGGTGGCACTGGTGCGCAAGAACATGCCGCCTGCCGCCGGCGCATCGCCGGCAGGGGCCCACCCGCTCGGCTGACGGCGGCGCGCGCCTGCGGCGCCGGCCCCCGAGCGTCAGTGCCACCCGGGGCGTTGTGACCGCCGATCAGATCCCGCGCAACTTGAACCGCTGCAGTTTTCCCGTTTGCGTGCGCGGCAGGCTGTCGACGAAAGCCACCGCTCGTGGGTACTTGTACGGCGCGATGGTGCGCTTGACGTGGTCCTGCAATTCGGCGGCCGTGGCGGGCGTGGGTGCATGGCCCGCACGCAGCACCACATAGGCCTTGACGAGGTGGCCGCGTTCTTCGTCGGGTACGCCGATCACGCCGCACTCGGCCACGGCCGGGTGCTGCATCAGCGCATCCTCCACCTCGGGGCTCGCGATGTTGTAGCCGGCCGAGACGATCATGTCGTCGGTGCGGGCCTGGAAGTGGAAGTAGCCGTCGGCATCCACGAGATACGCGTCGCCGGTGTAGTTCCAGCCATGGCGCACATACTGGCGCTGGCGCTCGTCGGCCAGGTAGCGACAGCCAGTGGGCCCTTGCACGCGCAGCCGGCCCACGGTGCCCGGCGGCACAGGCTGGTCGTCATCGTCCACCACCTCGGCGCGGTAGCCCGGCACCGGCACGCCGGTGGCGCCGGCGCGGGCATGCGCCTCGTCGGCCGAGATGAAGATGTGCAGCATCTCGGTGGCGCCGATGCCGTCGATGATGTCGATGCCGGTGGCCTGCTTCCATTGCACCCGCGTGGCCGCGGGCAGCACCTCGCCGGCGGAGACGCACTTGCGCAGCGGCGTCGCGCGCAGCTCGTCGCCGCGCGCGGCCATCACGCGGTAGCTCGTCGGTGCCGTGAACAGCACCGTGGCGCCGTGCTCTTGGATGCCCGCCACCAGGTCCGGCGGGGTGGCACGCGGCAGCAGCACGGTGCTCGCGCCCACCGCCATCGGAAACAGCAGCAATCCACCCAGCCCGAAGGTGAAGGCCAGCGGCGGGCTGCCGATGAAGACGTCATCGGCCTGCGCCCGCAGCACATGCGGCGGCCAGCAGGCGCACGCGGCCATCACATCGCGGTGGAAGTGCATCGTGGCCTTGGGCACGCCGGTGGTACCCGAGGTGAAGGCCAGCAGGCAGGTGTCGTCGGCAGCGGTGTCGACGGCATCGAAGGTGGGCGCGTGGCGCGCCATTGCCGCCTCCAGCGCACCGGCCGCGCCGCCGAAGTCCAGGCGGTGCTTCAACACCGGCTGGGCGATCGCGGCCTCGTCGAGCTCGCCGGCCAGTTCGGCATCGCACAGCGCATGGCTGACCTGGCCGATGCCGATGATGGCTGCGAGCTCGCGAGCGCGCAGCAGCGGCATGGTGGCCACGGCAATGCCACCGGCCTTCATCACGCCGAACCAGCAGGCCGCCATCATCGGCGTGTTCGGCGCGCGCAGCAGCACCCGGTTGCCGGGCACGAGGCCCAGGTCGTGCACCAGCACGCGCGCCACCTGGTTGGAGCGGGCCTGCAGATCGGCGTAGGTCCAGCGCAGCCCGCCGGGCGCGCGGATGCACACGCGGTCGCCCCAGCCGCGCTCGACGGCGCGATCGAGCAACTCACGAGCGCAGTTCAGCTGCGCCGGGAACTGCAACTCGGGCAACTCGAACAGGAACCGCGGCAGCGCCTGCGGCGGCGGCAAGCGGTCGCGGGCAAAGGTATCGACATGGGCACTGGGCATGGCGTTCCTCCGGTCGGCGCCTGCACACGCGTCAGTCGGGCCGCGGGCCCGCTGGCGCACCAGCGGCCAGCGCCGCACGCTCGCGCGCGAACAGGCCTTCCATCTGCGACTTGCCGGCCACGTACGGACGCGGCCAGGCCAGCTCGGTGTAGCCCAGCCGGGCGGCTTCGGTCAAGGTCCAGGCCGGGTTGGCCAGGTGCGGCCGCGCCACGGCGCAGAGATCGGCGCGCCCGGCGGCGACGATGGCATTCGCATGGTCGGCCTCGCTGATCGCCCCCACCGCCATGGTGGCGATGCCCGCCTCCTGGCGGATGCGATCGGCAAACGGCGTCTGGTACATGCGGCCGTACACCGGCTGCTGCTTCGGGCTGACCTGTCCCGACGAGACGTCGATCAGGTCCACCCCCACGGCCTTGAAGGCGCGCGCGATCTGCACCGCGTCGTCGGGCGTGGTGCCGCCTTCCACCCAGTCGTGCGCCGATATGCGCACCGACATCGGCAGGTGCCCGGGCCAGGCCTCGCGCATGGCGCGGGCCACTTCCAGGGGATAGCGCAGGCGGTTGTCCAGCGCGCCGCCGTAGGCGTCGCCGCGCCGGTTGGTCAGGGGCGACAGGAAGGCCGACAGCAGGTAGCCGTGCGCGGCGTGCATCTCCAGCCAGTCGAAGCCCGCGCGCGCGGCGCGCCGGGTGGCGGCCACGAACTCGTCGCGCACGCGCTGCATGTCCGCGAGCGTCATCGCCCGCGCCCAGTGGCTCACGCCCTCGAGGTACTGCTGGTCGCTGGCCGACAGCAGCGGCCAGTTCGGCTCGCCGCCGTCGTCGGGCAGCGGCAGGTCGGCACCGTCCCAGGCCCGGCGCGTCGAGCCCTTGGGGCCGGCATGGCCGAGTTGCAGCGCGATGCGAGCGTCGGTATGGGCATGCACCCACCGCACGATGCGCGCCCACGCGGCCTCCTGTTCGTCGTTCCACAGGCCCGGGCAGCCGGGGGTGATGCGGCCATCCGGGCCCGGCGCGGTCATCTCGGCGCACACCAGCGCGGCACCACCCATCGCGCGGGCACCCAGATGCACCAGGTGGTACTCGCCGGGCACGCCATCGACCGCCATGTACTGGGCCATGGGCGAGACCACCACACGGTTCTTCAGCGGCACCGAGCGCAACTGCCAGGGCGTGAACATCGGTGGCACCGCCGGCGCATCGGCGGGCCGCGCCACGCCGGCGCGCGAGGCGAACCAGCGCTCGTAGCCCTCGAGCCAGCCACGGTCGCGCAGGCGCAGGTTCTCGTGACTGATGCGCTGGCTGCGCGTGAGCATCGAGTACATGAACTGCTCGGGCTCGAGCGTGTCGCAGTAGCGCTGACCGCACACCTCGAACCACTCCATCGCGTTCCACGCCGCGTTCTGCAGCCGCAGCACGTCCACGCGACGCAACTCCTGATAACGCTGCAAGACATCGGCCGCCTGGCCCGCATCGTGCCCGGCGGCATCGAACTGGGCCGTGAGCTCGATGGCATCCTCGAGCGCGAGCTTGGTGCCCGAGCCGATGGCGAAGTGCGCGGTGTGCACGGCGTCGCCCATCAGCACCACCGGGCAGCGGCCGTTGTGGTGCCACCACTGCGCGCAGCTCACGCGCTGGAAGTTCAGCCAGGCCGAGCCGCGCAGGTGGCGGGCGTTGGTCATGAGCGGCGCGCCCTGCAGGTTGTCGGCAAACAGCCGTTCGCAGAAGGCCACCGATTGCGCCGCATCGAACCGGTCCAGCCCGTGGGCACGCCACACCGCTTCGGGGCACTCGACGATGAAGGTCGAGGTCTGTTCGTCGAACTTGTAGATGTGGGCCTGGAACCAACCGTGCTCGGTGCGCTGGAAGTCGAAGGTGAAGGCGTCGTACAGCCGGTTCGTGCCCAGCCAGATGTAGCGGTTGGGGCGGGTGACGATGTCGGGGCGGAACACCGCGGCATGGCGCTCGCGCACCTGCGAGTGGATGCCGTCGCTGGCGATGATGAGGTCGGCGTCGGGGTATTCGTCGTCGCCACCGACCTCGCGCTCGAACTCCAGGCGCACGCCCAGCTCCTCGCAGCGCGCCTGCAGGATGTTGAGCAGCCGCTTGCGGCCGATGCCCACGAAGCCATGGCCACCGCTGCGGATCACGCGGCCTTTGAAGCGCAGCTCGATGTCGTCCCAGTGGTTGAACGCCTGCTCGATGGCCTCGGCGGTGACCGGGTCCCACAGCCGCATGCGGTCCATGGTGGCGTCGGAGAACACCACGCCCCAGCCGAAGGTGTCGTAGGGGCGGTTGCGCTCGACTACCGTGATGTCGTGGGCCGGGTGCCGGCGCTTCATCAACAGCGCGAAATACAGCCCCGCTGGTCCGCCACCGATGCACACGATTCTCATGCACGCTCCTCGTCGGATGTCTGGCGAAACTTTAGAACTAAAGTATTCGGGCGTCCAGCGTCCTTCCTCCCCCAGGCATGCGTGCAAACCCTGGGCCACGACCGATGGACATGCCAGCCGGCCGTCAGGCGACGCGGCTATGATGTGCGCGTTGGTGCTCGCCACGCGTCATCCGCGCGTGGCAGTTCAACGGGAATCAGGAGGGGACCGCGCGGCCCTGGCCGTACCGGCGCCCTAACCTGAGCTGCCCCCGCAACGGTAAGCGGACGAGAGCCGGCCTGGAAACAGGCCTTCTGGTTCTCTGCTCATGTCGAATCCACTGGGTGCGCACAGCGCCTGGGAAGGGCACATGGGTGGTCTCCGCCAGCCCGGATACCGGCCAACGCGGTGGTTCGCGTGCACTCAGGTGCCAGCGGGCCGTTTGGTGGATGCCCACGGGGAAGCGGGCGTCCGCGTCGGTTTTTCGTCCGGTTCCCTTTCATGTCCCTCCTTTCCTCGGCCCCTCGGGCCTACGCGCGCCACTGCGTGGCGCTGGCTGCCGCCTGCCTGGCCGCATCTTCCTTTGCCCAAACCCCCGGCGCCGAGGCGTCGGCCACCGTGGTGGTGAGCGCCACCCGCAGCCCGCAGGCCCTGGCCGACGTGCTGGCCGATGTCTCGGTGCTCACCCGCGCCGACATCGAGCGCAGCGGCGCGGCCGACGTGGCCGAACTGCTGGCTCGCCTGCCGGGCATCGAGTTCAGCCGCAACGGCGGCCCGGGCGCCACCACCAGCGTTTTCATACGCGGTGGCGACTCGCGGCACGTCGCCGTGTACCTCGACGGGGTGCGCATCGATTCGCAGTCCACCGGCGGTGCGAACTGGGAGCAGATCCCGCTGGCGCAGATCGAACGCGTCGAAGTGATGCGCGGCCCAGGCGCAGCGGTCTACGGCTCGTCCGCCATCAGCGGCGTGGTGCAGTTGTTCACGCGCAGCGCTCGCTCGGGCGTGCAGCCCTCGGCGCAGATCGGCGTGGGCTCGCACGGCACGGTGACCGCCGACGCCGCGCTGCGTGGCCGCGCACAGGCATTCGACTACGCGGTGTCGCTCGCCCATGCACGCAGCGACGGCTTCAACGCACGCATCACGTCCAACCCCGACCGCGATGGCCACTGGCGCCACAGCGCACACGTGCGCGGTGGGCTCGAGGTGGCGGCTGGGCATCGGCTCGACGCCACGCTGGTGGCCAGCCGCATGCGTGCGCAGTACGACGGCTGGGGCAACGACGACGACATCAGCGACCACACGCTGCGCACGACGAGCCTGGCCTGGCAGGGCCGCTGGTCGCCGCAGTCGACGACCCGCGCGCATGCCGGTCGTTCCCAGACCACCTACGAGACCCAGCCGTCCTTCTATCGCACCGAGACCACGCTGGACAACCTGCTGCTGCAGCACGAGTGGGTGCTGGGTGGCCAACGCCTGCAGGCATCGGCCGAGCACCTGAAAGACCGCCTGCACAACCCGGCTTCGGATTGGGTGCCCACGCTGCGAGGCGAGCGCACCCAGGATGCGCTGGCCCTGGGCTGGCGCGCCGAGTTCGGCGCGCATGCGCTGCAGGCCCATGCCCGCCACGACCGCGACAGCGAGTTCGGCGGCCACGGCACCGCCAGCCTGGCCTGGGGCTGGACCTTCACCCCGCGCTGGCGCCTGAGCGCCTCGGCGGCCACGTCGTTTCGCGCACCCACGCTGTACCAGCGCTTCAGTGAGTACGGCACGTCCACGCTGCAGCCGGAGAAGGGGCGCAACACGGAGTTGGCACTGTCGTGGAGCGCGCCCGGCGGCCACTCCCTGTCGCTCACCGGCTGGCGCAACACGGTGCGCCAGCTCATCGAGTTCGACGCCCCCGGGCCCTGCGCATCCAGCTTCGGCTGCTATGCCAACGTCAGCCGCGCGCGCCTGCAGGGGCTGACGCTGGCGGCACGCCACACGCTGGGGCCGGTGAACGTGGGGGCTTCGCTCGACTGGCACGATCCACGCAACCTCGACACCGATCTGCTCCTGGCACGGCGCGCGCGGCGCCTGGCCACGCTGACGGCCGACACCACGCTGGCCGGCTGGCGCGGCGGCGTCGCGCTGCGCGCCAGTGGCGCGCGCTACGACAACGCGGCCATCAC